>JACPQF010000134.1 GCA_016190625.1 Chloroflexota bacterium | reverse complement strand
GAAAAAGCGGTGGGGAATCGCATCCGCTTTTTGGCACTATGTGGGGGGCAACAGCAGGTCTGGCAAACAATTCAGACCTCCTAGTGGGGACAGAATTCGCGGGTCTCTGCATATTGCCAGTTTTCGGCTGCATTTCTAGCATCCCCTCGCTGATGTCGATGCCGTAGATCTTGCCTGTCGGTCCGATGGGCCGAGCCATGTACGGCAAGTTCGCCCCCGTACCAACGCATACCTCCAGCACTTGATCGCCTGATTCGAGCTCCAGCCTTTCCACTGATAACTCCCGCGATGCGTACAAACCGCCGACAAACTCTAACCCTGAGTCGTAAAACGGGGCAAAGAAGTTGTAGAACACCCTTGCCGCGCGGTTGAGATCGATGCGGAGTCTCGAAAGAATCCAGGCGAGAAGCAAACCGACGAGTACCCCTGTCCAAAAGCCACGCTTTGGCCTAGTATTCTTTTTAGCATGCATAGCAGATGCACCACCTCTTCGTTAGCCGAGTCCGTCGATACGTCGAACGCATCTCTGGGCCACTCGATCCAGTCTTCTGATGTGTCACTCGGCGATACGTGCAGCGCCTGAGATAGCTCGCATGACAGACGCGGCAGAAGGCGTGCTAGTACGGCCGCGCGAATTATGGGGCACCGGGTTCATAACTCTGCCGTTATTATCGAGAGATGCTTCCTACGGTGTTAGAGGAATTCTTCAATTGTTGTGGCCCGCAGTTTGTCCAAACTCATCGCGGCAACCGTAGTCTGCGCTGACTCTCGTCGTACCTTCACGATGACGAACGCGACAGAGATCGGAGGCAAGAAGCTCCGCGATGGAGGAAAGGAGAAACGAATGTACATATTCCTCATTCCCCTGCTCCTTGGGTTTGCCCTGTGCGGGGCCAGCGCTTTTACCGCCGCCTACACTCGCCGCTGGGGTGAAAACGCTGGCCAAATGTTCACTGCCGTCCTGCGGAATGTCTTGGGCATACCGTTGTGGAGCATTGGCCTTGCTCTCGCCTGGCTAACACCGGGGCCGCTGCTTCTCACCCGTAGTACCATCCTTCAGGCTCCGGGCTTGCTGCTGATTGGCATCGCTCTGGTTCCCATGATTTGGGGACACCTGGCACTGGGCTGGCGCACTCACATGCCCTCTATGCGGGATACGCTCGAACGCCGGGGGCCTTACGCTCACGTGCGGCATCCCATATACGCCGGCGGGCTCCTAGGCTTTACAGGGCTCGCCCTGCTGAGGCCTACGACCGGTTTTCTTGTGGCCTGCGCCCTCGGGGTCGGCTGGCTTGTAGTTCAGGCCAGATTGGAGGAATTAGACCTAGTACAACGTTTGCCCGCCTATCGAGAGTACATGCGGCAGGTTCCCGGATTCGTGCCTCGCCTTTGGCGCAGGCGGTCATGAGGGGTTCGATGTATGCCGCACAGCATTCTCAGGGCCGCGGTTCCGTTAGTGTAAAGCTTAACCTCAAGCAAAAAACCAATAGAGCTACCAATACAATAGCTGCCACGATGACTGTCACGGTAGTTCCTAGCCCGATCCACACATAAAACACGAATCCTACGACTACGAGGGAGCACAGCCAGAGAAAGAGCGCAAGTCCTAGCGCTCCAGACCAATCACGCTGTGAAGCAGTTCCATCACAGACCACCCTGTCGTTGGTCCACCACCAAGGTTCCATGTTCCATTTTCACTTTGAGATTCCTCAGAGATCTCTCGGCTGACCTCTCAAAAAGGCGTTGGAATACCACTCTATCGGCGATTCTGCCAACAATTGAAGGGATCTCATATTCAAAGTCCCAAATAACACGGGAACCACCATCAGGAAGAGGCTCAACCGTGTCAGTTCCGATAATCCCTGGCGTGCCTTCGATGTGAATTGGTACTCTTTCTTGTAATCGACGACCTTTGCTCTCACTTTGAACTGGAAGACACCAAACTTGAGTGTTAACTCAATGGCGCTGTTTGGACCGTGCTTCTCGGACGATAAGAATCTGATATTAGAAACACCGCTTATCCATTCAGGAAAATGCTCTGGAGCGTCGAGTATTTCGAATACTGTATCGGGCGGTGCCTTGATTTCGATGACTTCCCGAATATGTGCCATGGAGTCTCCCTGTGTTTTACTTTCCGACAAGTTGACCGGATATGAACAGCAGAGGGCATGCCATGATTCAAATTCTCCGTCAAAATCAGATAGCATTAAGCAAGCGTTAATCTTTTGCTGCTACACTGGCGATGCGAGCACGTAGGCTTGCATTGTGAGGCGCAGGCTATACCCGCCTGGCCCTGCAATTCAACCGAGGGCAGAAGGCCGCTGCAGCGCCTGTGGTCGGCCCTGGAGGCGGTGATGCAAAGAATTCGCGATTGGTTCTCACTCGGGAGTCGCGCCATCATCTTTGGCACAGTTTTCATCTTGCTTGTTCTCGTCGGCCTGATCGTCACGCCGATCGTGACCAGCGAGCTTGCCATCGGCGCCCATTCGCACGTCCGCGGGGTGGTCGAGCCCTTCGACAAGATGGAGAGTCAGATCCGGGAACTCATGGCAAGCACGGAACGCAGTTTTCTACACTACGTCATCAGCGGCAACCCCAGCCATCTCAGCTACTACGAGAAGGCGGGGGCTAGCTTCCGAGATCTCCTTCCGGCCGGTAGAATTCAGGCCGAACGTCTAGGCCCAGCGGCAGAACGCCATATGAATGAGATGGAACAGGTCATCACCCGATGGCAGCAGTTCGCCGAGCCGGTAATCGCCCTGCGCAAGGATGGTCGCGTCGGCGAGGCTCAGGCGGCGGCCGCAAGTGACGATAGCGACCGTCTTATTAACGATATCCAACAACACCTGATATCGCTCCACGAGTACGTCGTCGCAATCCAAGACTCCGACCGTAGCCGTCTCGACCAGTTCTTGAGCGCTCAGGTTATCTTGGGCTTGATGTTTGGGATACTGGGAATGCTCGCCGCAGTAATGGTGGCTTTCCTTGCCAGGCGCATTACTCGGCTCAACGAGGAATTGCGAACGGAGCGACAGCAACGTGAGGAGTTCATCTCGGTTGTGGCCCACGACCTGCGTACCCCCCTTACGGTTATCACGGGTTACGCCGGTTTCCTTATGCGACTGCTCGCTAAACGACACGACAGCGACCGAGAGCGTAGGGCGGTTGATGCCATTGACATCAGCACTAAACGGCTTGGGCGCATGGTCGCCGATCTCCTTGATGCCTCCCGTATCGAATCGAAACAGTTGGCTTTGGCCAAGGAGGTAATAGACCTGCCACAGTTTGTGCGCGAGATAGTGGATCGAGCAGCAAAATTAACCGAAGGGCACCCGCTGCGGCTGGAGACGCAAGGGACGATGCCACCAGCCAAGGCCGACCCTACCCGTCTTGAGCAAATACTGACGAATCTTCTCTCCAACGCTGCCAAATATTCCTATACCGAGACCGAGATACTCGTCCAGATAGAAAGCAAACCTGGAGAAGCGGTGGTATCGGTAACCAATCAAGGGCCGGGCATTTCTCCAGAAGACCGGCCACAGCTCTTCTCGCGCTTTAACCGTACAAGAGCGGCCAGAGAAGAGAAGGTGCCCGGGACCGGCCTCGGCCTTTATGTTGCCAAGGGCCTGGTAGAGGCCCATGGTGGACGCATTTGGGTGGAGAGTGAGGTTGGCCGCAATACTTCGTTTCGTTTCACGCTACCTGTAACCTGAGGTAGTGTTGGATGGCCTTCGCTTCCCTTAGTCGCTGCAGAGCCGCGTCCTGTACACTGGCGTTAGTTGAAATGTGGCTCCGCTGGCCTTCCATGAACTGGAAAGGAAGGACCTTGCGTGTGAACTGGTACAAGTCCTGCACCGCCAGTATCGAAACTCCATTGTTGGAAGAAGGGGACTTTCGTTATGACTCTGGAGATCGACTGGCTGCTGGAGTCCGTGCCCCATGCGGGTGAAGGGATGCCCAGAATGGACGTGCAAGGCCATTGACCGTTCCGACAAGTGACCACGGTCGCTTTCCAAAGGTGACGATCAGGGATGCCGTCCCGGTCGACGCTCCGGCGCTAGCGGCCCTCGAGCGGGTTTCACCCGACTCGGGTCCTCTGGCCGTCGAGATTGAGATCAAAGATGACTACTTCGCCCTGGCTGCCCGCTATCCGGGCGTCCGTGGCTATGTTGCTATGGCACCGCCTTCATCTGCCGTCGTAGGAATGCTCTTCGCGAGTATAGCTCCCACTCAGATAAACGGCGATCTCGCTCCCGGCGCCTATCTCTTTGCCCTGCGCGTCCACCCGGCCTACCGGCGCCAGGGCGTCGCTTCGTCGCTGATCGCCCATGCCTGCGAGCGCGCCCGCGTCGAGCAAAACGCCAGGGTTATATGGGCAGCGGTAGCCAGCCGCAACGAGCCCTCCCTGCGCACTTTCCGTCGCGCCGGCTTCCACCAAGAGCGGGCACTCGGGGTACGGATTGCAGCGCCGGGCCTTCTGCCCCATCGCCGTCCGGCGAGCATCACGTGTCGGCCTGCCATGCCGGACGACCTGCCATATGCAGCGGAGGCGCTCAACGCCGGCTACGCCAACCACCAATTCTGGCGACCGCTGACGGCAGAACGCCTGGCTGTTGAGCTGGCGACGGTCCATCACTCGCCCGCCGACGTCACGACCGGGCTGGTTCCGGATGGCAATCCAGTCGGTGTGGCCAGCGCCTTTGTACCGGGCAGAGTCGCACGCTTACGCTTCCTCGGCCTGCGTGTTCTACCAAATCCCTTGAACAAGCTCCTCTCCCTTTTCCTCCGTCCCGTCCCGCTTCGCCTACTACTGGTGCGCTACGCATCGCTGCCCGCCGATCAACCTCAGGCCGTGACCGACCTGCTCCGATGTCTGCACCGCCGCCATCTCTCCGAGGCCTGGGTGCTGGCGCTGGTACGCGACCCACTTGAACCCGTCTGGACTGCCGTCTTCCGGCTTCCCGGTCTCAACGCCAGCGTCTGCCTCCTGGTCAGAAGCGAGCAGCCCATCGAGGCTGCCCGACCCTGGTGTCTAACCTAGAGATGGCTAGGATCCTTCGGCGTGATTAACGTGCTGTGGAACTTCAGTTTGGTAGATCGCACGCTAGACATCTTGGAGAACACGGAGTAGAATAACTTGTCGGCTCGAACTAGCGCTGGAGGGTGTTATGAGAAGAACGTGGCATGGCCGAGATACACAACTGTCTATCAGAATGTTCGTCGTGATGTTCTTGCTGGCTGCCGTCTACCTCTTCTTCATGGCCGTGCTGTTCGCCGTAGGCCTCGACTTCTTGACGCTGGCTATCGTCGCCGCAGTCCTGCTTGGAGTTCAGTACTTCTTCTCCGATAAGCTCGTTCTGTGGTCGATGGGCGCCAAGGAGGTCGGGCCGGAGCAGGCCCCTCAACTTCACTCCATGGTCGAGCGCCTGGTCACTCTCGCCGACCTTCCGAAGCCCCGCGTGGCTATCGTCGATACGAGCGTGCCCAACGCCTTCGCCACGGGGAGAAATCCGAAGAACGCCGTGGTGGCGGTCACTTCTGGCTTGTTGAACCGCTTGAACACGTCGGAGCTCGAGGCGGTGCTCGCCCACGAGCTCAGTCACGTCAAGAACCGGGACGTGATGGTTATTACTCTCGCCAGCTTCTTTGGCACCATCGCCCAATTCATAATGCGGTCAGCGTTGTTCAGTGGGATGTATGGCGGCCATCGCGGGCGACGGGACCGGGATGGTGGCCAGGCGCTGATAATCATCTACGTAGTATCCATAGTCGTCTGGATTTTGAGCTTCCTCCTGATCCGCGCTCTCTCCCGGTACCGTGAGTTCGCTGCCGATCGCGGGGCGGCCGTCATCACCGGTGCGCCGTCCAATTTGGCGTCGGCTTTGCTCAAGATCAGCGGCGTCCTGCAGCGCGTACCGGAGCGTGACTTGCGTGAGGTAGAAGGAATGAACGCCTTCTTCATTCTCCCCGCGATCAAAGGCTCTTGGCTGATGGAATTGCTCTCGACGCATCCCTCGTTAGAGAAGAGATTAGACCGCCTGCGGAAAATGCAGATGGAGATGGAGACTGCCGTTTGAGCTTCTTCGATTCACTCTTCGGGCGAAGCAGGCCGGTCAAGTCAAAGACTGAGAGGTTGTTCGCAATGGCGACGGGCTATGTCAGTATGTCTGTCAAGCTTGGCTTGAAATCTACCGGCCGGGCGGGCATCTGCTTCAAGCCAGTAACGACCTCCCGTTTTGATTCCGCCGAGGCGGAGCTGAAGGACCTCCTAGAGCTGAGCGGGCGAGAAACCAAGTCAGATTTGACAAACAGAACCGATAGTTATGGCTATCGCTGGATTCTGCTGACAGACGAAGATTTCGAAGACTTGGTAGCGACCATGCATCTAGTTAGCCAGACGTTGCACGAGCACGGTTTTGGCGAACAACTGCTGGCCGGGCTCTTCCAGTTTCGCGACAGAGATGGCCGGCAGTTGTTCTGGATTTACAACTACAAACGTGGTAGCTTCTATCCCTTTATCCCGACCTCTGGGAAGCAGAGGGATAGCGCATCTGAGCTGCGACTACGGGCTGTCATGGAGAAAGAGATGCCCGTCGAGCCCGAGATGGACAGATGGTTTCCGCTGTGGGACATCCCGCTCAACCGGGTATGAGCCCCTCTCCGGCAAACAGCTCCTTGGCCTCCGCCAGGCTGGTATCAGGTGGAGGTAGAACCACGTCAGAACTTGCCAGATCAGCGGGCTCTACCGGCGTTCCCTTTTCTTTGACCAAGGCAATCATCCTCGTGAACAGCTTTCTGAACTCCTTCTCATCGCCTTTGGCCACGATGGACACGAGCTTGTTGTCGATCTCGTTCAGCTTGTCCAGATAGGAGCTCTTGAGACGGTATTGGCCCTCGGTTGAAATTCGAACGATCATTTCCCCTCCTTAAGCTGCTTAGGATTTGAAGTCTCCAGTTGTCTCCTAAGGGATGCCAGCTCGTGATCGACGTTCTGCGAAACGGCGATCTGCGCCAGCTCCCGCTCGACCACATCGACCCTGCCGGTGAAGTCGTCGAGAGTACCGGCAGCCACTAATTCGTCAATAGCTCCTGCACGCGCTCGCATCTTCTCCGTTTTGTCCTCGGCCCGTTGGATTGCCAGCCCGACGTCGGCCATCTCTTCCGAGACGCCGGTTACCGCCTCGCCTATTCTGACCTGAGCCTCGGCCGCAGAGTACTGAGCCTTGATCGTCTCTTTCCGCGTTCGAAACGCCTCGACTTTCATTGCCAGCCTGGACTCTGCCCCCGTCAGTTTCGCTTGTTCGTTCTCAAGCTCGCTTATCTGGCTCGCCATTCCTTGCAGTTCCAACAGGGCAACCTGCTTTCGCTCCAGAGCGGTCCTAGCCAGGTCCTCCCGACCAGCCGCGAGCGCCCGTCGCGCCTGCTCGTCGAGTCTGGCGACGTTCTCCCTTAGCTTGCTGGCCTGGAGCTCCAACCGGCGCTTTGAAGTAACAACCTCGACAACGCCTCGCTTGACGTTTTGGAGGAGTTCTAACTGCTTCTGATACGAGTAGTCAAGAGTTTCCCTTGGGTCCTCAGCCCTGTCCAAAACCGCGGTCATCTTCGCCTTTAGCACGGTGCCCATTCGCGATAACAGTCCCACGTGATTACCTCCCTTTCTACTCTTAAGCATACTCGCCTATTATACGCTGTCTGCTGCTGGCCTGCAAAACGCCTTCGTCATTTCCACCTCCTCGGGTTTGCCCTATGCCGTACCAGCGCTTTTGCGGCCGCCTACTCTTGCTGCTGGAGGTGACGGCGCTGGTCTAGTTCCACTTCACCACTGATAGCAACTCTCCCGACAGCGCATCGACCACTACCTCCGACCGCGGCACGCGCCCGCTCTGCTCGCCATCAGGTCGGGACCCTTCGAGAAGCATGGTCCAACGCAATACCTGCCTGCCGGAAAGCTCAGGTCCGATGTCCAGCGCTGCCGATGCCTTTGTCGGCTCGAAATCAATTAGGGACTTTGCCGCGGTCAACGCCGTTTCTTGATCGAAGACCGGCGTCGTAGGAACCGTAACCTGGGTGTCCCTCGCCGAGAAGATGGCAACCTGTCCCAGCCCGTCGGTGATTATCTTCACTTGGTTGGGAGTTCCGACTCCCTCCTTGAACTGCCGCCACTGGAAAACGTAACCGCCAGTATAAGGGCTAACCTCATCCGTTTCGACAAACTGCAAGCCATAATTGGCGAGGTTTGGGTAATGTCTGAGCGCATACTCCACCGCCACCCTCGCCACATCGCCGTAGGGCACCCTGGAGACTGCCCCCAGATTCGGCCGGCTGTTGAAAGTGGACACAACCATGTTATTGGCGATGTCGACGAAGTAGTACCTGTCGCCGCCACGAAGGATTATGTCCTGGTAGCCATGTTCTTCGAGATGGACGTAAGCCAGGTCCAGGTTGCTGCCGACGAAGGCGCGCACACTCGCCTTGGCGGCCTCGATCAACGCCGGAGATACTTCCTCATGGGCCGTGCCAGCCATCTGCATGCGGGGAACCATCCCCTGGCCAAACATCCACAGGAAGGCTGCCGTCGTCACGAGCACCAGCAGAGCGTGGGGCAGCCCGGCGAGACGATATGTCGTCTTACCGCTTTTTTCAGAAGGGCCGGATAGGCGCCAGATCACGTATAGCGCCATAGCCGTTCCAGTGAAGACCAAGACGAACTGGAGAATCTGGACCGTAGCCGCGCTGACAAAGGCGGGAGCGCCGTAGTCCGGCTGCCTCAGCAGACGAAAGAGAGTCTGAAATAGGGATTTCCCTTCGCCCAGGATGTGATTCAAGTTATGAGCGAGATGCCCCATCAGGCCCAGGGGTATGAGCGCATAGGCGTAGCGGAGGAGGTTGACTCCGGCCGTTTCCCCCCGCAGCCGGCCCGAGACGGCGCTCACGGCGAACACGGCGGCAACGGCCAGGAGCAGACCGGAACCAAACAGCAAGGTGAACAAGAGACCGCCGCCGACGCCGATTGACTTTCTCGCCCACCCGGTCAGGTCTGCCCAGGGACTAAGCATGATGAAAGTCTGAGTAGCTACGATAGCCAGCAGACCTGCGGCTAGCAGCGCTTCCTCCCATCGACCGCGTCCCGGCGTGGCTACTTCTGCAGTCGGCTGCCGCAAACTGAGACGAAGGGAATCGTGGGGACAGGCCTTGATGCAGCGAGCGCAAAGGTTGCAGCACCGGTTAGAGTTCATCGCCCGGGGATACTCAAACATGGGACACCCTGGCGCCCTGTCGTTGCCCCGATAGCAGTCGAGGGTCTTGCACTTCCGACAAACCTCAGGCGTGGCCCTCAGCTCGACCGCCGACGCCATGGCGTAGTTCCCGGACAGGCCGCCGATAAAACAGAGGTAGCGGCACCAGGCCCGTCTCTCGAAAAGGACGCCGGTAGCTACCACGCCGGTGGTGACCAGCAGCAGAAGATAGCCCGTGCTGCGGGCGCTCGACGCTAGACCGAAAGCCACATCGAACCAGGTGATGAACAGGAAAGCGGCGAAGATGAGCCATACTCCCCACCGTCTTAAAGCCGATGGGACTCCTCCCTTCCTGCCGCACAGCCTTTGCACGAAATCACTCAGGGCGGACATGGGGCAGATGGCGCACCAGATCCGCCCAAACAGGAGAAAGAGAAGGGGCAGGAGCGGCCACCAGAGGACCCACGTAACCGCGGAGCCGAAGTTGTCGTGAGCGACGGGCGCCCCGACCAGTAAAAGCACGAGGGAGAAGGCGAGGAAGGCCGCGGTAACGACCTGAAACGCCAACGGATACCAGCGACTTCGCAGCACGCTTCTCAACCACCGCAAGTTCAGCAGGTTAGCAGAGGACACTGCCACAGCCGACCCACCGTTTGAACCAGTCCGCGCCAGTGTGGGGACCGACCGAAGCCGCCAGATGCCCGCAAACATGACGATGCCTATGGCCGCGATAACGGAGATAAGCAGCCAGTCGATCCCCTGCGGGGCTTTGGACGAGAGGACGTCCAACTCGAGAGGCACCTTGCCGTTTGCCCCACCCGAGTTGGCCCAGACTTGAAGGCGCCACCGCCCACTCATGGGCAGCCTGGCGCTGGTGTGATAGGTGCCCGGCTCCGCCAGCGGCTGTCCGACAATCCGCACCGGCACGGTGCGCGAGCTTCCCCCGCCCTCCATCGCCGCCATGCCAGGATTGTCTCCGGACTCCATCCAGGCGATGGCCACCACTTTGGCGTTGGCCAGAACACCCCCACGCCTGTCCTCTACTTTCAGGCGAAGGCGTATCTCCTCGTCAGGAAGGGGAAAGGGAGGCTGAACGTCAACCTTGATGGCGATCAGGCTGTCGGCAACGAGAGGGGAAGGCAGCAGAGCGACCGCAAGGGCCAGAACAATCAGCCACTTGGCGATGCTTCGCGTCACAACGGCCGCCATCCCTATTCCCCCTACCGCATGGCCAGTTTGGATTGCCGCCTTATTCTATCACACTGCCCCGCAAACGTCTGCAGACGTTTTCTAAACAACCAGCGCAATCGTTGTTGTACGTGCGCCTGCCGTAGGGGCGAAAAATCTTTCGCCGCTACAGCAGATGACCACCGAGCGAGTCGTTAGCATTCGTCGCGCCGGATTATTTATTTCAGCACGGCAAGCGCGTTCTGCAATACGCCATCCGGATCGGGCCCGTCCACCGATAACCAGACTACGCTATTGGAGACTTGATAGTAGTAGTGTTTCTGTCCACCGCTGTTTACACTAAACACGGTCTTGCCCTCCTTTTCCACCTGTCGCAGGTCGGTGAAGTAGGGTTTGTTGGGCCGGATCATATCTGTCATTTGGTCAATCAGGCTCTTGGCGTCCGCAGGATTGTCCATTCGGGCCACCCACACGCTCGTGTTGTGTCCGCCGCCCCCATACGAAGCGATGTAGCCGGCCCGCAATCCGACGTTGTGTCCGTGCATCTGGTTGATCTGGGCAATTGCTTCCCGGCCCATCTGAACTTCGATCAGGCCCAAGTCACCGATCTTGTTCGCAACCGCTAGCTCGGAGCTCGAGCTGGCGGAGAGATCGCGAGCGGCAGTCGAGGCATTCGACGCGTTGCCACCCCGAGATGTCAAAGCGCGCTCTGCGTAGTACCCCCCTGCTGCCAGCACAACTGCCACCAGAACGATCCAGCCGATGAATAGCTGAACTCGACTTGCCGATCGACCTCGTCCCATGATTCACCTCCTGCTTCGCCGTGGCGCCACGAATTGGATCGAAAACCACCCTGGCAACGCGCAAGACGGTCACCCAGGCGTCTTCTCCATCGATCATTTCAGGCGCCGGTTAAGTGGCTGTTAGAGGAGGGTTAAAAGTAGATTAGGGCAAAGCGTCATGCTGTCCAGGCTGAAGAGATGCCGGCGGCGGCGAGGAAGGCGCTAGCCATGTGAGAGAAGCTGAGGTCAGGCGAGGGATCAGAACTCGGCACGAGTCAGGCATCATCGGCGTTACCCCCTTGTCTAAACTCAATTCGCTCATCCACTCACCCTCCGGTGTGGCAAGGCTCGCGTCGTCCCCGCCAAAAACGACTGGAGGCTCATATTGTGAGAGACATGAGCCTCCAGTTGTCTGGTCAGCCAGGCGTGACTGTCATTAGTTAACAGGACTTACGCAGTGCGGTTTTGATGCGGCTCAACAGTGTAGGGGCGAACGGCGTTCGCCCTCTCAGGGCTTGACCACCACTACCTTGACCCGCAGGGCGAACGCCGTTCGCCCCTACACGGACGACAGCACAACACCGTCAACAAGAGTTCCACCGCGTAAGTCCTGTTAGTTAAGTGTCCGAATCAACATCAGAGCACAGCTAGGTGGCCACCGCCAGGTAGTCGTGCAGCGCGGCGACGCCTGTTCTATTCAGGACGGATCCCAATCGCTCGCCCTTCTTGCCCTTGGCGATGGTGAATTCGAGGACTCGGCCCACCAGATCAGCTCCCTGCTCGGGAGAGACGAACTCGGCGAACTTCGTGGCCAGTTGATGGTGGCGCCCCACCTTACCGCCCACGTAGGCCGTATAGCCCTCCCGCCCGACCTCCCAGGCCTCGGTCGGGCAGAGAAGGATGCAGTCGCCACAGTACAGGCACTTGCTCGGGTCTTTCCGCGGCAGCGAATCCTCACCCAGGGCGATCGCCCCTTCCTTGCACAACTCTACGCATAAGCCGCAGCCGTTGCAGAGGTCGGGCGCCAGCACGGGATCGACACCGCCCACGAAACCGATGTCGTTCACTTAGGCGCGTGGTGCAGCTATTGGGGCAGCCGGAGACGGCGATCCTGATCTTCGTGCAGAAATCCTTGCCCACGAACAGCCTATCGAGGGTCTCGCCAAAGGCGCGGCTGTCGACGAACGAATGGCTGCAAGAGCGGTTGCCGGGACAGGCGAGGATGTTGCGCACCCTGGGGCCGCAGGAGCCGGGGGCAAGGCCCACGGTCGCCAGCTCCTGTCGGAGAGCCTCGAGGTCGCCGAAGCGGACGCCGGGGATCTCGATGCCTTGCCGGCTGGTGATGTGGATGAATCCATCGCCAAATCGTTCGGCCGGTTCCTCCAGCTTGGCCAACCGGTGCACGTGAACGGTGCCGACTGGCACGCGCAGTCGGACGGCAAACATATCGGGACGTCTTTCCTTGATGAAGCAGCTTTGCCAGTTGGCATATCATTTGCCGCGTCTATGAGCAATAAGTGATAACAATGCTTCAGCCATCTCAGAGGTGATCCCGATCCTCTAAAACGCTGAAGTTTGAAGGGAGCAGGAACATGCGTATCCCAAAATTGCTCACGCTGATTTGTACATTGGCAGTGGCGTTGTTCTTGATAAGCGCCTGCCAGACTACTATCCCGACCACGCCCACACCAACTCCGATTCCGCCAGCGGCAGCGCCGGGCGAGCTTACACCAGAGCCAGGCATGATGCCGCCGGACGCCGATATGGATGAAATGCATGAAATGATGCGCGACATGAGCGAGCGGATGGATGGGATGATGGGAGGTCAAGTATCTCTCGAGCAGATGCAGCAGATGATGGATCAAATGGCGACAATGACCGGTCAAATGGGTCAGACGATGATGCAGTCGGAGTACATGACACCCGAAATGCGTCAACAGATGGCGCAGACCATGGAGCAAATAAGCACGCTTGCCGCGCGAATGCGAGACCAGGCCCAGCAAATGACGCCTGAGCAGCGACAGCAGGCCATGCAGCAGATGCAGAGGCTGGCCGAGCAGATGTCCCGAATGATGGACGAGATGCAGGGCATGATGCCTCAGCCGAGCGATGCCGAGCGCCAGAGAATGATGGACCAGATGAGGCAGATGCAGGACACCATGGCTAGCCTGATGGCCCTGTACGGCACTGCCACGCCGGCGGCGGCAACACCAACCACAGCTTACTAGCGGGTGACTCCAGTGCGTTTCGGTGGGTAGGTGGCTACTTGCCATACGATAACCAGGTCATGTTGCCGGGCCAAGATCACTCTCGACGGTTGGACCGATCAACAGCTTGACTTGGGGCTTAGCTGGTGTTACCATCGAGCGGGGAGGGATGAGGCGTCACGACACGCGCCAACTAGACTGGCGCGATGAAGCCAGGAGGTTACAATGGTTACACGGCAGATCATCCTGGACATTCCGGAGAAGATACTCCTCGCCGAGAAGACGGACGAAGCAGCCTTCGCCCGAGAACTACGCATTTTGGCGGCGGTCAAGCTGTACGAACTTGGCCGCTTATCCTCTGGTCGCGCCGCTGAGCTGGCTGGGATGTCTCGTGTAGAGTTCCTACTCGCTCTCGGCCGCTACAAGGTGTTCCCCTTTCAAGCCGAGCTAGCAGACTTGGAAGGTCAACGTGCCTGAGGCAATCAGTAATACCTCGCCGCTGCTGTACCTCCATCGCATTGGAGCGATTGGTTGGCTGCCGCAGATGTTTAGCCAAGTGTGGATACCCACAGCGGTGCTGTCTGAACTCACGGAAGGCAAGCAAAGAGGCTACGACGTTCCGGTTCCGGTTGACTACCCTTGGCTTCGAGTTGTAGACCCACGTGCCACGCCTTCCGAATGGCTATCGCTGGACTTAGGCATAGGCGAGCTGGCCGCCATGGCCCTGGTCCTCGAAAACCCGACGCGCGTCATCTTGCTGGATGACATGCTCGCCCGCCGTACCGCCCAAGCGGCTGGACTGACAGTCTGGGGAACGTTGAAGGTGCTGCTCGAAGCAAAGGCGCAGGGTTTGACGGATACGGTCGGGCCATTGGTCATTCGTCTGAATGACTCAGGAATGTGGTTGTCTGCCGAGCTGCGCCAGCGCATTTTGGTTCTGGCGGGTGAACGCCCTTCGTGAAAGCCTGAGCGAGGCCGAGCAACTTAGTACAGCATTTCGTTAGTTCGTGGCGCATTTACGGCGCTGTAACGTAATGGCCGACGGCATCGAATCCGCTACGCTCTTACGAAATGCTGTACTTAGAATGAATACTGTTAGCGCTTGGGGGAGGGAAGTGAGAGTTATGACGAGGCGATAACGCTTCCCTCGCCAAGGCGACCACGACATGGCGATTGAGCGACCGCGATGAAGATTGGCTACGATGCCCAAGACTGACGCCCTTTATGTTCGATTGCTCGAGGGAAACCACGAGTGCCGCACTGTGCAGTTGAACGAGGAGGTTGCCCTCAATATCGGCAAGGGCGAAAGACTGGTCGGAACTGAGATACTGGACGCTAAGGAAGTCGGGGCCACGGGAAACTCCCATCGGTCGTGCTGGAAGGCATCGCCACGGCGACGGCTCGGTCGCTGGCTCTGCACGGGAAGCCATCCGAAGAGTACGACGTAGAGTAAGTCTCAGCAGCATATTCACTGAGCGCAGGGCAAGTGCTAGTATGATGGGGCACCAATAAGCGCACGGTGGCTTGCCACCCAGCCAAATGCGTAGGTAGGCGTATAGTCAACAGAGACGCTGAACTGGTCCAATTCCCAGAGAGATCTTGTCGCGCAAAGCTAGGCAGGCGTCTTGCATGGGCTTATTCTCCTCCAGAGGCTGGTACGGGGTTCCGTGGCGGTGCCGCCAGGCGGCAGCGTTCGGGGCCAGAGGTTCCGAGAACGCCCATTATCAGAATCAGAACGCGCTCTCAAGAAAGACAGGCTTGCTAATAAGGTTCAACTAGTCAACTAGGCTATGATTGGCTCAATCGTTCAGGCGCTTTTGCCCGTTGCTATCATTATCCCCAGAACCGTGTGGGATCCCAAGCGGAGCGACATCTTGGAGCCAGAGTTCTTATCACTGAATGATTCGGGACTGCATCGGCGCTTTTGTTGTAGGCACTTTTTCAGGCTCCGAATCGGAGGTGCTTGGTGGAAATCATACTTTGGCTACTCGCAGCCGCGCTTTCTGTCGGGCTTGCTTACTCCCTGAGTTTTAGTAGTGCCACGCTGACTATGGGTAGGACGCTTAGCAGCGGCACCACGAGGACCGGGCTCCAAGACGCGATAACGCCGCCATGGGAGACGAACCTAGCGCTCATGGTATACGCTAGCATCCCCGTGCTGGCCATCGTTATGTGGTGGCAGTTTGGATGGATCTCGGCGCTCGGAGCGTTGGTGGCGCTCCTCATCGGTTCGTCTGTAGTGAAGCTCGCGCTCCCTAGGCCATCCAGTGAGCACTATCGGCGGCTGATTCTTCGGTCGATGTGTGGCCGGTACGCGAACTACGTGCGCGATGGCGATGCTCTACGGGCGGGCGCTATGAAGGATCTACTCAACCGGGCGGGGATGGACCTTGACGCCATGCGTGGCTCATGACTCGGCGCGAGGTCGATGCCCTGTGGAAGCGGTCAAAACCGCCTCTAGCCGAGTTCTTCGGCCAGCGTTTCTAGTGTAGTGTGCAGTAGCCGCTGGCCAATCGTGGGTTGCTGAGCCGCCGCCTTGGCTATCTCGCCTCGCGCTATTCCTTGGAGGTTCACCCATGTCAAGAGACGAGCTACTTGAGCGACTGCATAGGATCTATGCTGCCATTGACGGCGCGGTTGAGGATATTGTTTTACGGGGGTCACAAGCAGGGTTTCAGCACCAGACGTGGAGCAGGTGGAATGCCGTAGAACTCACCCTGATGGGTCATCGTGGCCGTCCAGCGAGAGACCACGACGTCACACCAGCCACACGTATTCCTCCAAAGTGATGTGCAGGTCGGGAAAAGCGGCACCGTTCACGGACACGAATTGCTTCATGGCTTCGACGCCCCGTAGGTCCTCCTGTCCGTTGCTGTGCAGGACGTAGTTAGGGGCCAAGACTTCCGAAAGCGACTCCAGGTTCCCTTGATTGAATGCCTCCTTAATGACCTGACGCTCTGTAGCCATGATCGCCTCCGATGTCATATTTCCTCCAGTCTTACCTTGAAAGTAGAAATATAGGATGGGCTCTAACGGCACGCTGAGGCAATTTCGGTAGAACTTATCGATGATCCGCTCGACGATAGTCTTGTTCTCCTGCTCAGTCAAGGTATGCCTCACTTTTTCGATAGATAGCCTTCCGACGCAGACTCCGGGCGTAGCTCACGTTTGGTAGGCGCTCATATGCCACTTCTCTAGCCAGCGTCCGGTGTTCGCGTTGAGCTACGGCGCAACATGACAATCCCCAGCCACACGAACCACACGATGAGGCCCAGTCCGAATACGAGCCCTAGCACTTCGACAGCTCCTGGCACCTCGAGAGCCGGAACAACCGTGAGTAGGCCTGACACACCGATCACCACGCCAAGGTAGTTCAGCGCCCTGGGTAGCTCCCGTGCTCGCAAGGCCGCCCAACCTATGAGCAGGACCCACACGCCGCCTGCAATCTCGTTGCCGCCGCCCAAACCGAGTTGCACAGTTTCAATCGCCAGCCAGGCCGACCCGGCTTCTGCCGGATCGTTGCCATAGAGACCGACGACTCTGTCAATGCCGACATTCGCGACCATGCCGCTGGCGATGACCAGGCCGGCCCAGACAAGCCCGATGGCGGTCGCGGTCCGCGCCATTGCGGGCGCGCCAACCTTCAATCGCTCGTAAAGCGCTAGCGCCAGGACAACCAGAAATATGCCGAATGCCACAAAGCTTGTCAGGTACCCTGTAGACACGATGGCCTGGTTGTCCGCGAGGATAGCCACCTTCTTTGCAGGGGCGATGTCATCGTCAAAGTAACCGGCGGGAGTCAATACGCCAAGAAACACCGCGAAGCCGACCACGAAGGTCGCAGCCATGACAAGTGCAGCAACGCCGCCCATCTTCTGTAAACTATTGATCGCGTACCTCCTGTGCTGGCAGGGATTGCCCTATGCTTGAGCTTCCAGTAACTCCTTCAGGGACAGCAGATCATTGTCCCACTGCTGCCGAGCGGCCGGAGCAAGCTCCAGATCGGCCAGTTCAAGGATGGTGGTGAGCCTCGTCCTCCCTTCAACCCGCTCCAGGTAAATATTTGCCGGGCATCGACTGGCCCTGAAGTGGTCCTGAACCCGTACTGGCTGTTCGGTTCGTATTCGGTGACCTCGATGGTCATCGTTATGAGCTGGCCCCGGACGAGGCCGGACACCTTCCAGACCGTGCCAACATCTACATGACCTGGGGTGACCTTCTCCACTTGGTTCTGACCCGAACCGTGCCATTGTGGCCAGGTGTTGAAGTCAGCGACAAACCGAAGAACTCGCTCTGTGGGACAGTTGATTACAACCTCGTGCTCGTTCTTTATCATCGTGAGCCCTCCCTTCTTTAGATTCCATTCCGTTTGCTCATCATCCGACTGAAACGACGTTACCTCCATTCAGTTCACGAGCCAGTCCGCTTCACCAACAGCAAGGGCAGGCCAAGATCACGGATTCGATTGATCACGCCGTAGAGCGCCGCCTGGTCAACGACCGGCCCGACCAGCACGGTGGTGCCATCGTGTTGACGCTGCACGGCCAGGCCCCCAAGCCAGGCCGACCAGCGGTCGTCGAGGTGCCCCTTCACGCGCAATTCATAAGTGTCGCTCATTACGAGGCCGCCTTATCTCCCATCTGTCATCGTCACAGGGACAAGATACCACCGATGGATATCCGTCGGGATCAACCGAAGGGTGTAGCTAGGGGGGTGTAATTAGGGGTGTAGGTGGAGATGCGGGAGGCAGGGGCTAACTTTGAATCATCTCTTTTAACCCGGCGGCGACCGCAAGCAGGATGAGGCAAGCCTCCTACAGCAGGTTCAGCTCGTTCGCTCGGATAATAGCCCCAGTGCGATGACTGGCGCCCAGCTTGCCGTAGGCATTGGCGATGTGACGCTTCACGGTGGCCAGACTGATGAACAGATGATCGGCAATTTCCTGGTTCCTCATGCCTGCCGCAATAAGACGCAGGATCTCTACCTCCCGTCCTGTTAGTGGCTCGGCGAGACCAACGGCAGCGGCGTGGACCGCGGTGAACGCGGGCTGAGCAGGCTCATCGAAGGCGGACAGCAGCTGCTGAGTGTACGAGCTCATGATGCCGCCGGCAGCAGCGTGGCGAAAAAGGGTGCGCATGGCATGCCCTACGTCGACGAAGATTCGCACGTAGCCCTCCGGCTCGGCCAGGGTCAAAGCACGTTCCAGAGGCATGATAGCACGGGGGATGTCGCCCTGCGCCTCGTGAGCGAGCGCCTGCAGCGCCAGAATCTCGATCAGGCTTCCCATCCTCCCACCTTCTTCCGCCGCTCGCCTGAGGCGCTCCAGAAGTGCCATCGCCTCCCGAATGGAGCTATCTACCCCCCCCGCTCTTGTATTGGGCAAGTAGCACCCTCGCCAGTGTGATGTGCTCGAACTCGCGCAAGTAGCTGAGGTCGTCATCAACGGACAGATCCCGCTCGCGCGCCCAACCCAGGGCTTCGGCCAGCCTGCCCTGTCCACTCCACACCCGCGCCTTCAATGCCGCCACAGGACGCGTCTCAGGAGCGGGGCTCCTGATATACAGGTGCTCCGCCTCGCCAAGCAGGTCGAGCGCGCCGTCCAGGTCTCCCTGGGCCTCCTTTATCCGTGCCATAGCAACGTACCAGCGGTGCCGGTGCTCCGATATCCCGCCCTGCTCGCTCAGCTTCTTGCTTCGCTGGAGGTACCGGGTAGCCCCTTCCAGGTCGTCGTGCTCGCAGCGCAGCTCGCTCATTCCCACGTACAGGTCCGACGCTGGCGGGGGCATTGGTTCGCCCCGACCAGCCGCAAGTTCCAACCCCTGCTCATACAGTCTTGCTGCCTCGCGGAGGCGACCCTGCGCCGTCTTGATGTTCGCCAGGACAAACGCGCCACTGATATTCTGGGTGATGTCGCTGGTCATCCGCAGGTTGGCCCATGCCTCGGCAAAGGCCCGGTAGGCCGCCTCCAGGTCTCCGCTATTCCAGTGCGCGAGGCCCAGGAGCCCGCCTGCAGCGCCGCGCCACAAATGGTCCCCCTCAGGCAAGAGGTCCAATGCCCGCCGAGCGTGTTTCACGATGCCGGACACATCCTCGAGAGCCCCGGCACGATAGGCGCGGGCGATGGCGATTGTCCCCGGCAGAGACCGAAACCCCCCTTCGTCCACGACCACCACCTCGACCGATAGGGCTTCCGATCGCTCGTTCGTATCTGCCGTCATATCCAGGAACCGTTCGGCGTCCCGCAGGCGGGCCTCGGCGGCCTCCAGGTCGACAGAGAGCAAAGCTAAGGCATAGTACACGCTGAGCACAGGCCTGGTACGTAACACCTCGTCTGGTAGTGCCTTCAGCCAGCCAAGAAACGTCTCATCCTGTCTACCCGTGAGCATTGCTCGCGCTGCCAGTTCGATCAGGCCCGCCGCTCGATCGATGTCCTTGGCGGCAAGGGCGTGGCGGACCGCTTTGGCTCGCAGATCGTTGTGCTCGCACCACTCGCTTGCCCGCCGATGCAGGATGGGTATCTGATCTGGCTGCTCCTCCATCGCGTGCGTCCTGAGAACGTCTGCAAAAAGGTGATGGTAGCGAAACCAGTGGCGTTTATCATCCAGCGGAACGACAAACAGGTTGCCTCGCTCCAGGGCCTCCAGCATCCCTTTGCCGTCTTTCTGGCCGGTGACAGCATCGCACAGCGGGCCGCTCAGCCCGTCGAGAATCGAGGTCCGCAGCAGGAAACTCCGGACTTGTTGGGGCTGGCGCTGCAGGACTTCTTCGACCAGATAGTCCACGATGTATCGGTTATCGCCGGCAAAGGCCCTGATGAACCCGGGAATATCCTCTCTTCCCTGCATCGAGAGCGCCGCCAGTTGGAGCCCTACGATCCAACCTTCGGTCCGCCTCTCCAGGGCCGACACGTCGGCTACCGAGAGGCCGAGCCCCATTGTCTCATTGAGGAAAGCAGCCGCCTCGTCGGGGGTGAAACGCAGATCTGAGGCCCGGAACTCGGTCAATTCGCCGCGCCCTCGGAGGCGTGCCAGAGGCAAGGGTGGGTCGGAACGGGTGGCAATGACGAGGTTCATCTGTGGCGGCAGGTGGTCAAGAAGAAAGGCTATTGCGCCGTGGACAGGTTCAGCATCGATCACGTGGTAATCGTCGAGGATGAGAGCGAAGTCGTCCTCGACCGCGTTGATTTCGTTGATCAAGCCCGTCAAGACCCTCTCAATCGGTGGAGGCTGAGGTGAACGCAGCAAAGAGAGCGCCCCGTCCCCAACCTTGGACCACACCGTCCGGAGAGCGCTGATGAAGTGGGCCCAGAAATGGCTTGGGTCATTGTCGCTCTGGTCGAGTGAGACCCACGCTACGGACGGTTCGCCGGCTGCCGTTCCTCTCGCCCATTCAGCCAGCAGCGTCGTCTTGCCGAAACCCGCCGGCGCGGAGACGAGCGTCAGCTTGCGCCCGGCCCCTTGGTCCAACCGTTCAATCAATCTTGGACGCGACACCAGAGCGGGACGCCGCCTGGGGATGTAGAGTTTGGTCTCAAGCAGCGGGCTTGCAACGACCAGTTGTCCTGACGAATCAACCATAGGCGGATTATACACTATGGCCGATCAGCAAGAGAAGTTTTGGGAAACTTAGCAATTGGTTTGTTGGTTGCCGTTTGAACACCCACTGACTCTCACAGCGTTGGCAAAACACCACACCAAACCGCTATAATAGCGGCAGGCCGATAGTGGCCATTACGCCCCTCGCTCGAACGATGTCTACGGGAACAGTGGAGGTACGTACATGCCCATCGTGAAAGACGACCTGCGGCAACTGGTATCGCGGTACAAGAGCGACCCGGAATCAGTGTACAACACATGGTTCATAGAAAGCCAGGCCCGCCTGAAGGCGTTTCGGTCGATCCGGCGTGGAGTCATAGAGGTCGTCAAGGCCGTGCGGGAGGGGACATTCGGCAACGATTTCAAGGGCTCTCCGCTGGAGACCGTACTCGACGGCATTACTGAGCAGAAGCAGGTGTTCGAGGGGGCTGCCCATCCCTTCTACTGGAAGCCCAAGCTGCGTATCCCCGACATCTACGAGAACGAAGAGAACAAGCGCGCTTTCGGGCAGTTCTTGGACAGATGCCTTGGCAACTTGAGCGCAGACCGGATGATTCGGGAGATATTGTGGCTGGATGGCCTCCACGTCAAAGGTCTCGGTCCGGCTGTTGCGAATATCCTCTATTTCCTGTGCCCGACCGTGTTCCCGCCGTTTAGCACGGCCATGGTCAGGGGTTTTAATGCCTTGTTCGAAGATTCCAAGAAGCTGGGCTCCTGGACGGAGTATCTCTCCATGAGAGATGTCATCATCAAGGCGAATTCGGAACTACAGCCCGCCTTGTCCACAGACTTGGGTGCTTTCTCCGGGCCTTCTTTTCGACATTGGTGTAGGCAAGTTAATAACCGGTCCAACCAGTACTGCAGTACTGGCACTAGAGCGAGAAAAGCTCGAGAAAGTAGCGAGGAAACGCATAGGGGAGATACAGCGAGACCGGCAGGAAGAGAACGAGCACCTCAAGATACAGTATCTTCTGACGACGATCGGGAGATCTTTGGGCTACAAAGTTCACGTGGCTTTTAACGATAGGAGCAAGACCTACGACGGTCAAAGCCTGTCCTTCATGACTCTGGGGACGTTGCCAGGAATGGGATTGGCAAAGGATGTCAGCCAAACCGTGAGCTTGATCGACGTGATATGGCTAGACCCCGACGGCCGCGAGATCGTCTCGGCCTTTGAGATCGAGAAGAGCACGTCGATATATTCAGGCATGCTTCGCCTAATTGACCTCGCTAGCTCCCTTGAAGGGCGCCACCTTCAGTTGTTCTTGGTGGCTCCGGATGCGCGGGAAAAGGAGATTCGAGCGCAGCTTCACCGGCCTGCTTTTGGCCAACTCGGGAGCCTCCAGCTACGCTACATCCTTTTCTCGGAGCTCTGCGAGCATTGCGCCGGTCTCTGCAAATTCGGCGAGGACCACCGCATAATGCTGAAGATGCTAGGGGCAGGGATGATTGAAATTGGGCAGGCCAGACCCGCCAGCCGTTAGCGGAATGGTGAGTAGCCCGAGTCGTGAGTTACCCCCATCGAGCGATCTGGCCTTGCCTACGCTAGAGAGGTGTGGCGAGGGCAGCGTCACCCATCACCGTCGAGGGTAGGCCGGCCCGCCAGCCGTGGCGTGTACCCTAGTGTCCGCCGTGGCCGTGGCCGGCGTGCGACCCTTGCCCGCCGAGGAACTTCGCCGGATCCTTCTCGAAGGCGCTCTTGCAGCCGTCACAGCAAAAGTAGTACTTCTGACCGCCATGCGTCGTCGACGGCGCCTTCTTCTCGTCTACTTGCATCCCACAAACCGGATCCTTCGCCATTGAGTCCACATCCTTTCAGCAGCGTTGTCCCTCTCGATCCGGGTCCCGCCTGTATGCTGAACGTATCTTAGCCTGCAAATGTTAGGCGCTCATTAAACCAGGCTGAACACCAGCTAAGTGTTGCGCGTCCTCCGCCGTCAAAGATTAACGGTCTCCCTGGGGAACCCCAACGGGCGGGAAGGTTGGCTTCGGAACGATTGCCCCGGGCTTCCGCAAGGCCTCGGCGACTGGCATGGTAATGGGATACCGCCGTAGCTCGCCCTGGAACGGCCAAAGATCGTAGGTCTTCGGCTCCTCGTGCATCTCCTCCTGGTCGATGAGGAGCTTCTCAGGCGCTTGGGGCAGCGTCAGCGCCTGCTCGATCACCCTCAGCGGCGGATGGCCAAGCAAGACGAGCTGTCTTTTGTCGTGAGGCAGGAAGGTGAACATGAAACTGCTCATATCAGGCGAAAGCCCGACAGCCGACCTCATCTGGTTCAGTTGCTTCTGGTCCACGGGGAACCGGAAGTCATGGGACTTGATCTCCTTTCCTCCATTGCTGAGTACGACCGCCGTAAGAGTCCCTTCGACGAAGAGAGGACAATCGTGTCAGTCAGGGCTGTAAAACGTGTGCACGTCCTCCAGCTTTGGCTGATGCTGTCCTTCGCCAGAGCAGCCGCTCAAGAAACCCAGAGCCAGGAATCCGGCTAGGATGGCGATCGCGCCCGTCCGGAGACCAAACCTCCTGCCGGTTACAAGACCTACACGGTGGGAGACGCTTCTCACCACGGAGAGACGGAGGCAAGGAGAGGTAGTCTGAGCCTGTCCGTTTTTTCGCACCAGGGCTGTCATACTCACCATTCTCATTGGCGCAATCCTTCCACCACTGGGAAATCTCCATGCCTCCGTGCCTCCGTGTGAGATACCCTAACCCCTGTCACTGGGTGATCTCCCAACGGACCGTCTTCTTCTCCGCGGCGCCGCCCAGACCGCTGATGGTCCACTCCACGTATTTGGTATCGCCATCTATCAGTGGCTTCCCGGCGGCATCGGCTGGGGGGAAGAAGAGGGCGCCAGCACCATGATGGCCGCCTCCGGGCGCTTCCCATCTGCTCGCGTTTACTTGCTGGCCTCTGTCGTTGGCCAGGCTGCTCACGCTGGCCAGATCGTACTCGTCGAGGCTGCCGGCGTGGATATCCATTTGGACCTTGAACTGGAGGGGTAGGGTCGGGGAACGTGAAGGGTTCTGCCAGGTCACCGTCAGCTCCATCTCTCCCACTTGCGCTTTCTGTACCACCTTCGACACCGAAAGAGCATCCGCTTTCTGGGACGCCACCGCGGCAGAGTCACTGCGGCAGCCGCCAAGGGCCAGCAAAGCGACTACCGCGATTGTTACTGTGATCACGGCGCGAACTTGTTTGAGCCGTCCGTTCACCATGTTGCCTCCATCTGTTCGTCCAAGGGCATCCTCTGCTTCGAGCTTAGCACCCGAACATTAGGACTGCATGGAGCCAAGATGAGGGTGAGATTAGAATAGATCGGGAGACCCGCTATGTTTGGCGGGTAGGCATATGTAGTGGCATGACACATGCTCGCTGTGCGGTCAGGGTCCATACTTGCTCGAGGATGTGTCGCCGTGGAACAGCACGATTATGAAGGAGTCCCTTCGGAACAGCACGTGCCACCCGCCAGCCCGCATGGCGGCCACATGATGGAGCACAGGCCGGGGCCCGCGCCCGGAAATCCAGGGCGGCACGCCGGCGTGCACGAGGGACACCGCATCGAGGACTTCCGCCGGCGGTTCTGGGTGTGTCTCCTGCTCACTCTGCCGGTTCTGGCCTACAGCGAGTTGATTCAGTCCTTCCTAGCCGGACTGGGCCTTGTCGTCCCATCGATCCCCGGCTCCGCGCTCATTCCACCGGTGTTTAGCAGCATCATCTTCTTTTATGGCGGCAGCGTCTTCATTCGGGGCGCGGCAAACGAGCTAAAATCACATGCCCCGGGAATGATGACGCTGGTATCGCTGGCAATCGTAACAGCCTACGTCTACAGCGTGGCCGCGGAGCTGGTTCAGGTCGGCGGACCGTTGTACTGGGAGCTCTCCACCCTCGTAGATGTGATGCTTCTCGGTCATTGGCTGGAGCTCAGGGCTATACGCGGGGCGCGCGGGGCGCTGGCAGAGCTAGCCAAGCTGCTTCCCGACACGGCTGAACTGTTAGCCGGCGAACAGGTTCGGACGGTTCCTCTGGCCCAATTGCAGGTGGGGGACCGCGTTCTGGTAAGGCCGGGGGGCAAGATCCCGGTGGATGGGCTGGTAAACGAAGGCGCATCCGACGTCAGCGAAGCGATGATTAGCGGGGAATCCCGGCCAGTGGCCAAGACCAGCGGCGCAAAGGTCATCGCCGGGACCGTGAACGGGGCTGGCTCGCTGCGGGTCGAGGTCACGAACATCGGGGAAGACACCGCGCTCGCCGGAATCATGAGGTTAGTCGAGCAGGCCCAGCAGTCCCGCTCGGCCGCTCAGGCCATAGCCGATAGGGCAGCGTACTGGCTGACCTTGATTGCCATCGGCACCGGTGCCATAACCTTGGCCGCCTGGGTACTGTTAGCGGCGCCCGCCGGTTTTGCTTTGGAACGGGCTGTTACCGTGCTAGTCATAGCCTGCCCTCACGCTTTGGGGCTGGCAATTCCCCTGGTGATCTCCATTTCGACCACCGTTGCCGCTAGAAACGGTCTCCTCGTGCGTGACCGGCTCGCCCTCGAACAAGCGCGAGACGTCGACGTGGTGGTATTCGACAAGACGGGCACCCTAACAAGGGGGGAACAGGGAGTGGTAGGGATCGCCACGAGTGACGAGCTCGGCGAAGACCAGGCGCTGGCTATAGCAGCAGCGGTCGAGGGCGACTCCGAGCACATCATTGCCAGGGCCATCCGCGCCGAGGCCGAACGCCGCGGGATGCGCCGGCCGCCAATAACCGAGTTCAAGGCTCTCCCCGGTCGGGGTGTAAGCGGCCGGGTCGACGGGCAGGCGGTTGAGGTTGGCGGACCTCGCCTGCTAGAGTTGCTCGACCAGTCGCTGCCCGAGCGCCTGCAAGTCATGTCCCGCCAGTGGGGCGAAGAAGGGAAGACAGTGGCCTATCTGGTGGTGGATGGAAAGCCGGCAGCAGCCATAGCTCTCGCCGACGTGATCCGGGAAGAGTCCCGGGAGGCCGTGGCCAGGCTAAAGCGGATGGGCATCGACGTGGCGATGCTCACGGGGGATAGCGAGGAGGTGGCGCGTTGGGTGGCACGAGAGCTAGGCATCCGCGAGTACTTCGCGGAGGTGCTGCCAGAGCACAAATCCGATAAGGTCCGTGAGCTGAGACGGAGAGGTAGAAGAGTCGCCATGGTCGGCGATGGGATCAACGACGCTCCCGCCCTGCTCACTGCGGACGTCGGCGTTGCCATCGGCGCCGGCACCGACGTCGCCATCGAAAGCGCCGGAATAATCCTCGTGCGCAATGACCCGCGCGACGTGGTCAAGATCGTCGAGTTGAGCCGGGCTAGCTATGGCAAAATGGTGCAGAATCTCTTCTGGGCGACCGGCTATAACGTCGTGGCGATTCCCCTCGCCGCCGGGATTCTCGCCCCCTGGGGAATCGTGCTCGTTCCCGCTGTCGGCGCCCTGCTGATGTCGGTCAGCACCATCGTCGTGGCGATCAATGCCCAACTGCTCCGCCGTCTCAATCTGCACGCTGCGTAAGCGGCTATGTCTTCCTCCATAGTGGTCGACCCTCCTTCCTTCTTTGGAAGGATGAGAACGGCAGGAAAAGCGCCTTCTCAACCGCCTCTAATCGAACGTTAATCCCGCTTTAATCTTTCATTGGCACCTGAAACGTATAATGCTGCCTCAGGAACCCTAGCCCGCTTCGCAAAGAGAGAATACGGCCTATCAAACACCAAACTACTAGATCCAAGCTTTCCCATGGTTGGAAGATAATCGGGAATCCGACGCTGGCCTACAAGCTGCTACTCGGCAAGGTACAGAAGGCGAGCGCTTTCCACATCCCTTCATCGCCCGTTACGCCGAGCGCCTTTGCCGATGGCTTGCTGCACCTCGTGAGTCCTCGCTACTTCTCCCACGTGCTCATCGTGGTAATGGCGGCCACCATCGCCACCGCAAGCGGAATCGCCACCGCCGGCGTGGCCCGCGGATCCTCCAAGAGGCCCTGGCAGTTCGAGCCGTTCGCCATCCGCTCATTCTCTCAGGCTCCCGATTACCTAAGCAAGCCAGCGTTGCCGTTTACGACCGTGCGGAAGCAGGAACCGGAGAGAGCCGCGACGATTGGGCTACAGCAGGAACCACAAGGACCCACTACTTACGAAGTCCGCAGCGGCGATTCGGTGACCAGCATCGCCCAGAGATTCGGCATTACCCCTGAGACCATCGTATCCGCCAACGCCCTCGACGATGCCGACAGCCTGGCGGTGGGCGATAAGCTGACCATCCTGCCCGTCAGTGGCGTTCTTCACGTCGTTCGTGCGGGCGATACGGTGGAGTCCATCGCCCGCCAATACCAGGTGGATGCCGACATAATTATCGAGAGCGAGTACAACAATCTGTCGGAACCCTACATCCTCTCTGTGGACCAAAAGATCGTGGTGCCGGGAGGCAAAATGCCCGAGGTGCAGAGGCCGAGGCCCACGGCCAGAGGCGAACGGCCGGCGGAGACGCAACCATCTCCACCGCCTCAAAATAGCCAGCCAGCTTCGGCAAGCCCCGAGCCGGTGCGCGGAGGCGGCCGCTTTGTCTGGCCGACTACCGGACTAATCACCCAGGGCTTTTCCGGGTATCATCCGGGGATCGACATCGCTCCGCCCTACGGCTCGCCGATCTACGCCTCAGATGCTGGCGTGGTGATCAGCGTCGAGTACCTCTCCTACGGCTATGGTTGGAACCTCGTCATCGACCACGGAGACGGCTACACATCCCGGTACTCTCACGTTTCAAAGTTCCTCGTTGGCCAGGGTCAGAAGGTGAGCCGTGGTCAGCTCGTCGCACTGACGGGCAATACGGGGCTCAGCACGGGTCCCCATTTGGACTTCCGCCTCTACCAGAATGGCGTGGCGGAGAACCCGCTCAAGTATCTACCCTAACTTGGCGCCGACCGAGACCCCGAAAACATCCCCTTCTTGACATCGAACTACCCCTGGCGGATTGACAAGAAAACGTGATACTCGCGTTCATCGCAACCGCTTCGTAACCTCGTTCGCAATGCCATCTCAACTCCCAGTTGGTACAGTGATTAGATGTGGAGGTAGAAAGCATGTGGTGTTGTGGCTTCCCTTAAGCATTATGACAAGGGAGAGAGGGACACGAGATGGAGGTCACGCAGCAGCATCTAGCTGCGATTGAGAATACGCCGGCCCGGCCCGGGCTGAGCATGAACTATGGGGTGCGGGTAAGCGTGGTGATTCCCGCTTTAAACGAGGCCGAGAATCTAAAGTACGTTCTGCCGCGGATCCCCACCTGGGTAGAGGAGGTTATATTGGTCGACGGATACTCGACCGATGGCACAGTGAAAACCGCTCGCGCTCTGCGTCCAGACATACGCGTCGTATATCAAGAAGGCAAGGGCAAGGGCGCGGCCCTGCGCTCGGGGTTTGACGCAGCGGCGGGAGACATCATAGTCATGCTCGACGCCGATGGTTCGACTGATCCGGTGGAGATTCCCCTATTCGTGGGAGCGCTGCTCGCCGGCGCCGACTTCGCCAAGGGATCGCGGTTCGTGCAGGGCGCCGGGACGGCGGACATGCCCAGGTATCGGCGGCTTGGCAATGGGGGTTTTGTCAGGCTGGTGCGCTTGCTGTTCGGCGGCCGGTACTCCGACCTGTGTTACGGCTATAACGCCTTCTGGAGCACTGTGCTGCCCTACCTCGATATGGATAGTGAGGGCTTCGAGGTCGAAACCGTGATGAACGTGCGAGCGCTGCGAAGCGGTCTCAAAGTTGTGGAGGTACCCAGCTTCGAAGCGTCGCGTGTTCACGGAACTGGCCGCCTGCGGACGATACCCGATGGTTGGCGAGTTCTGAAGGCGCTGTGGCGGGAATGGCTGCGGCCCAAACGTCAGGTGTCGTACCCGCTAATATCGCAGCAAGTGGCGCGGGCGGCAAGGCAGATCCAAGGAGACGTTCCGGACATCCAATAACAATCGGCGTCATTGCCTGTGGGTTTCTGAGAGGCGAAAATACCGGGCGCATGGAGGAGTTAGCGATGATTAGACCGGAAGTGTCGGTCGTGATTTGTGCCTACACCGAGCAGCGCTGGGATCAATTGGTCGAAGCGGTGGCATCCGTACGGCGTCAGACCCTGCCGCCAGGGGAGATCGTCATAATAGTCGACCACAACGAGAAGCTTCTTGTGCGCTTACGTAGAGCTTTACCTAGCGTCCGCTCGGTGGCAAGCAGGGGGGAGAGAGGACTATCCGGGGCCAGGAATACTGGCATTGGGGCGACGACGGGTGAATGGATCGCCTTTCTCGACGACGACGCCGTCGCCGCTCCGGATTGGCTGGCACGACTGAGCAGCCATTGGGCGGACCATGCGACGATGGGCGTGGGAGGAAAGGTCCAACCACTGTGGCAGGCCGACCGACCGCGTTGGTTCCCAGAGGAGTTCGATTGGGTCGTGGGTTGCAGCTATCGTGGTTTGCCCGAGTCGGCCGCACCTGTGCGGAACTTACTCGGCGCAAACATGTGTCTCCGTCGAGACATCTTCGACGCCGTCGGCGGCTTTCGCAGCAGCATGGGCCGAGTGGGGACCAACGAGGCCGGCTGTGAAGAGACCGAACTATGCATTCGCGGACAACAACGGTGGAAGTCGCGGCGGTTCATCTACGAGCCGCTCGCCCGGGTGTACCACCACGTTCCTGCGGCGCGGGCGCGCTGGCGCTACTATAGCGCTCGCTGCTACGCGGAAGGCATTTCCAAAGCCCGCGTGGCTCGGCTCGTCGGCGTGGAAGACGGCCTGGCCGCCGAGAGATCCCATGCCTTTCGCAATCTGCCACGCGGCATCGTTCGAGGAATCGCCGACTCGGCCCGCCATCGTGAACCGTTCGGGCTGATGATGGCAGGTGCGATTCTCGCCGGGCTGTCCCTCGCCACCGTTGGCTATCTCGTCGGCAGATTGCACAGATATCGGATTGGCGTTCGGCAAAATAGGCACGAGCAAGAGATGACGCTAGGCCCTCTAGCCCCGGGCTGGTTCGAGCTGAGATGGCCGGGGGATGACTCGCGAATCTGATTCGCCGGCGGCGAGCGGCTAGTCACTTGGCACGCGTCGTGCTATTGCCTAACAGGGGTTACTGCCGGTGCGCCACCGGCGCTGAGCGACCGCGTAATGACAATCGCCCATCAGGAGAGAAGACGATGGCGTCGCCAACGCTTAACGTTATCGGCGGAGTCAAGCCCATGAGCCAGTGGAACGCATTGCGCTCGAAGCGAAAAGAAGACATACACGCATCGGAGATACTTAGTGGTGCATCCGGTAGTTAGTCGCAAGATCCATCCCGCTCAGGGCGTCCTTCAGCGGAAGGACGCCCTTACATGTTTGGCTACGTTGAACCACATGTAGGGGCGGCTCGGGAGCCGCCCATGACCACCGTTTCTGTATGTACCACGGATTTACCGGATGCACCACTTATAGAGCAAGGCTCATGGAGACAACTGAGCGTGGCAAGGGCGGTAGCGTGCCCGAACGCCATCGCGATGCTCCAAGCATGATGTCAAGGCTTAATGAATGGCGGAGAGGCTCGACCGAATACCTTCGCTGGATGGGCTGCGCGCTGTGTCCATCGGCTTCGTCGTGCTCAGTCACCTTACGCGGACCCAGGGATTTCCTTTGCCTTTGGGGCTCCCGGAAAGTTGGCTGGACAACCTGGGCTCCCTTGGCGTGCGAGTCTTCTTCGTCATTTCCGGCTTCCTCATCAGCCGGCTGCTGTTCGAGGAGCTGAGAGCCACTGGAGCCATACGTCTCAGCAAGTTCTATTTCCGCCGCACCTTGAGGATCTTCCTACCATACTATTTCTTCGTGGGCGCGATCTTTTTCCTGCAGGCAACGGGCTGGTTCCATCTGACTCAGCGAGACCTGCTGCACGCCATCACTTACACCGTGGACTATTATCCGCAGCGGGGCTGGGACATCGGCCATGCCTGGTCGCTGTCCGTGGAGGAGCAGTTCTACCTCCTGTGGCCGGCGATCATGCTCCTGATGGGAAAGCGTCGAGGGTTGGCGATTGCCTCTATCTTCGTCTTCCTCGCCCCGATGGTGCGACTCGGCTACTACTACCTGTTCCCGCAGATGGTTCCCTGGGAGGTCGGCTACCGGTTCGAGACCGTCGTCGATGCGCTTGCCATCGGATGCCTGCTGGCGGGCGCTTTCGAGTGGCTTCGCGGCCAGACGGCCTATCGAAAGGTGATTGGGTCGAGGTTCTTCCTCGCGGTCCCTGCTGCTGTTCTGTTGGTCACAACCATGGACCCCAGGCTGCGCGGCTACCTTTTCGTCGGGGTCGCCGTACAAAACCTGGGTATCGCCGCTTGCCTATCCTGGTGCATGACCAATTACGGCGGCAAAACCGGCCGAGTGTTGAACTCCCGCCCTCTCGTCTTTCTCGGTAGGATGAGCTATTCGACGTACCTTTGGCAACAGCCCTTCTTGAATTTCTCGTCGAGCCTTGCCGTAGCGAGCTTCCCGCTGAACCTGTTGCTGGTAGGCACGACTTCCCTTGCCGCCCACTTGTTGGTCGAGCGACCCTCCCTGGCGATGCGGCGCTGGTTGGAGTGTCGGGTATTCACTGGCAGCTCGACGCCAGAGGCGGCGACAGAAGTCGATGGCAAGCACGCTAGCGTGGCTCTCACCAGGCGAGTCCCGTTTGGATATCTCAAGCGCTTCAAGGGAAGTAAAGCACATGAGCAACAATGACAATGTTGGAGCGTCCTCGGATGTGCGCGCCATTCCGGCGGTGCAGAGCGAGCCGGCTGCGATATCGGCGATCTACACCGTGTCCATAATAATCTGTACGCGTAACCGCTCCAAGCTGCTGCGGGGGACGGTCGAAGCCATTTTGCGCGGCAGCGACCTGCCGGACGAAATCGTCGTTATCGACCAGAGCGATCCGCCACTCGCCGACCTGGCGGGGTTGGAATTCGGCCACAACTGTCAGATTCGCCATCTGCCCACCAGTTCCCTCGGGCTTGGCCGGGCCAGGAACGTTGGTATCCGGGCGGCACGGGGTGACATTCTTGTGCTCATCGACGACGACGTCCTGGTAGAGCGCCAATGGTTTCGCACGATGACCGAGGCTCTGCGCCGCGCCGGCCCGAAGAGCGCCGTGAGCGGGCGGATACTGCCAGGCCTTGCCCCTCGGCCGGGTGGCTTCGCGCCATCGGTGAAAGTGGATGAGGAACCGGCGACCTACAGAGGCAGGGTCGATGCGGATGTCCTGTACACGAACAACATGGGGCTGTTTCGCTCTGCCTTCGACGAGGTAGGACTCTTCGACGACCGGCTCGGCGCCGGGTCACGCTTTCCCTCATCAGAGGACAACGACTTCGGGTACCGATTGCTCGAAGCTGGCTACACCATCTTGTACGTCCCGGAGGCGGTGGTGTACCATCTCGCCTGGCGATCTAGCCGTGATTTCGTGCCGCTGCGCTGGGACTACGGGCGGGGGCAGGGCGCCTTCTACGCGAAGCACCTCGGGCTGCGGGACCGCTACATGCTGAGACGGATGGCCCGGCATCTCATCACTCCCCTGACCCGTTTCGCTCAACGGGCTCGGGGCAAGGACCTGCGCGGACTGGCGGGCGACCTCGTGTTCTCCGCCGGGCTGCTCGCTGGCAGCATCGAATGGCTGGCGACCCAAAGCGCCACACGAGCCGGGGAGACAGGGCGATGAAGCAGCCATCGGTGCCTATCCTGATGTACCACCTGGTCTCGCCTGAGCCACACCACGCTTTCCGCAAGTACACGGTGACGCCAAAGGCATTCGCCTCGCACATGCGCTGGCTGGCGCTGGCCGGTTATCACCCGATCGACATGGATGGCTTGGCCGATGCCCGCGCGGGCCGCATGGATCTGCCTTCCCGTCCGATCATCATTACCTTCGACGATGGGTATCGGGACTGCTGCGATCACGCCGTTCCTCTCCTGCAGGCTAGACGCTTTACCGCCGTCTTCTATCTTCCCGCGGGCCTGATGGGCAAGATGAGCGGTTGGCTACTGCCAACACGCGGAGTGGAATTCCCCATCTGCGATTGGCAAGCAGTTAGCAAGCTAAAGGCCGCTGGCTTTCACTGTGGCAGCCATGGTATGTATCACCCCAACCTGACGAGCTTGTCCGACGACGATTGCCGTCGCGAGTTAGCGGAGTCCCGGCAACTGATCGAGGATCACCTCGGCGGTCCCGTCCGCCATCTGGCCTATCCCTACGGTTTGTTCGACGAGCGCGTGCGGAATCTGGCGGCTGAAACCGGCTATGCCACCGCCTGCGCGACTAGGATCGGCCTTTCGTTCCCTGCCGATGATAAATTGGCGCTTCATCGTGTTCCGGTCATGGGTCAGGATTCTTTGCCGGACTTCATCTGGCGGCTTCACACTGGCTGGCCACTGCGCGATTGGCTCCGAGCCAAGGCGGATGATGCAGCCGGAAGATTACGGCGGAAAGGAGTGGCTACCTGGGAACATGAGCGCTGACTTTCTGGCGTCGATTGTTATTCCAACCTATGGGCGTCGCGACTCCGTGCGACGCCTTCTGGCGGCCATGGCCTGTCAGACGATCCCGGCCGACCAGTTCGAGGTCGTCGTCTCCATCGACGGCGCCGAAGACGGTACCAGAGAAATGATCGCCGATTGTTCTGCCCCCTATGCTTTGCGGGGATTGTGGCATCCGAACTTTGGCCGTGCCGGCGCCTGCAATACGGCCCTCCGACTAGCGCAGGGCGACATCGTCGTCATTCTGGACGACGACATGGAACCGGTCTCCGGTTTCATCGCTGCCCATCTCGCGGCTCATAGCGGCCAGAAGCCGCGGGCGGTGGTCGGAGCTGTGCCAGTTTCGATCGACTCGTCGCTACCCCTGGCCGCCCAGTATGTGGGCCAGAAGTTCAACCGCCATCTGGCGCATCTGGGAGAGCCCGGGCACGTTTTCAAGCTCCGGGATTTCTACACCGGCAACTTCTCCATCCGTCGCGAAGTGCTGAGCAAAGTCGGCTTGTTCGACGAGGATTTCAAGATCTATGGTAGCGAGGACCTGGAGCTGGGAGTGCGCCTGGCGGAAGCAGGCATTGAGATCGTGTACGATTCGCTGGCCGTGGCCCGCCAGAATTGCACCAAAGACCTGCCGGCGCTGGCCAAGGACCACATTGCCAAGGGCCGTACCGCTGTGATCCTGGCCCTGAAGCACCCGAGCGTTTGGGCAGATTCCAGGCTCGACACCTACCATCAAGGGTCGCGAAAGTGGCGCCTTGCCCGGGCTATGTTGCTTGGACTTAGCAGACGCTTTGGCGGCACGCCGGTTCGGGTGATTCAGTTTTTCGGCTGGCTGGAAAAGGCGCTGCCGGCTCACTACGAGACCTGCTACAACCTCCTCCTCGATTACTGCTTCTGGCACGGAGCCCAGATGGAAGCGCGAGAGCGCCGGGAGGCCGGCGATAACCGCCATGGTCTCACGGAGGCGAGGAGGGACTTTTGACGGCGGAATCGGTATTCTTCTTTACCGATACCAGCGGCTACGGCGGCGCGGAGAAGGCGCTGTTCACGCTAATGGAGGGACTGGACCGCCATCGTTGGCAGCCAGTCTTGGTCCACCATCCAGAGCCTGGCATTGCTCCTCTTCTAGAGGATGCGCACCGCATCGACGTGCCACTTTGGCAGGTGCCGAGGATGCCTGAAGGCAGGGAAGGCGCACTACGCGTACCCACTTTTGCTCGCCAACTATCGGTGCGGCGCCCGGCCGTGTTCCACGCCCATCTCACCTGGCCGCGGGCCTGCAAGTTCGGACTGGCGGCTGCCATTCTGGCGCGCGTGCCGGCGATCGTCGCCACCCTGCATCTTTTCGTGGATCTTCCAGTTACTCGGTACGTCTATGTACAGCAGCGGCTCCTTGCCAGCAGAATCGACTGCTTCGTCACTGTCTCCGGCGCCCTGGCTCGGCAACTGTGCGCGGCCTACGGCACCCCGGCTCACAAGATCCGGGTGATCCACAATGCCGTTCCCTTCGCCTCGTTCGAGGGTCCCGTCCCATCGGACCTGAGTTCTATTCTGGGAGGCGCCAGCCGGCGTCCCATCATCTTCACGGCTGCCAGGCTCGAGCCGCAAAAGGGTCTTGGCTATCTCCTCGAGGCCGCCGCTCTGGTTCCCGAGGCCTTCTTCGTCCTGGCCGGTGATGGCTCGGAGCGGGAGGCGCTGGAGGAAAAGGCGCAGGCGTTGGGGCTGGGCGGTCGGATGGTTTTCCTGGGTCACAGAGCCGATGTCCCTGAGTTGCTCGCGGCCAGCGATCTATTTGTTCTACCTTCCCTTTACGAGGGCCTACCCGTGTCCGTTCTCGAGGCCATGGCCTCTGCCAAGCCCGTCATCGCTGCGGCAATTCCGGGAAACGACGAGGCGGTCGTCGACGGCGAGACGGGCTTCCTGGTCCCCCCGCGCGACCCTGCGGCCCTGGCGCTGGCGATCAGTGGGCTTCTCTCCGACCGTAATCTGGCGGAGCGAATGGGGAGAGCGGGCAGGGTCCGGGCTAAGAGAGATTTCTCGGTGGAGACGATGGTAGGGCGCGTGGCCGGGGTCTACGACGAGCTGCTGCAAGCGCGCCGGGGGATGCGCACCCCGGCCGCAACTTGAGTGCCCGAGGTATCGACATGTCTGGTGACTTTATGGTCCGTCTTGGGGAACGAATCCCCGCCGAGCAACGTCTGCGGCTGCGTCGCCGAATTGCCCGCCTTAGGCGGCCGGCCTGGCTGGGCACCCTGCGACGGCTGACCCCTCTTGGCGCCGACTGGGGGCTGGATCGAGGAACGCCGGTCGATCGCTACTACATCGAGCAGTTCCTGCAGCAGGAGCGCCAGGCCATCCGGGGCGCCGTGCTCGAGGTCAAGGACCGGACCTATACTCAGCGCTTTGGCGCCGGAGTGGAGCGTAGCGAGATATTGGACATCGATCCCGCCAACCCGCTGGCAACCATCGTAGCCGACCTGGCCTCGGCGAACACCCTGCCGTCAGGGCGGTTTGATTGTTTCGTTTTGACTCAGACTCTGCAATTGATCCCTGACATCCACGCCGCCATCGCCCACGCCTATCGTCTGCTCCGGCCCGGAGGAGTCCTACTAGCAACGCTGCCTGGGTTGTGCCAGGTCGAGCGCGCCTACGCGGCGAGTGACTACTGGCGCCTCACGCCCGCTTCCTGCCAACTGCTGTTCGCCGAGGCCTTTGGCGAAGAACACATCGCCATCCGATCCTATGGCAACATGCTGGCGGCCATAGCCTTTTTGACGGGGATGGCTAGTGAAGAGTTGTCGCAACGGGAGCTCGAGTTTGTGGACCGGTTGTTTCCCATCGTGGTCGCCGTCCGAGCGGAGAAGACCGGCGCCGTCTCAGCGGATTATGTGAGGGAGAGTTAGTGGCTATTGACCCATCCGAGAACCCAGAGGCCCAGTTGGGGGCCGACGTCCAGACGCCAGTTAGCGACCCCGCCTCGATCGCGCAACGCATGCTCAACGGTACTATGGCGAACAATGTTGGGCAGTTCATAACGCTCGTAATCGGCTTCTTTCTCACACCGTTCGTGCTGCAGCGGTTGGGGCCGGCGAGCTATGGCTTGTGGGTGCTCATCGGCTCGATCGTGGCCTACGGCACGGTGCTCGATTTTGGTATTTGGGGCACCGTTGTCAAGTACGTGGCCGAGTACAAGGCGCGTGGTGAACTTGCCCGGGCCCACACCTTGGTGGCGACGGCGCTACGTTGCTACGTGGTTCTGGGTTTAATCGCCGCCGGTCTAAGTCTGATCATCGCTCCGTTCGTCCCCTACCTGTTCAACGTCGCACCGACCGATAGCGATACGGCCGTTTGGCTCGTGGTCTTATCCGGCGTGGGTCTCGGCGTATCGATCCCCAGCGTGACGGCTACTGCCGTGCTGCGGGGGCTGCAGCGCTTTGACTTGGTCAATTTGCTGATCGCCATTGGCACCGTTCTTACCGGAGCAGGGACCGTCACCGTCCTGCTTCTCGGCTGGGGCGTCCTGGGTATCGCCGCTGTCGTGATTCCGACGACGGTCCTGATGCAAGTCCCCAGCATCTGGCTGGTCAACCGCATTGCGCCCGACCTGCATTTTGGCTGGCGAGGCGCCAGGCTGTCGGAAGTGCGAACCATCGTCGCCTTCAGCTCGTCCCTGTTTGTCATGCAACTCGCGGGACGTCTCCAAACCAAGACCGATGAGATCGTTATTGCCGCCTTTCTTCCCGTCAGCGCCGTGACGCCTTATGCGCTGGCCCGGCGGCTGAGTGAAATGGTCTCGCTGATTTGCGAGCAATCTACCAAAGTGATGGTGCCGCTCGCCTCGCAGCTCGATGCTGACCGCCAATGGAGCCGTCTCCGCACCCTCTATTTGACGAGCTCCCGCCTCACGCTGGCCCTGGCAAGTCTGGGCGGCATCACTTTGATAATGCTGGCTGGCTCTGTTCTCACCGTCTGGGTTGGTCCCGCTTACGCCGATAGCGCCTATCTGGTGGCGATACTTGCGGCCGCCAGCATCATTATGGTGAGCCTACTGCCCGCCGGCTCGATTCTCCAAGGTAGCGCCCGGCACCGTCCGCTCGCCGTGACCGGAGCGATTTCAGCGGTCGCCAACCTCGTCCTATCCGTTATTCTCGTGCGGATGCTGGGCGTGGCCGGCGTGGCGCTGGGAACGCTCATTCCTACGGTCGTGGTCAATTTCGCCATCGTGCTGCCTTACGTCGCACGGGCGATCGGTGTGAGTATCGGTACGATGGTAGGCGATATCTGGGTGCCGGCCCTGCTCCCGGCGATCCCTTTGGCAGCCGTCCTGTATGGCTTCCGGTCAGTAGTTGGCCTCGAGTCGCCGCCAGTTGTCATCCTCGCCGCAGCGGCCGGAGCGATAGCGTATGTAACAACCTACCTATTCGTAGGGGCGAGAGAAGAAGAAAGGCAGATCTACCGAACCCTGATTTCTCTCTCCCTGACGAGGCTTGGACGCCAGGCCGCCAACGGCGAGTCGCGCCGACGCCGCGGTCCCGCGCCGTCGGGTAACGATTCATGACGGTGTCACTGTGACAACCGCCAGGTTGCCTATAGATCGGCCTCTACCACGGTTAGGGCAAAGTCGAAAGGTTGGCGAAGTTGTTGGCAGCATAGTAGCTCGACCCAATGCCCTGAGCGAACGCGTCCATGGCCTGATCTGATGTCTGAATCGGCCAATCCAGCGCCGAGTTATTATCGTTCCAATTGAACCATACCAGGGCCTTGACCTTCGGGAAGTTCACCGGAAGTTGAGTTTTCAGCGCATCGCCGATCCAGTTCGCTTTGTCATAAGGATACCCTGACGGGCCTCCATCGTCGCTAGTAGCCGTCTCGCCGATCATGATGGGCTTGGTCGGCGCCAGACTGACCAGGGCGTTGTAGGTGAGCTGGAATACCTGGGAGAAGCTCAACCAGGGTTCGCTACGATCGCCCGCCCAGTTGTAGCCATCCATGGCGATCCAGTCCACGTAGGCGTCTCCGGGGTACAAGGCGCTAAGGTAGCTGAGGGTGCTGCTGTTTACGATGTTGGGACACCAGACCCAGCTAACGTTGGTTGCCCCTACCGCGGTGAAGATGTCATGGACGTGGCGCCAGGCGAGGACGTAGTCCCCGATCTGGTTGCCATTGGCCAGCACTCCCCAGGGGAACCAGTTGCTATTCATCTCCCAGTCGAAGCGCAGGAGGAGAGGCTTGCCCCAGTTCTTGGCGGCCGTGGCCCAGCCAGCAATATAGGAGTCATGCGTCCCTGCGGTGATATCGGCGAGTTGGAAGTTGGGCTGGTTGACTCCCGATCCCAGATTCCAAGAGCCCCAATCGATCATGGGGATGGAGCCATGATTGCGTGCGGTGTCGAAATTACCCGGGTAGAACGGCTGGAAAACTCCGCCATTCTGCCAGGGTTGGCCCCAGTGCATGATTGAAGCGCCTTTCTGCGTCATGCTCTCGAACTGGGCCTGCTTCGTCATGTCCCAGGGCGCCCCAGGGACCCAAGCGCCCCAGTAGATCGAGCCACCTGAGGCGGCGGCGACCGGCGTGGCAGTAGGCGGAGGCGTGCTGGTCGCCATCGGCGTCGACGCCGACGGCGACGTAGCGATGATAAGCGGGAAGAACGTGGAAGTGGGCGAAGATGTGCTGACTGATGCCGAAGAGGTCGTTGCGGTGGGGGTAGGCGTGGGTGTAGACAACCGATTCTGCTTCGCATTGGCCTGCGATGGTGGTGCGGCTGCAGCTCGATCTGTTCCATACGCTTCATAGGCAAGAAATGCGGCGGCAAACAGACCGAGCATCACGAAGGCTACGATCACCTTGTAGGGCCATTTCGTGCTCATCGTCGAGTTCCTCAACCTCCCTTCAGCCCCGCACAGTTATGCTATGCAACGAGCGACCGGCGAGCCAGATGAACGACTAGGTCCGGATGGCCTGTCGCCCTAGCGACGTGTGCGGGCATCTACCGAGTTGTCATTCTAACCAACGTTTCGGCAGATTCCTATCCCAAAGAAGTCCTATAAGCAAGCCCCATAGAAGTCCTATGCAAAAAGTCCCAGACAATGGAAACCAGGCGCTTGGAGGATCGATTTGCGCTATGTGAAAGCCAGCGGCGATGGTCCGGGCCAGACAGCGCCCAACCGGGCACGGGTACGTGGTCTTCGTCTGTTACTCGTCACGCCCCGCTATTTTCCATATTCAGGCGGACTGGAAACCCATATCCGTGAGGTCGCCTTGAGGTTGGCCTATTCTGGAGTACGGTCACCGTATTGGCCGCGGACCCGACGGGTGCGCTGCCACGTGCGGAGATGTCAGATCTCTGATGTCTCTCCGGCGTTAGGGCAAGGTTGAGAGGTTGGCATAGTTGTTGGAAGCGTAGTAGCCCGATTCGATGCCCCTAGCAAACGCGTCGATGGCCTGTTGCGACGTCTGGATTCGCCAGTCCACCGCATTATCATCGTCGTGCCAGTTGAACCATACCAGGGCCTTGACCTTCGGAAAGTTCACCGGCAGTTGGCTTACGAGCGCATCGCGAATCCAGTTGGCTTTGTCATGGGGATATCCCAATGGCCCCCCATTGTCACTTGTAGCCGTCTCGGCGATCATGATCGGCTTGGCCGGCGCCAGGCTGACCAGTGCGTTGTAAGTGGTCTGAAATACCTGGGAAAAGCTCAGCCAGGGCATACTGAGATCTTCCGCCCAGTTGTAGCCATCCATCCCCACCCAGTCCACGTAGGCGTCTCCAGGGTAGAGCGAGCGAATTGGGGCGAGCTTATTGCTGACGATATTTGCAGACCAAACCCAACTTACGTTGTTTGCCCCGACCGACGTGAAGATGTCGTGAACGTGGCGCCAGGCCGGGACATAGTCTCTGGTCTGGTTACCGTTGGCCTGCACTCCCCAGGGGAACCAGCTGCCGTTCATCTCCCAGTTGAAGCGCAGGAAGAGAGGCTTGCCCCAGTTCCTCGCGCCGGTCGCCCAGCTAGCGATGTAGGAGTCGTAGGTACCTGCGGTGATGTCGGAGAGTTGGAAGTCGGGCTGGTTTACCCCCGACCCCAGGTTCCAGGAGCCCCAATCGATCATGGGGATGGACCCGTGATTGCGCGCCGTATCGAAGTCACCTGCGTAGAATGGCTGGAAAACGCCGCCAATCTGCCAGGGCTGGCCCCACTGGATAATCGAGGCGCCTTTCCGCGTCATGCTCTCGAACTGGGCTTGCTTCGTCATGTCCCAGGGCGCGTCGGGAAGTGAGGCGCCCCAGTACACCGGGCCACCTGACACAACGGCCCGCATGGAAGTGGGCGCCGGCGTGCCCATGCCGGCCGTCGTAGTTGCTGCCTGAGTTAATCTATACACCTCACGGGCAAGAAGTACGGCCGCCAGCAGGATGAGCATTACGAGGGTTACAGTCACCTTATTCGGCCATTTCGTGTTCATCGTCGACTGCTCAAACCTCCTTTCAACTCATTGATGGTTGCGCTACGTAAGACGCGACCGGCGAGCTAGGTGAGCGACTTCTACTGGTATGCTTATTGCATAGCATGCCGCGTGCCGGCATCTATCGAGCTATCATTCTAGCCAACGTTTTGGTAGATTCCTATCCCATAGAAGTCCCAGATGAAAGTCCTAAACTGTGAACCGGCAATGTGGAGAATTGCTTTGTGCGGAGTGAACGCCACCGGCGACAGTCTAGGTGAGACGGCGCCCAGCCAGCCACGGGTACGTGGTCTTCGTCTTCTGTTCGTCACGCCCCGGTATTTGCCGCATTCAGGTGGAGTGGAAACCCACGTCCGGGAGGTCGCCTTGCGGTCGGCCCGCGCTGGGGCCCGCGTCACCGTCTTGACCACCGACCCCACGGGAGCGCTGCCGCCCGAGGAGAGGTCAGACGGGTTTGAAATCCGGCGAGTGCACGCCTGGCCGGCAAGCAAAGACTACTACCTGGCGCCAGACATTTACAGGGCCATCACGTCTGGGCCTTGGGAAATAATTCATATTCAGTCCTTTCACACTCTGGTAGCGCCGCTGGCTATGCTCGCAGCCCTGCGGGCGCGCCTCCCGTACATCGTGACATTTCACAGCGGGGGACACTCGTTCGGGTGGCGAAACGCGGTGCGTGGCGTGCAGCGACGGGCGCTCGGGCCGCTCCTGCGGCGTGCCGACCGACTGGTGGCCGTTGCCCAGTTCGAGCGTGAGCTGTTCGCTCGGCAGCTTGGCCTCCCGCCCGAGCGTATCGCACTGATTCCTAACGGAGCCGATTTGCCGCCAAACGAGACATCGGCGGCAAAGCCGGCCACTGCATCCCCTACCCTCGCCGACCCAACCATCGTGTCTATTGGCCGGCTGGAGCGCTACAAGGGCCACCATCACGTTATCGCTGCCCTGCCCGCGGTCTTGCGACAGCGACCCGACGCCCGGCTCCTGATCCTTGGCTCGGGACCATACCAAAGCGAGCTGGCACGGTTCTCGCAGCGGTTGGCTGTAGCGGACCAGGTCGAGATCAGGTCGATACCCCCGGGTGAGCGCGCCGAAATGGCCTCCGTGTTATCGCGGGCGACATTGGTCGTGTGCCTGAGCGAATACGAGACCCATCCCGTGGCAATTGTCGAGGCGCTGGCGCTCCAACGCCCCGTCCTCGTCGCCGACACTTCGGGGCTCAGGGAACTAGCCGAACGCGGCTGGGCCGCCCGCGTGCCTCTCCATAGCCATTCTGAGGAGGTGGCGGCGGCGATACTCGGCCAGTTGCGTCAGCCCTTTGTTCCGGCGAGCTTCGCGCCCCCGACCTGGGACGACTGCGCCGAGGGGCTGCTACGTCTGTATGCATCGATTGTTAAGAGGGACAGGGAATGCGCATCTTGATGCTATCGCAGTTCTACCCGCCCATCACTGGCGGCGAAGAACACCACGTTCGTGACCTTGCCGGCGAGCTGGCCGCGCGCGGCCACGCGGTGTCGGTAGCCACCTTGCGGCACAGTGGCGATCCGACCTTGGCAATCGATGATGGCGTGCGAGTGTACCGTATTCGCGGTTGGGCGCAACGCGCGCCCGGTCTGTTTTCCGAGGACGGGCGTAGGCACACGCCGCCGTTTCCCGACCCCGGATTGATGTGGTCGCTGCGCCGGATCATCGCTCGCGAGCGTCCCGAGATCGTCCACGCTCACAACTGGCTCGTGCATTCCTTCCTTCCCCTGAAACCCTGGAGCCGGGCCAGGCTGGTGATGTCGCTGCACGACTACAGCCTGACCTGCGCAGTCAAGACGCTGGCGTTCAACGATGGCGTTTGCCGGGGGCCGGGTCTTGGCTGCCTGCCGCACGCTATCGATCACTACGGGCCCGCCAAGGGCATCCCCATAGCCGTCGCCAACTGGGTGATGTCCGCCTTCGAGCGGTCGTCGGTCGACATGTTCTTGGCCGTCAGCGAGGCAGTCGTAAACGGTAACCGGCTGGCCGGTGGCAAGGCGCCCTTCAAAGTAATTCCCAACTTCCTGAGCGATGAGCTGTCGCCCTCCGGCGACTGGCAGGGGCAATTGGACAGGTTGCCTGGCGACCCATTTCTCCTGTTCGTCGGCGATCTGCGGACGTTCAAGGGAATACGCGTGCTGGTGCGAGCCCACGCTGACCTGTCAACTGACCTCGGCAGCAAGGCGCCACCCTTGGTGCTGATTGGTAGGATGCTGAGCGACACTCCCCGGGAGTTTCCGCCGAACGTCCTGGTGCTAGGCAAGTGGCCACACGAGGCGGTGATGGCGGCCTTGCCCCGCAGCCTGGCCGTGCTGTTGCCGTCGATCGGGCCCGAGACCTTCGGCATCGCGGCTTTGGAGGCCATGGCGAGCGGCCGACCCGTCATTGCCTCGCGGATCGGCGGCCTTCCCGACGTCGTTGCCGATGGTGAGACCGGACTACTGGTTCCACCGGGCGATTCCGATGCCTTGCGGGCGGCGATGCAGCGAATACTGGAGGAACCTGATCTCGCCACCCAAATGGGAATCGCCGCGAAACTGCGGGCAGCGCATTTCCGGGCGGATAGCATCGTGCCCCTGATCGAGCAAGTCTACCATGACGTTCTGGCGACAAAGCCAGCAGCTGCGATAGACGGGCGGCGATGAGGGACGTTTTGCACCACGGAGACACAGAGGCGCGGAGAAACCCGGTGGTCTTGGCCGCCACCGACCCATCCTTCCAAAGAGGGATTCGATTTCATTCGGACCCGTCTCTCTCGGCCAAAAGCAAAAAACCTCCGTGTCTCCGTGCCTCCGTGGTGAGACCGCGTAAGTCCTGTCAGTTGAGCCACGAGAGCCTTGGCTGGCTGCCAGCGATCGCCTTGATCGTCGCTTGCAGTCTTGTCGTCGTGGCGATAGCAGATCTGGCGGCGAGAAATGGGCAGGCCTGGGCCGAGCCGGTTTTCTGGATCGGCCTGCTTGGCATCTATCTGCCGGTCGCTTTGCGGCTGGTTTCGCCGGCTGTGGGGCGGCAAGAGGGGCTTGGCCTCGTGGTCGCTTTGGGTTTGAGCCTTTATCTGGTGAAGGTGCTTTACAGTCCGCTGGTGTTCTCGTTTCCCGACGAGTTTATGCACTGGCGAACGGCAAACGACATTGGTCTAAGCGGAAGGCTGTTCCTGAGAAACCCACTTCTTCCCGTTAGCGCGGTGTATCCCGGCCAGGAGATCGTCACCTCGGCCCTCGCCACTCTGTCCGGCTCCTCCATTTTTCACGCAGGCCTCGTGGTAGTGGGGGCGGCCCGCCTGTTGCTGCTCGTCGCGCTCTATGCTACCTACGAGCTGCTGTCCCGCTCGCCTCGTGTGGCGGGTATCGCAGTCGTCATCTACATGGCCAATCCGAACTACCTCTTTTTCGGCGCTGGCTTTGACTACGAATCGGTAGCGTTGCCGGCGGCGACGATCTTTGTCCTCGTGCTGCTGTGTCGCCAGGAGGCCACCGGATCAGCGCGCTGGCGCTTGACCGCGGTTGCGCTGGCGGTTCTGGGCCTGACCGTCACCACCCACCACCTAACGTCGTACTTACTCTCCGGATTCCTCCTTGTCTGGCTGCTAGGCAATCGCCTGGTCTGCCGGGACAAAGGGAAGGGACCAGGGGCCATCGCGATCGTTGCTCCGCTGGTTAGCCTGCTGTGGCTGGTTACGGTCGGTAGCACGGTTATCGGCTATCTGGCGCCTCACGTCCTGAGCACCCTTGGCGAACTGGCGAGTTTGGTGGCGGGGGAATCGGGCGCAGGGCGGCAGCTTTTCCAAAGCACCACTGGCTACGTCGCTCCGCTCTGGGAACGATTGACCGCCATCGGGTCCGCTGGCCTCGTGGTGGCCGCTCTTCCTCCGGGACTGTTCCTCGTGTGGCGCCGATATCGTGATCACGCCCTGGCCCTGACGCTAGCCGTAACCGCCCTTGTCTATCCCGCGAGCCTCGCGCTCCGGTTCACCGGACGGGGCTGGGAGATGGGGAACCGGCTGTCGGCGTTCGTTTTCATCGGAATTGCCTTCGTCGCGGCTCTGACCGTCGTCGCTCTGCTGCAGAGCAGACCATCGGCCATCCGGACCTCGCTTGTTGGACTGTCGATCGCGCTGATGTTCACGGGCGGCGTCATCGGCGGCTGGCCACCTCAGTGGCGTTTGCCAGCCTCACATCTCCAGAATGCCGAGGTCGCCCGCGACGACCCTGAGGCGATCGCCGCCGCTCTTTGGGCGCGGGATTTTCTCGGCCCTGATAATCACGTGGCGGCGGAAGCGGTGCCTATGGCCGTCATGGGCTCCTACGGACGCCAAGACATCGAAACCACGTTGAGCGGTGGCGTCGACGCTCGCTGGATCATCCTGTCGCCGGGAGTCGGACAGGGCGAGATGCGCCAGTTACGGCGGGGACAGGTCGAATACATCGTCGTCGACCGCCGGTTGGGCAGCCAGGGCTCAGGCAGTTCCTCCTACTATCCGGGTGTTCCTCGAAGCACGGCCTTGGCGAAGTTTGACGGTCTAGGGCAAACCAGCCGCGTGTTTGATAGCGGCAACCTCCAGATCTACGATGTTAGACAACTGGTTGCCGCTGGGGAGGATGCCAGTGTGCCGTAGATCCCTAGGCTTGATGGCTTTGATGACGGCTGCGCTTCTGGCGGGAGTCGCGACCCTGGTCGACTTGCCCACCGGCATCGCCAGACTGGCGGGAGCGTTGGCGCTGGTTCTCATACTGCCTGGTTATTCCTTGACTAAGTTGTTGCCGGTCAGGCTGCAGGCGCTTAGATGGGCGCGGTTCGTCTTCACGATTGGCCTCTCGCTGGCCGCTGATGTGCTGGGCGGCCTGGTGCTCAATCTAACGCCGTGGGGCATCGGCAGAGAAGGACTGGTAATCTGGCTATGTAGCGTCACGCTGATGGCGGGGGGAGTGGTGCTGGTGCGGCCGCAGGCAGGCTCGCGGGTGGCAAGCCCCGACCTCAGCTTCTCTCTTCGCGGCGCGGCTCTTCTGGTCGCTGCGACGGTCGCTGCCACCATGGCCGTGGCGCTAGCTCATTGGGGAGCAACGCAAGTTTCGAGTCCCGACACCACGCAACTCTGGCTTCTAGCAAATAATCAGGCGGGAGCAGGAGGCGTAAGGCTCGGGGTTCGCAATCTGGAGACAACGGCCAGGAGCTACCAGTTGGCGGTGGTGTCGGGAGACAAGGTGCTCTTCGAATGGCGCTCGATAACACTGTCGCCGTCCGAGATCTGGCAGGTCGACCTCGATATTCCGGCTGATGAGGCACGTTCGCCGACCGTCGAGGCCCGGCTCTATGTCGCCCACAGCGATGCGGCGTATCGTCATGCCGTGCTTTGGCGGTCTCTGCCGTCATCCGGGTCACCACCCTCGCTGCTGGGAATCCAGCGCTTCGAACCTTCCGAGAGAAAGTGAGGCATTGCCGCTGGCGAGCGATATCTTGGTCAGCATCGTCATCAATAACTACAACTATGGGCGGTTCCTGGGCGATGCCATCCGTAGCGCCCTGGGGCAGGGACATCCTCACACCGAAACTATCGTCGTGGACGATGGCTCCACCGACCATTCGAGGCAGGTGATCGCGAGCTTTGCCGGACAGGTCACGCCCGTCCTGAAAGACAACGGCGGGCAGGCCTCGGCCTTCAACGCCGGGTTCGCGACCAGCCGGGGCGACGTCGTGATTTTCCTCGACTCCGACGATGAGCTACTGCCCGACACTGCCAGGCGAGTTGCTGCCGCCATGCGGACGCGCCCCGAGGCGGCCAAGGTGATGTACCGGATGGAGATCATCGATGCGCTCGGCGCCTCAACCGGGGTGGTCAAGCCCGCGCCGCACCTGCCGTTGCGCGGCGGCGACCTTCGACGCCACGTTCAGACCTTCCCATTTGACCTGACTTGGATGGCGACGAGCGGCAACGCTTTTTCGGCACGTGTGCTTCGCCAGATCATGCCCGTGGCCGAAGACACGTACAGAAACTGTGCGGACTGGTACCTGTCCCATGTCTCCGCTCTTTATGGACCGGTATTGTTCCTCGAGGACGTCGGCGCTCACTACCGTGTTCACGGAGCGAACAGCCACGAGGTTTCGCGCTTCGACCTGAATCAAATTCGCAAGTCAGTCGGGTATATGCGGAGCACCAGCGGGGATATCGCGGCGACCGCTCATCGCCTCGGACTGCCCCTAGGTCGTTTGCGGCCGGAAGATATTCTGTCCGTGTCCTATGTGGCCAGCAGAATGGTTTTGCTGAAACTGGATCCGATCCACCATCCGGTCACTGGCGATAGCATCTGGAGAGCGCTGCTGGATGGAGCGAGAGCCGCTAGCCGCCGCTTCGATGTGGGTCTCTCGATCAAGGCGATGTACCTGCTCTGGTTCGCGCTCACGGCCGCCGCCCCAAGAGCGCCCGCACGGCGCTTGGCCGAGTTTTTCTTCTTTCCTGAGACCCGGCCAAGGATCAGTGCTCTTCTGTGGATCCTCCACAGCCGCGACAAGCTTTGGCGAGACCACCGCTCGCCCGGTGACAGCCGCATTGGAAGGAGACACGCCGCAGAATGAGAATTCTTATGGTGACGCCGATGCTACCGCGCCGGCAGGGGGCAGGTGCCATTCCGGTTCTCCTGTACGCCGAGCTGACCGGCCTTATAGGTCGCCACGAGGTGACGCTGGTCACCGTCGTGGAACCTGAAGCCCCGGCGAAGGATGCTATTCGCGATCTTCAGAGAATGGGCGTGCGTCTCTACGCGCTGCCACAGGCCATGCCCGCCGGTTGGTCGCGCTGGTCGCGTCGCTGGCGGTTGGCCACCATGTGGCTTCGGGGTAAGTATCCCTGGCGCACAGTCTGGTTCTGGGATCCGGCTATTCAGCGCATTCTCGGCGAGCTTGGCAGCGAAGACGCCTTCGACGTCGTTCAGGTGGAGGACAACGCTATGGGTGCCTACCGATACCCCATTAGAGCGCCGGTAGTGCTCACCGAGTATGAAGTGAGGCGCCCCCGACCAATCGCCTGGCGAGGTCCGAAGAATGGCAACCGGTCACGCTGGTTCATCAAGGAGCTTGATTGGCAACGCTGGACGAGCTATCAGGCGTGGGTCTGGCGGAGATTTGATCGCGTTCAGGTATTGAGCTCGCGCGACGCCGCCGCCGTCCAATCGATCGCGCCCGATCTGGCCGAGCGCGTTCGCGTCAATCCGTTCCCTGTCGAGATTCCGCCGCTGCCACAGCGGCCCAGCGGCGACGGGAAAAGTGTTGTCTTCGTCGGAAACTTCAACCATCCCCCCAACGTCGATGCGGCTCTCTGGCTTGGCAGGGAGATAATGCCATTGCTCCAGCGACAGTCGCCCGGTGTCCGGCTAGCCATCATCGGCCCCGACCCGCCGGCGGAAGTTCACTCTCTAGCTGGCCCCGACATCGTCGTCACTGCTGGCGTGCCACAGGTCGAGCCGTTCATCGAGGAAGCCGCGGTAGTGATGGCGCCGGTCCGCATCGGGGGTGGACAGCGGATGAAGGTTCTCCAGGCCATGGCCATGGGCAAGGCCGTGGTGACGACGGCCCGCGGGGCCGAGGGGTTGAGCACTGGCAGTGTGGAAGCTCCTCTCGCCATCGCCGACAACGCCGAGGGGATTGCCCGGGCCACGGCGGCTCTGCTGGACTCTGCCGAAGCTCGCACGGTGCTCGGCGCCCGCGCCCGCGCCCATGCCATGGCACAGTTCAGCCCGTCGGCCTATGTCGGTCGGCTGGAAATGGTCTACGCCGAGCTATTGGCCGAGAAAGTGACTGACCGAAGTGGATGAAGGATCTTATAACCGACTTCTAAGGCGCGTCGATTGGCGTTTCCTCCTGCCCCAGCCCTGGCCGGCGCGTAGTATCTGTTCGACCAGCGGTTCACTCGCTCGTGCTGTGGCGGCGGTCTCAGGAAGCCTATCGACATGGCCTCGGACTGGGCGGGCCGACTGCGATCTGGCGATATTGCGCAACCCCTCTTCACGCACCCTAAGGGAAGCATATCAAGCGCTTCGCCCTGGCGGCCACTGTTACACGGAGTGGTATTGGCCGTGGCCCAAGGGAGTGTCAAGGGTTCGCTACCAACTGCGGGAAACGGGGTTCGCCGACGCAGCCAGCTATTGGCCCTATCCTCCCCGAATGCCTTCCCGTTGCTGGCTGCCTTTGGATTCGCCGGCGGCCATCGAGCGCTGGCGGCGCCAACAGCGGCCAGGACTCCAGACCGATGGGATCGCCGGCCTGCCTCGCCGCCTGGCGCTGGGCTTGGCGTTGAGGGCCGGGCTTAGGACTGGCACGGCCGTACCGATCTGTGCCCTAGCCCGCAAACCGCTACGACGAGAGGCTGGGCCGGTCGACCTGGCGGGCATTCAAGACGGGCCTATCGATCCCAACGAGTTGCTGCGGGACCGCTGGGAATCCTGGGGCTTCGGCCCGACGCCCGATCGATTTGCCTGGCTTCTGGCCACCGGAGGCCGGCACAGCAGCAACAAAGTGGTCGGCCTCGTCTCCGCCGCCTCCGACGGCGTCCCGCGGTTGGTCGTGAAGATGCCGCGGGTGGCCGGGTCACTCGCCTCCTTGGAAAACGAGGCCGCCGCCCTCGCCAGCGTGCACGCTCAGCGGCCGGGCGGGATGCCCGGTGTGCCGAGGTTACTGTTCTGCGATATACACGACGGCTTCGGTCGCCTCGGCGAGACCTACGCGGAGGGTGAGCCTTTATTCCGCCGGCTGAACGAAGGCAACTACCGTGACTATGCCATCAAGGCGACGGATTGGCTGGTGGCCTTGGCCGGTCGGCCAGATCGCCGCGTCTCGAAGACCTGGTTGGATCGCCAGATTGAGCAGAGATTTGCGGTATTCCATAATGCCGCCGGACAGGCAATCGATGGCCTCGTTCTGCAAGAGACGCGTGAAACTCTGAACGCCGCGGAGGGCCTACCCGTCGTCGGCGAGCACCGGGATTTCTCTCCCTGGAATGTGCACATTGGGCCCGACGGGTCCCTCGCCGTGTTGGATTGGGAGTCGGCACAGATGGAGGGGTTGCCGGCTCTAGATTTGGTCTACTTTCTCGCTTACCTCGCCTTTTTCCGGGATGGAGCAATGGAAACGGGGGGTTATCTAGAATCCTATCGGGCAAGCCTGAATCCCTCGACGTTTACCGGAGGCGTGAGGGCAGAATGCCTGGCTCGTTATGCCAACGCCGTCGGCATAGACCCGGCCACGCTGGGCCCGTTGGGGCTATTTGCCTGGCTCATCCACGCCGGCACCACCCAGACCCGCCTGAGCACAGGGGGAAAACTAGCGCCCGCCGCGGCTGGCAATCCATTTGTCACCTTGTGGCAAGAGGATTTGCGGCGGTACCAAGGAAACACGGCACCATAACCTTCCCTGACGCAGGACGACTGGTGCATCCGGTAAGTTAGTTGCAAGATCCATCCCGCTCAGGGCGTCCTTCAGCGGAAGGACGCCCCTACATGTGGACCAACGTAGCCAAACATGTAGGGGCGGCTCGGGAGCCGCCCATGACCACCGTTTCTGTTAGTGCCACGGATTAACCGGATGCACCATTTAGCTGTGGCCGCTGCCGCTGTTGTCGGTAGGCTTCTTGTTGGCAGAGGGTCGACTCCGTCTTTTCGGTTGGGCATTGCCGCTCGGTTTCTGCGGCCGCCTTGCCTCGGCAGGTTTGTCACCGGCAAAGTCTTCGACGTACCCGCCATCCGGGGCGAACTCCTCCTCCACCGGCTCCAACCTGGCGCCGCACGAGGCGCAGAAAACATCCCCTGCTTCATACGGCTCGCCACACTCGAGACAAGCTGATCGACGGTCCTCGTAGACGTCCCGTTCGGCGCCGCAGACGGAGCAGAAACGGGCCTCTGGCCGGATGGCTGTCCCACACTCCGGACAGACGACTTCTCGCACGGCTTGCCAGTCCTCGCGTTTGGCTCTGTCTGGCCGCACGTTCCTTCCGCCTTGCCGGCTGCGACCGTCGCCACTAACTTCGTCCATCTCCCTAATGTTCTTGAGAACTGAAATCGCCTTTTTCTCGTATCTCTCTTTCAGCTCGACGTAGTCTTCGTCGGATAGACTCCCCACGGCGCGGTCGAACTCCAGCTCGCGAATGGCCTCCAGCGCCGTTTCCTTCCTCGAAAGTAGTTTGTCGAGATCGGGATCCCCATAGTCCGCTTCTGTAGCCAGGTCCTCTTCGGGTCGCCTCTCCCTGAACAGGGGGATGCCCGCCAAGCCCAGCACGAGAAACGTCATAATGACGATAATTGCGTTCTCCACGGTTACGCCCCTCCTTCGCGGTCGTCCAGCTCTTTCCTCAGCCACTTCTCATAGAGGGGTAGCTCGGCGGACGAAACCTCGTCCTCGACCGCCTCCTCGTCGTCCGTTTGTCGCCGTCCCCGACGCAGCACCCACTGGTCGACGACCAAGTAGACGAAGCCGAGGCCGCCAGTAATGGCCGCGAAAGGGATGAGCCAGGCCGCTAAGTTGAAGCCTTTCTTGGTGGGCGCCGCCAGTACCGCCTCGCCGTAGTTGTCGACAAAGCTCTTGATAACCTCTTCCTTGCTAAGCCCCTTGTCCATCTGGTACTTTATCTGCTCTATCATGCTCTTCTGTATCTTGCATTCAGGCATGTTGCAGGCGGGAAGGACCAGACGACAGCCACACTGGCACATCAGCTCTATCGCCACATCGTCAATCGTGCTTCCCGCTCTTGCGTGTTTCGCCAGGGTTAGCTCGCCAACCACGAGCAGGAAAGCGAGAACCAAACCTATTACGGCTTTCAAGATCATCACCTCCTGGCGCCCGCCGCCTGAAGCGGTCGTGATTCTTCGATCTCCCGTCCGATGGCGCTACGCCTTCTTTCCCTGGCGTCCGGCCAAAAGGCCACCATCGTGCCGAGAAGTAGCACGCTGCCGCCGATCCACAGCCAAACCACCATCGGATTGACCAGGAACCGGAAGTGGGCCGAGCCGTCCTCGCCCCAGTCGTCCATGATGACGTATAGGTCCTCCCTCAAGGTCGTGCGAATGGCCACTTCGGTCGTCGGCTGCTCCTGGCTAGGGTAGAAATCCTTTTCGGGAACTATTCTGCCAACCCTCTTGTCGTTCTTGTACACGTTCAGCGTGGCAACCACCGCGTCATGGCTTTGCCTGGGAAAGCTCTCCCAGCCGAGATACTCCAATCTATAGTCGCCAACCATGGTCGACTGGCCCTTAGACAGGGTGCCGGATACCTCCGACCTGAAACCGTAGTAGCCGGTGATGGCGACGGCGACAATAATGACGCCGAGATGAACGATGTAGCCACCGTAGCGGCGTTTGTTGCTCCCGACCAGGTTAAGCAGCGCCAGAAAGTAGTTTTCCTGGCGCAAATGGTGCCTCGCCCTCGTGCCCCGAAACCACTCGATAAGGAGCGTCCCGGTGACGAAGGCGCTCAAGCCAAACGGCAGGAGAGTGAGGAAGTCCTTTGCTCCGAGGGCGAAGATACCCACAGTGGCCAGCACCCCGACCACCGCCGGGAAGAGGAAGTTGCGAATCAAGTTGTTCTTTGACGCCTTACGCCAACCGATCAGAGGACAGATGCCCATGATGGCCACCAGGACGATGAATATGGGCAGATTCACCTGATTGAAGAACGGGGCCGAAACCGTGATCTTTACTCCCCGCACGGCCTCGGATATCACCGGGAAGATCGTCCCCCAGAAGGTAGCGAAGGCGGCGCCGACGAGAATCAGGTTGTTTATAAGGAACATGCTCTCCCGGGAGAGAAACGAGTCGAGCTCGTTGTCGCCTTTGAGCTCGTCCAGCCGGTTGAACAGCATCGTCAGAGAAATGAAAAGCGTGGCGCCGATGAAGGCCATGAAGAAGGGACCGAGGCTTGATTGCCCGAAGGAGTGAACCGATGATAGAACACCACTGCGGGTCAGGAAAGTGCCGAAGATCGTGAGACAGAAGGTGGCGATTATCAGCACGATGTTCCACACCTTCAGCATACCCCGGCGCTCCTGAATCATCACCGAATGCAGGAAAGCGGTGCCGGTGAGCCAGGGCATGAACGAGGCGTTCTCCACGGGATCCCAGCCCCAGAAGCCACCCCAGCCCAGCTCGACGTAAGCCCATTGAGCGCCGAACAAGTTGCCAACGCCGAGAAAGAACCATGCAAACAAGGTCCACCGCCGGGTGACTTTGATCCACCTGTCGCCCAACTGACCCGTGGCGAGGGCGGCCATAGCGAAGGCGAACGGCACGGCGAAACCCACGTAGCCCAGGTACAGAGTCGGCGGGTGGAACCACATGCCCATGTTCTGCAGCAGAGGGTTAAGTCCATTGCCGTCCGCAATGGCGTACGGCATCTTGGCAAAGGGATTCGAGGAGGTTACCATCAACGTGACGAAGAAGACCTCGACAATCATGAGGACTCCCGCCACGTAGGGGACGAGGTCACCGTGCTCCCTCTTGTGCAAGACGATGGTTAGCGCAGCCATCACCGCCAGCACCCATGCCCACAGTAGCAGCGAGCCCTGGTTGCCGCCGTAGAACGCGGCAATCAGATAGACGAGGTCCTGCGTGCTACTGGTGTACGACGCCACATACTCCAGACTGAAATCGCGATTGATCAACGCGTTCATCAGAGCCGCCGACGAGATAGTAAGCAAGCCGGCCACACCGTATACCGTATACTGGGCGCTCTCGACTAGCTCCCGGTAGCCTTTGTGGGCTCCCCACAACGATACCACCGCCGCATATGCCGCAAAGACCAGCGACAGCACGAGGGCGGCATAGCCAATTTCATTCATGCAAACAGCCTCCGCAACTAGCAAATCCCACTGGACGCGCAATTAAGCCGCCGCTCGGCGGGTGGGGTTCCTGCTCAGAATCGATGGAACCGGACGCTCTGGAGCCATGACGTCCATGTTCTGGTGGTTATGTTAGTGTCAAGAGGTTAGACTTTCCTTAGAACGAGGTGAGAGCCAGTTTAGAGTTGCCCGCCCTTCTAATCTTGGCGGCGGTTAGTCCACGAAAGATATGGTGATGGTCATGATTGCTGTAGGGGCGGACGGCCGTCCGCCCCTACGATCGCTCAACAAGCTTGCGAGTTGCTGTTGTATTCGGGGTGGGCATGGCTGTGGACCTTGCGGATCAGGCGCACCATCACGGCTATGCCGAGCAGATTGGTGGCGATGCCCACCGCCATGAAGGGGTCCCGATTGTCGTTGAGGAAGACCGCCGCCCCCGAAAGGCCCAGAACCGGCAGAACGTCGGTCAGGTGGTGGGCGCAGCAGGCAATCATGGATACCGTCGACGTTCCCGTGCCCGCTCCCGCAAAGGCCTTGGCAGAGCGAGCGCCCTTGCGCAGCTTCATCACTCCCCGCACATAGGCGAAAAGGCCGATTTGAACGCCGAACCCGACGACAATAGGAATGACAAAGTACCAATCAGTCGTCATCAAGTCGAAGGCGTGGGCGAAGTCCTGGGTGATTCCGACTATCATGACGTAGAGGCTGGCGAGAAGAGCAGCGGCCAAAAAGCCAATCACGGCCGGCCGCACTATCGCTCCAACCGGAAAGGCATGGACCGAAGCCCGGGTCGAATTATTCTGATCCGACGCGCCATCCTCCCTCAGGTCGTACCCGACTGCCTCAACTGCGTCCCTCAGCGTGGCAAAGGTCGTCGCCGACGGGTCGTAGCGCACTTTGGCCTTGCCTCTCGCCAAGCTAACATCCGCCTCGACCACGCCCGTCACGCCGCGCAATGCTAACTCGACATGCATGACACAGGCGCCGCAGGTCATGCCGTTGACGGTGAGTGACTGCTCGATCAGACCAGCCGCGTTGTTACTCTTTCCCTCGCCGGATAAGTCATGGCTGCTGTCAGCAATCATCGATGCTCCCTCCGCATGTGGCCGGCCCAAGCGGCCGCACTTTCGCCCGTAGGTAGGCCCGGCCTGAGCCGGGGCAAGAACCTGGGCGTCTTCTGCCTATAGGTTCGATACTCGTCGCCGAAGGCCTCCTCGGCCGTCCGCTCCTCCCGTCTGGCGAGACGGTAGTAGGTGTAGAGAAGAACAGGCCACATGAGCACGGTGACCACAGTCGGCCAGTGAATGAGAAGGGCCAGCGTTACGATGAGGATGCCCGTGTACTGGGGATGGCGAACGTGGCGGTAGATGCCGTCGGTGACAATCTGGCCTCTGGCTCGGTAGATCTGCCTCCAGCCAAAGAGGATGAGTAGGAAGCCTATCGCGGTGATGAAAGAACTAAAGACCATGATGGCCGAAGCGGCCGTATCGGGCCCAAGTCCGACAACACCTCCTACGACTTGTGCCAGAAGGTGGCCATCCAGATGCCCGGGGTCCCCAATGGGCTTGCCCAATAGGGAGGCAATCACGTACACGGTCAAAGGGAAACCGTACATCTCGGTAAACAGTGCGATGATGAACCCCTGCACCAGCCCGGCAGAACGCCAGTTGCGCTTGCCAAGAGGAACGACATAGGCTAGGGTGAAGAAAGAGAGGACCGCGACGCTGCCAATCAGGATGGACCACTGCCCGAAATGGTGAGCGGCGGAATCCCCCATTTCGGGCATGGCCCAGAGCCCCAGCATGAGCACGCTTTGGGCGATGATGTCGAGAACCAAATAGGCTATAAAGAGCACTGCCGCTAGTGTGAACAGCAGGCCTACTGCTCTCCGAATATCTGGCCGCGTATTTCTCATTGGATCCTCTTTTCCGACAGGCTGCCCAGGCCGCTGATGGTCCACTCCACCGGTTTGGGTCGGCGCTGATCAATGGCTTACTCGCTGAATCGGTCGGCTTGGTCTTCCTAGAGTATAACAGGCAAACCTGAATGTAAGATTAAGATTCTGGCCAAGAAACAGGCCTCCGACCAAATTTGGTGAAAAGTGGTCGAGGGCGAGGTAGTCTGCGATGTCGACAGGCGTTAGCGAGAAAACCGTTCGGGCGCATTCGAGGGACGGATGACTGGGTCTCCCCTAGATCACGAATCGCGGGCAGTTTGCCCGATGCATTTGGCAATTGCCGAGGCGCCTGATTTCCGAGGGGGCTAGATCAGGAGTCTTCAGAAATTGGCTCCTCGGTCAGCGCCATATCCAGTAGCTTCTGGATGTATACATGCTTATCCTCTTGCTGGAAGAATACATGCTTTCTCTCGAAGTCCTGCTTGGTCATTCCTTTGCCCCACCACGAAATATCAAGCAGACGCGTATTGGAGACAATGAAGGAGTTCAAAGTGACCGCCTGGTCCTGCGCCCGGAGGTCGCTTTCAATTAACTCTATCGTGCCGCAAAAGGCGATCTTCGGATCGTCCGGTCCCTTCGTATTCCACAGGCCCTTCGGATCGACGAAATTGATGTACTGCCTGCCGCTGGCGAGGACCCACAGGATGAAATCGGGATAGAAGTTGCCCGCTTCGAAGAAGCCGATGCCCCGGCCGCGGGAGAGGTTGCGCAGCAGGTAAAGCTCCTTGTCCTTGAACAAGCCCTGATGGTTCCGACAAAAGTGCTGTAGGGTCGAGCACGAAGTCTCGTTCCCCCTCGTTCAAGACTACCGGTTGCACCTCGATGAGATCGCTCTTGACGTAGACGAGGGGTTGATAGAGGTGCCGGCCCAGCACGATCGTGCTGAGCCCTTGGAACTCTAGGTTATGCAACTGCCCGCTTCCGAGCAGCGCCCTAATCTCCCCCAGCTTCTTCACGATATCGTCCCGTGAATGGTCGATGGAGAACTGATAGCTCTCGATGAAATTATCATCTGCCTCGGTGAGTGTGACGTATTCGAGGTGCGCCCGCTCAAACTCAGTTTTCTTCAGGCGGTAGAACCGGTCGCAGTATTTCCGCAGGAGGGTCGCGGCGATCTCCTGCCAGCGGCGGACCTGCTCGAAGGATCGCGGCGCCATCTCCTCCGATGGGATGTAGAGCACGTACCAGTTATGGTCCAATAGAAGCTGGGGCAGCATTTCCTTATTGAGATTCAGATTGTACCACGCCCGTTCGCTCTTGAACCGCTGCAAGTCGAAGTAGAGCGAGTCCATATCCATGAACGCCACGTGACTCTCGTCGAACCAGCACTCGTCTGGCTGTGTTACGTCCAAAGGTCCTTGTCCCCTTGCGCTGGCGAGAGCCTGGATCTTGGGATACCAGTCCACCACGATCCTGATGCCGCCCGGAATACCGTTCGGAAGGGCGAGGGTAGGCCTTGGACCTTGTCTCTTGAAGTCGACGCCATCCTTCAGGCGGATCGTCTTCAGCGGTTTCTGCCCGAGATTCTTCACCACCGGCAGAACGAATTCGAGGCGGTCGTCGTTGTCCGGCAGACCTTCCTCCTCCAGGTACTCCTTGAATTGGCGCATGTAGTCCGCGTGGATGCCGAACACGTTCAGGGTTTCGAGGCGCTCGATCTCCTTCGGGGCCTGAAGGCCGACGATGCTCCGGCTCCGCTTGAGGCAGAAATCCCGCCCTTTCAGCCTAACCCCCCGACCGAACAGTTGGATGATCTGCGAGCCCTCGTTTTTCCCGACGTTCATGAGACCCATCGTGCTGACCCGCCAGCTCGACCATCCCTCGGAGAATTTCTTCGAGCCGATGAGGACGTTTATCCGCGAATCAGGGTCGTTGATGCGCCGGAAGAGCGATTCGGAGAACTCGCTGTCGGAGACGGCCAGGTCCTCGCCATGAGCTTCGCAGAGCTTGCGCAGTCCGGACGGATCGCCGACGTTGATGACGCCAAATGGCTCGTTGCTGTCCCCGATGTGGAGAGCGACCTCTCCCTCGGCCTCGCGCCCCCCTTGAGCTGGCGGACGTGGAGCGCGGCGGGAACCGGCGCGTTGAAAAGGGTGGCCAGGATGTCCGCGTAGGCCGCCTGACCGGACAGGCCAAGTCGCCCAAGGTAGGTGAAGGCGCCGCGAAATAGCTCGTGACCCTTGGAATCCTGGAGGCCGGAGTGGCCGGCGAGCAGCAGATCCAGATATCGTATGGTTTCTTCACGATTCCTGACGAACCGCGCGAGGAACAAAAGGATGTCCACCACGTCAGACACGTCCTTCTGACTGGGCGCTTTGGTCACGCTGCCGCCGACGAAAACCCAGAGGGGCCGGTCGATGAGGAAGCGCCGGAGGTCGTCGCGCTCGTCGCGGTAGATTCTCTGCTGCTGGTGGAAGGCCAGAAGGCAGGCCGTCAGATACCGGCGGCGATGCTCTTGGTTCGAGTCATCTTCGAGATTGAGTATCCGGTACTCCTTGCCGTACCCGTCGCGATAGAAGTACTTGTAGGAGTAATCAAACAGGATGCACTTCGCATACTCGTGGCCCAGGTCCTTGTTGCGCTGGCCTTCACCGCCTGGCCAAAGGTGGCGGAATACTCGAAGGTGAAGCCCTTCTCGCACAGCCGGTTGCGCATCTGCATCCACTGGCGACCTCGGCGCCGCTCGTGCCGCGATGTCCTTCGTCGACCAGAACGAGGTTATTCCCCTCGAAGGCGTCGACGGCCACGGTCTTTTCGCCCGAGGTCTCGCGCAGCTTATGGACGTCGATGATCTCGATGCTCTGGCCGGTAAACAGTCCCCCGGCGTCCTTGTCGAAGAGGTCCGCGAACATGCCGGAGAGCTGGAACTCATCCTGGTGCTGGCGGCTCAAGCCCTCGTTCGGCGTGAGCAGGATGATCCGGTTGAGGTCGCCCGCACGACCGTGAAGCGCCTGATAGTGCTTGTATTGTAAGAGGTTGATATGCATCAGGAGGGTCTTGCCGGAGCCCGTAGCCGTCCAGAACGCAAGCTTCCGGAGATCAGGCGGCACGTAAGGTCGAATCTGAGCCTCCTTCGGCAGTCCGGTTGCGAGCAACTGGCCCACGGCTTTTTGCTGGGCGGTGTCCGCCGCGTTGAATCTCCCGGCATAGGCGTTCAGGTCTGCCAGCAGCTTGCCCGGATTGCGAAAGTACTGGTCCAGATAGATCTCGGTAAAGAGGAGGCAGAGGTACTGAAAGTACTTCGGATACAGCTTGTGCCCCTCGGCGCTCCGCTTCTCCGTGATCGCCTTCCAATGCCGGACGATGTTTTCATCGTAGTGCAGAAGCAGGTCGTTGGGCAACTCGGGCCGCTCGACGAGCAGCTTGAGGCACTGGTGGAACTTCGACACGCCATCCTCGTCGAAGCCCTCGAAAATCGGATCGCACACATGCTTCGCCAGATCCTCGAACGAGGACGCGCAGAACAGATCGAGCAGCCAGTTTGCGAGCACCAGGCGGTGCTCGAAGCTGATCTTGGGCGGGGCCGCCTTCGGTCCATAGCTAGCGACGCCAGATTTCACCATCGCCGTCCCCCTACACGTCCTTCACGTCGAACATGAGCCGCTGGAACTCCGCCTCGATTAGCCGGACCTTGTAGCGCGGCTCCTGGCCTTCCTTTTCCGGGGCCAGAGGAATGTTCATGAGGTGTTGCGCTTGGTGTAGTCGGCGAGGTGCTTCTCGAGGACGGTCTTATCGCTCAGAGAGCCATCGGCCCGCCGCCACTGTGCAAGCAGTGTGGGGGGGGGGGGGGGGGGGGGGGGGGGG
>JACPQF010000135.1 GCA_016190625.1 Chloroflexota bacterium | reverse complement strand
GTGCGGTGTCAGCGAATGAGGAACGGATAAGCGAATAGGAGCAGGCGTCCATTCGCTTATTCGTTGTCCCATTCTCTGACGCCGGCCCACCCATTCTGTCGAACATCATCAGCCCGCAGGCTGCAAACGGAAAGCTGAAAACTGAAGGCTGACGGCTGACAGCTATCACAAGGAGGAAGAAGATGGCAAGAGTTATTCTGGATCACGTGACCAAGAAGTTCGGCGATGTGGTCGCCGTGGACGAGGTCAGCATAGACATAAGAGACAAGGAGTTCCTTGTAATGGTCGGGCCGTCGGGTTGTGGCAAGAGCACTACCCTCCGCATGGTGGCCGGCCTCGAGGAGATCACCAGCGGCAACATCTTTATCGGCGACCGCCTGGTCAACGACGTGGCGCCCAAGGACCGGGATATCGCCATGGTGTTCCAGAGCTACGCCCTCTACCCCCACATGAGCGTCTACGACAACATGGCCTTTGGCCTGAAGCTACGGGGCACGCCAAAGGCGGAGATCGACAGGCGGGTCAAGGCCACCGCCGAAACGCTTGGCATCGGGGAGTTGCTGAGACGGCGGCCAAAGCAGTTGTCCGGTGGACAGAGGCAGCGGGTTGCCCTCGGCCGGGCTCTCGTGAGGGAGCCGAAGGTGTTCCTCATGGACGAGCCGCTGTCGAACCTCGACGCCAAGCTGAGGGTTCAGACCAGGGCGGAGCTCCTGAAGCTGCACCAGCGCTTGCAGACTACGGTGATCTACGTCACCCACGACCAAATGGAAGCGATGACGCTCGGCACACGGATCGCCATTCTGAAGGACGGGATACTGCAGCAGCTCGACACGCCGCAGACCATCTACGAGCGCCCGGTGAACAAGTTCGTGGCGGGGTTTGTCGGCAGCCCGGCGATAAACTGCCTCCCGGCGCAGTTGGTAGGGTCCAAGACCGAGATGTACGCCGAGGGCAAAGGCGACAGCTTCAAGGTAAGGATTCCCGCCGCCAAGGCGACACAACTGGCCGACCATCTGGGCAGGGACGTCGTCTTCGCCATCCGGCCGGAGCACGTGGCGGCCCGACAGCAGGGGCAGCCGGCGAGCGACAACCGGGTCACGGGCCGGGTCGACGTCGTCGAGGGTCTCGGCAGCGAGGCCATCGTCCACCTCCAGGTAGACGAGACCAGCGTGGTGGCAAAGATGGAGTGGCGCGATGACCTGCGTCCGGGCCGCGACATCGACCTGATGCTGAACATGGACCGCATCCACGTATTCGATGTGGCGACCGAGGCAGCAATCGTCTGAAGCCGAAAACTGTGAAATAATTACCCTTGACACAGGCAGCCAGATAATATATAGTCCACTAAGTTGAGCGATTTACTCAACTTAGTGGCTGTTTATCATGGCTGACCAGTCAACTGGAGGCTCATGTCCAAGGTGGCATGGGCCTCTTTGTATTTTGAGTAGGGGCGAAACATTTTTCGCCCCCAACGGCAGGCGCACGTACAACAACGATTGCGCCGGACTATTCAGGCTGGCGTTCGTAACGCAGTTGATATGGAATCGGCTATGAAAACCGGCAGCCTGCATTGGAGCGAACGCCGGCCGCTTCATCGAGGCTGACCGCCGACGGCTGATTGCTGAAAGCTAGTAAGGAGGGAGAGTAATGGAACACAAAAGCGAACAAGGATTCATCAAACCCCTGGTCATCATGCTGGTGGCGCTGATAGTCGTTGTTGCCGTGGGAGTTGCCTACTGGCGTTACGTGGGTCCGCGAACGACTGCGACGAGCGCTTCGGTTGTCGATTACGCGAAGGCGCGGGCGGCGGTTACCGAAGGAAAAAGGGTGGCCTACGAGCCCGGACGCAATCTGGCCTACATTGCCAACGTAATGGACCCGACCATCTCGGTTCTCGATCTGGACAAGCTGACTCTGGTGGACAGCATTGTCTTCCGCGACCTGAAAGGAAAGCAGCAGGGCCATTTCCTCTCGATATCCCCTGACGGCCGGTACGCCTGGATATCCGAGGATATCTCCGCCAATGGCGGTTTCGTCCAGGTGATCGACCTGGCCACCGGGGCGCAGGTCAAAAAGTTCGACGTGGGGGCAGGGGTAGCCAACTACGTGTCGAGAGACGGCAAGTACCTGTTTACCTCCAGCACCAAGACCAACAACATCAACGTGTTCGACATGTCCGGCCAGAAATACCTGGGCGATTTCCCCATCGGCTCGGCGCCCCACGTGGTCGATTCCTCACCCGATGGCAAGGTTCTATGGACTACCGATAGCTCGGGCAACCTGCGCTCCTTCGACGCCACAGGGCTGCCGGGCAAAATGCCGACCGCTTTGGATTCTATTAAGATCGGTGGCACCCTGCACGCCGTCCTCGTACATCCCAACGGGAAGTACGTGTTCGTGGGAAGCGATCAGAGTGGCGATAACGTAGTCGACGTGGCTTCGAAATCAATCGTAGCCAAGATTCCTGGCAAGCCTCACAACTACGAGATATCGCCGGACGGCAAATACCTGTTATCCGGCGAGATAGACTACCCTACCTGAGACGAAGCGGATGCGCTGCGTGCAGCGCTAGATGAGTCCAAGGGTCCTCTGCTCCGGTTCGTCAACATCGCTACTTTGAACTCGACCGGTAAGCCCGATTTCTCGACCATAAAGACCGAGAAATGGCTCGACGCCAGCGGCCTGGGACCGGGCTCCACAAGCCATCACAAATACGACCCCAGTGGCAAATACATTTTGGTCACCACTTACCGACACAAGGATGGCTCTGCCAATAGCGAGGGGGAGCTCCTTGTGGTGAACAGTAGCAGCCTGAAGGTGGAGCGAATCCTCACCCTGCCGGCGCGGGCGCACGCCATCGCCGTTCCCGGCCACAACCGCTAAATCCAAGGATATCTGTGATCAGGGCGGGCTTCGAGGCCCGCCCTGATCTTCATCCGCTCCTGTGCTCATTTCACTACGTTCCGGGCCATCGCCCGGCAGCGTTGGGCTCATGCCAATTGACCGGCCTGGCGCGCTTTGCTATGATCCGGTCGCGAGTTGCTCGACCTGGTATTGCCGTTTAATCGGTGAACTATCGCCGAAGTCACGCCGCGATATCGGCAGCTGGACCGGTGGCCAGCTACTTGGCTCTTATGCTAAGTCCGTTAGGACCAGCCTTGGCTGGACAAAACCAGAGTAGAACCCAACGTCGTAGGGCTGCTTGCCATGCGAGTGATAGGCAACTGGGCGCGGCGCTCGCGGACGCCAGTATCTCAGAATCCTATCCTTGAAGGTCCATCCACTCGGCGGTCAGTCTCTCGACGTGCTCCTTGGCCTCCGCGTATTCCTGCGAAAGCTCTTCCGCTCGCACTGTGTCCTGATAGACTTCCGGCAGGGATAGGTCCCTCTCGATGTCTACGAGCCTGGTCTCCAGCGCCAGAATCTGGCATTCCAGCTCCGCCGCTTTCCGCCTGGCCTCGCCATTGGCGCTCTTTGCCGCTTGGGTGTTCGACGTCGGCTGTTTTGCGCGGGGAGGCGCGGGCGCTGATTTGGCGGCCTCCAAGGCGCGCTTCTTGCCCCGGTAATAGGAGTAGTTGCCCAGATAGAGGGTGAGCTTGCCGTCCTCGACCTCCAGCACTTTGGTCGCCACGCGGTCGACGAAACGGCGGTCATGGGAGGCGAGCAACACGGTGCCATCGAAAGACGAGAGGGCCTCCTCCAGTGCCTCGATGGAGCCGAGATCCAGATGATTGGTTGGCTCGTCGAGCAGCAGGACGTTGGCCGGACGGAGGAGCATCTTAGCCAGCGCCACGCGGCTTCGCTCGCCGCCGCTCAACTGGCCGATCCGCTTGAATGCGTCGTCGCCGGACAGAAGAAACCTGCCGAGAAGGCCCCGCACGGCGGTGAGGGTCGTATCGCTGGGGGCTGTCTGGTATACTTCGTCGAGCACGGTGTTATCGGCATTCAGAGCCTCGGCTTGCAGTTGGGCAAAGTAGGAAACAACCGCGTTGTGGCCAAGTCGGAGGGTGCCAGTTGACGGCTCCTCGATGCCGGCGAGTATCCTGAGCAACGTCGATTTTCCCGCCCCGTTCGGCCCGGTCAGGGCAATTCGGTCGCCCCGCTCTATGGCTAGTTGTCCTTCGCCAAAGATGACCTTCTCGCCATAGGCTTTGCCAAGGTTCTTGCAGACGACGATCTCCCGGCCGCTGGGAGGGGCGGGAGTGAAGCGCAGCTTGATGCTCTCGACGTTCGCTTCCGGCTCTTCCACCAGTTCGAGCCTTGCCAGGCTCTTCTCCCGGCTCTTCACCGCCGACGCCTTGGTGGCCTTGGCGCGAAAGCGATTGATGAAGGCTTCCTGTTTTTCCATTTCCGCTTGCTGCCGCCTGAAAGCCGCCGCCTGCGCCTCCAGTCTCCGGCCCTTCTCGGCGGCGTAGAAAGAGTAGTTTCCGGCGTAGCCGACGACTGCGCCATTGGTAAGCTCGAGCGTGCGCTGGGTTATCCTGTCGAGAAAGTAGCGGTCGTGGGAAACGACGACGACCGAGCCTTTGTAGGCGATCAAGTATTCTTCGAGCCATTCGATGGCACCCAGATCGAGATGGTTGGTTGGCTCGTCGAGGAGGAGAAAGTCCGGGCTCGCAAGGAGCAGCTTGGCCAGGCTGACCCGCATCTGCCAGCCGCCGCTGAAATGTTCGAGCGGTCTCCCGTGATCTTCGGGCGAAAACGCGAGACCGGCGAGGACCTGGCCGATCTTGGCTTCCACGAGATGCCCGTCGGCCCGCTCGAAATCGTCGAGGATCTTGCCGTATTCTTCGAGAAGGGACTGAAAGCGAGGATCGGTCGCCGGGCAGGATCGCATCGCTGCTTCGAGCTGCCGCTGGCGCTCCTCGAGGGCGTTGACCTCGGCGAACACCTCCAGCAACTCCTCGTGGAGGGTGCGGCCGGAGGGGAACTGGTTTACCTGCGAGAGGTAGCCCATCGCCGCTCTGGGCGCTAGCGTTACGTCGCCACGGTCCGGCTCGTCCTCGCCGACGGCTATCTTCAGGATGGTCGACTTACCGCTGCCGTTCGGCCCGATCAGGCCTACTCGCTCCCCGGGATTGATTTGAAAAGTAACGTTTTGGAGGACAGTTTGGCCCCCAAACGACTTGGCTATTTTGTCGAGACGTAGCATCGAGACCTTTCGCTGGCGATTGCGCGGCGCAGAATCAGATTACCATATGGCTCCCATCGCGTCAAACAGGCTCAGGCGGGAAACTGGACGATGTTTCTGCTGAATGGTATGATTGGCACAGGGCTGAGAGGAGGTGTCACCATTGCCCGACAGCGAAACGCCCAACTTTGACAGAATGCTGGATGATATGATTATGGAGTACCTTTCCAGCCCACCTAGCGCGGATGAGATCGAGAGAGCGGAGAGATGGCGCAACGCGACCGAGGACGAGCACGCGCAGGCTTTGTCGGGTCTGCTGCATTTGGTGGCAGGCATTGGTCGGCCCTCCGTTAAGCAGGACATGTTTCCAGGTCTTCTAAGCCTCAGTCCAAAGTACAGGGCGCTATATGGCAAACAATATTGAAGAGCGGTTGCTTCGCGTCACGCGAGAACTCCGAAAGGCGCAGATACCCCACGCCATTGGCGGAGCGATTGCTTTAGCCTTTTACTCTGAACCCCGCGCCACATCCGACTTGTATATCAACATCTTTCTTCATCCGGACCAAAAGGAAATCGTCCTGAATACTGTTTGTTCTATCTTCAACATCGATGACAGGGACGCCGTGGCCGACTCAATTGAGCTGTTTACGGTGCAAACCTGGACAAAGAGTACATTAGGAGATGGGTCCTCGATATTGTTGGTCCAGATGACAGGAGGATTACCATGCTGGAAGCTCTCCTGGCGCGAGAAGCAAGATAGCGCTCTACAGCAGCTATGCCGGTTAAGTCGGAGTCCAGCTTATGAAGTTGAACGAAATGCGGGGTTGCGGCGTCAACGGATATTCAACGGATAAACGGATAGCCGGGCCGGCTGCATCCGCTTATCCGTTGTCCCATCCGGTGACACCGTGTCCTTGCCACCGGCTCGTCGGCCCGACTCTCCACCCTCTACCCTCTACCCTACCTCGCCATCTGCCGGCTTGCCGCTTCCATCCGGTCGAGAATGGCTTTTGCCTCCGCTTCGGGAGCAATGCGGGGCTGAGCGTAGTCCTCGATGATGACGGGTGTGAATTCCACACTCATTAGCTTCGTGTCGTAGAAAGTGTACTTCCCAACGACCCCCTCCCGGGTCTCCTGGCTCCACATCTGGTCGAAAATGAAGTTTCCGTGGGCGTAGGTTATGAGTTTGCCCTTGTAGATCTCCAGACCCTGGACCCAGTGGGGATGGTTGCCGATGATGAGGTCGGCGCCGGCGTCGATCAGCAGCCGGCCTATGGCCCGGGGATCGTCCTCGGCCACGCCCGGCGCAGCCTCAGGAACGCTGACGTACTCCTTGCCCCAGTGAGCGGTGACGATGAGAACGTCTACCTTCGGCCTCAAGGACCTGACAGCGCTTACCATCGCCTCTCTATCGAAGTAACCGCCTACCCCATTGTAGCCGAGAAAGCCAAAGCGCAGGTCGTTCACGTCTTTGACCACGGCGTTCCCGACGCCCACTGTGTCGATCTCGTTTTGGCTCAGGACGTCGATGGTTTGGGAGACCCCGGCGCTGCCGTAGTTGTCGCTGTGATTGTTGGCAAGGTTGGCGATATCTACCCCGGCGTAAGTCAATCCTTCGACGAACCTCTGGTCGCCACAGAAGGTCATTCCCTGCATCGTCGGCTGGCAGCCCTTGACCAGGGGCGCTTCGAGGTTGACGAAAGTCAGGTCTGCCCGCCGCAATAGGTCCACCGTGGGCTCGAAGGGGTACTTGAAATCGTTGCGCTGGACCATCTGCCAGTTGGTCATCCGCGCCGGGATGATATCGCCGGTGGCGACGAGCGTTCTGGTCCTGGCAGAGTCCAGGTTGGCGGGGAGGGCCTGCTTGTAGAATACCTGGTCCAGGGTTAGCGTCTGGATGTCGGCGCTGGAAACGTACCGTGGCGGTTCAGCCACGGCTGGTAGGGTCACTTCCTGCCCGGCAGATACCTCGCCCGACGCCGGCGCGCTGTCCCGCGAGGCGCAGGAGAGGGTCAGCAGAACTATGACGGCGACGATAAGCAAGCCACCCAGAGCCCATTCGTGCCGGAATCGTTTCAAATAGGCCATGGCTCAGTTCCTTTCGACGATGGAAACGGGTCACCGATCGGGACAACAGCAATTCTTTGGCCACTCTGAGACCATTTATGGTTTGACTCGGGACTGCGACAGGGCTTACACTAACTGCGAATCCGTTGTGATGGGTGATCGCGATGCAGGCAGAACCCTTGGTCCTTCGGGGCCATCATGTACTGTGTGTTCTCGGCTTTCGGGGCTACGGCTACTCGGAACAGTTCGTCGCGGGCATGCGGGCGATAGTAAACCGGCTTAGAGCGGCGCCCGAGATGATGGTGGAACTGGCCGTAGGTCGCGATCTTGTCTGCCTCTCCTGCCCTCATCTGGTGGGGGAAGTCTGCAAGAAGCGGGGAGCAGAGTCCGGGGAGGACACCGCCGCCCACGACCGGAGGGTTCTGGACTGGCTCGGCTTCCGGGTGGGCCAGCGGCTGGCCTGGTCTGCGGTCCTTGATATGGTACGACAGACAGTCAAGCCTGAAGACCTTCCCAATCTCTGCCGTGAGTGCGAGTGGTCGCCGCTCGGCGCCTGCGAGGAGGGGCTGAGATCTCTCCTGAACGGTGCCACTGTAAAGTAACTCCGCACGTTGGCCCGACGTTGGTAGGGGCGAATCTTTCTGCCGAAGGATTCGCCCCTAGCTAATCGCGACTCCAACCCTCGCTGCTTCCGAATCGTGCCCGCCAGGTTTCACGAGAGCTGGACTTCGGGGTGGTACCGTCCCACACCGCGCCCCTGGCACGTTGTTTGCACCGGTTTGCGGAGACGCACTCTGCGCTCGCATTAGGACGAGAGGTCCGCTTTTGGAGGCGACTGCAATGAGGGCTACTGCTCGGATAAAGGATCATCCCATCCATCCTATGCTAGTGACACTGCCTCTGGCTACCGGGGTGTTGGCAGTGGCCACCGACATCGTCTACATCGTTACCGGCGACGCGTTTTGGGCCAGGGGCAGCTTCTGGCTGATAACCGTGGCCATCCTCGGCGCGATCGTGGCGGCCATTGCCGGGGCGGTCGATTTCTTCACCATCCGCTCAGCGTTCACCAACACCCGGGGCCGCTACCACGCCATCCTCCAGGCTTCGGGCCTCCTGGTCTTCGCCGCCAACTGGGCGGTGCGGCTTCCCGATCCATCTTTGCCAGGCACCCTGCTTTTTGCCGGTGTGCTTCTAACCATCGTCGGCGCGGCCGTTTGGTCCTTTGGCGCCTGGTTTGGCGCAGATCTCGTCTACCGGCGCCATATCGGCGTCATCCCCGGCGAAGATGAAAGTGATCAGGAGCTCCGTAGAGCGGCTTAGAGATTACGGGAACAGCGTCGGCTAAGGCCCTTGAAGGACGTATGGCTCCCGGCGCGCCATGTCCGGAAGGTGCCGGTAGAAATCGAACTGCTGGAAATAGTTGCGGACGTAGCTCCGCACCGAAGCCAGCAGGTCTCCTCGGGCCTCTTCCAGCGTCCGGCCTGTCCCACCGATATTCAGCTCTTTCAACCAGAGGGTGAAGCCGCCATCGTCCTCCGGAATCACATCCACGTGGTACCTGTAGTTGTGGAGAACCCTGAGAAGTGTCTCACGCGAGACCAACAGCCCTCGCTCGTGACTCCCGCGCACGATCATCCCTTCAGCCTTCTGACTCCCAGCGCCAATCCGCCGAGGCAGTAAGCGGCAGTCAATTATAGGAGAAAGCCCCTTCGTGCGACTGAAGGGGCTCTCGGCAGTGCCAGCCGTTGTCCCGACGAGATTCGGTCGGGACCCCCGGCTAATTAGTGCTAGGACTAGGCGCCAGCCATCTTCGCCTTGGGAAGCAGGCCGAGCTGGTTCAGCATGCTGTACATGTCGAAATAAGTGTGGCCGAGGACGATCCTACCGTTGCTGAACCTGTAAACTTCGCAGAACCACATCGTCGCGTGGCGGCCGGTCGGGGATACCGTACCCATCGGCAGATTAAGGGGTCCGCTGTTCGTGCCCGTGCCGGTGAACTCCACTGTGCAGTATTCGTCGGTGCAAACGAGATTCTTGATCTCGCACCTGGCATCCGGGAAGGCGGTAAACCAGAAGTCGACAAACTTCCGGAACTCGTCGGGACCGTGATAGTTCTGCTCTCCAGCAACCCATTCCACGTTTCTGTCTACACAGCTCAGTATCTCGTCGACGTCGTGGCGATTGATCGCGTCAAACAGTTTGTGAACCAGTGTTCCGTTGTGGTGCATTTTCATCTCCTAAAGTTTTTCGATCGGTCGTCTCAACGCGCTCTTGTCGCTGTCGGGCTAGGGCGCGTCACGATGCGAATGCAAGAAGCATACCTTCGCTAGGATAGGGCCAGGCGGGCGCCTAAAACCAGTATGAATAGACCGGCGGCCAAAGGCCCGTAGATCTCTGCAACAGAGCCCAGCTTCTGCTCGAGGTTGAGTTTGTCCTTGCCGGCGATGAGTATCAACCCAATTATCAAGATGGCCGAGGCTAAGCCGAAGCTAAAAACCAGAACTACTATCAAGCCAAGGAGGACCTGTCCGGCGCTGACTAACACCATCAATAGAGCGAGGGCGTCGACGCAGGGCGTTATCCCGCCGCTGACTCCCGCTAGAAGGAGCGCCACCACGCCCTGGGAGCCACCGTCCGCCGCGCCGTGACGATGTTCGTGCTCATGCTGGAGTTCATGATCTCGCCGATGCGCCCAGTTCCTGTAGCTTCTGAACAACAGACTTAGAGCCAGTACGACTACCAGGATAGCGGCTAGCTTGTTAAAGGCTGGAAGGATGCTGGCGACCGGATACTGAATATTCACGATGAGGAATATGAAACCCAAAGCCAGGATCACCGCGGTATGGGAGAAGGTGATCGAAGAGGTAATCACAAGAACGTCGGCGGCTCTGCTGCGGCCGCGTCCAATTAGGAAGGCGGCCATGAGGCTCTTGCCGTGACCGGGAGTGAGAGCGTGTAAGCTGCCAGCAAAGAAGGCCACCACAAGTATGAGCAGCAAGAGCCCATAGCTGGTTTCCGAGGATTGCAGAGTCTTGGCTACGAGTCTGCTCAGAAAACTAGCCGCCTGATTGCTACTCGGCAAGACCGGGCCGCCGCTGGTCTGACTGTTATCGACCTCGACAAAGGTATCTGAGATGAAGCCGTTGCTATCGGTGACTCTCAAAACGGAGAAAAACCGGGCTTCATTCCTATCGTACGAGTGGCTGGCCACCTTTCCGCTGCCAGCCCTGTCGTCGCCGAAGTCCCAGGCGTAAGACAAGCTGGCGGCCGTCCCATCGACGGAGTGCGAAGCATCAAAGGAAAGCTCACCATCGAAAGGGAAGCTAAGGGAATCAACCAAAGGATCGTTAACTCCCCGGCCATTGATCTTCATCACCGCTCGAGGCAACTGATAGTTCATGTCCGGTAGAACATTAATCAGCACGGAATCGAAGGGCTTCGACGGGTTGGGAGCCTCGTAGTCCACGGTGTTTGATACCTGTATTGTCAAGATATGGGAGCCGGCCTTATGGTAGGCGTGGGAAACCGATCTGCCTTCCGCTGTCGCGCCGTCCCCGAAGTCCCAGCGAAAGACCGCCCTCTCCTTGTCACTCAGACTGAGGGGCAAGAAGGTCTGGTCCAGCTCGAAGCTTATCTGCTTGTCCACCAGATAGTTCTCCGGGGCGGCGTCTTGGGGTGTGAATATCTGGTTGGCAGCCAGGGGCGAATAGGGAACGTCGTAGGGAAGCGAGTATTTGCCGTCAATTCTCAGATAAGGGGTGAGGTAAACGTGGGCAGAGGCCGGCTGCACGGCGAAGAGCAGCGACAAGAGCAAGACCGAAACAGAGAGTGATATGGAGTAAACCTGCGACTTCTTCACCAATGGGCTCACCTTTGGCGGCGAATTGTACTGCGTCTGGTCATTGCTGTCGATTCTTATTATGGGCAGTTATTGTCATCACGCCGTTGTCCACCGCAATATCGTCTAGGTGAAGGGGCAGGTCCTTGGGCAATGTCTGGTCCAGCCCGTTTTCGAGCACGTCGCGTATCTGCTCCTTTATCTGCTGAGGCACGCCTAGTCCGGCGACGTCGACCTTTTGGACGGTGACGACCGGCTTTCCGTCGACGACGACGACCACCGCTTGCGCCACAACTGGCACGCCGAAGCCGCCGATCGTCACGCTGGCCGTAGCCTCGACTAGACCGGTTTGGAAGCGAATCTGGAGGCCGTTCAACTGGAGAGGGAGGCCTGACGCCGCCAGGTACTTGTTCGCCTCCAAGGTTGCCTCGGCTTCAGTAACCCTCAAAGTGACCCGTGACGGAGCTGTCGAAGGTGTTGGCTTTGGGACTCTGCCGGGTGGCTCGGTTGCGGTGCCACCAGGCCGGGCAATCATGGTCTCCCCAGCCGGCGCGGACGCTGGCTGGGCGAATCCTTGCAGCATCCAGCCGGCAGCCGTGAGACCCAATAGCACGACAATCCCAAGCACGATAAGACATCCTCTGGAACTCATCTCATCTACCTCGCGAAATACCCACCTAATTATGCCATTCCTGATTTCTGGTTGCCACTCCAAATGCCAGGCCTCTGGGCCCCGCCAGCCAGCCATTGCGGATTCGGGCGGTCTAGCAACTGCGTGCAATGAGCATGCCACTTGCCGGCTGATCAACATCTTCGGCTGATTGTGGCGGTCTGAAAGAAAGATGCGGTAGGTCTCTCAGTACATGCTTGACATAATCGTCCAGGGAGAAATCATGGTGGCCCTCCAGGAGAGGTTGGGTGTGCGGAAATAGCCCGGTGCCCCTTCGAGATTACGCTAAGGCAGGGCTGCGGGTGCCCTCACGGCTCCCAGAGGGCACCCGCTCTCCGCGCCTAAAGGGCACCCTGACGGGGAAGAGGACAGGACGCAACCCTGCGCGAAAGGCTCAGGAACCAGCGCCGCAGCCGCAGCCAAAGCCGGCGATGCCCTCAAATGGCTCGTCGACGATCCAGCGCAGGGTGACGTCCCGGGACTGGCAATGCGGGCAGGCGTGGTCATGATCTTCAAGCTCGCCCCAAGCGAACCGCTGGAACGGATATTTGCAGGCGTTGCAGAGCAGGTTGTATAGCTTCATGGCTCCCCTCCGATTGATTGTACCACACGCCAGGCCTGGCACGGAACCTGCGCCTCCTCAGCCGGTTAAGGTCCTTGCCGTGCCATTCCGGCCGCTTAGGAGAGACCAATACCGTGAACCACAGACAAGCCAGACGCTCTGACGGACTTTCCCGGCAGGCTGGCCCGGCTGATGTCACGACAACCGTCGACGTCAAGCCATGCCTTTGAAGACGCACGTGAGGAGGCTGCTTAAGGCTCTGGGACCCGGGCTGATCACCGGCGCATCCGACGACGATCCTTCCGGAATTGGCACCTATGCTATCGCCGGCGCCTCTTTGGGATACACTACGTTGTGGACGGCTCTGGTGACCACGCCAATGATGGCGGCGGTGCAGTTTGTGTGCGCCAAAGTGGGGATGGTCAGTGGACTGGGGCTATCGGGCATTCTCCGACGACATTACCCCAGAGCGGTGCTTTATCCGGCCGTCGGCGGACTGGTAATCGCCAACACCCTCAACGTCGGCGTCGATATCGGCGCCATCGCCGCCGGCATAGATCTACTCGTCCCCATTCCAATTTCCTACTTGATCGCGCCGATCGCCCTGCTGATTCTAGCTTTGCTAACCTTTGGCTCCTACGGGTTCATTGAGAGGACATTCAAATGGTTAACCCTGACGCTGCTTGCTTACATCGGAGCATCCTTTCTGGCTAGACCTGACTGGAGTCAAGTTCTCGCGGGGACCTTTTTGGCCCTGCCGAGCCCTACAACCGCCTATCTGTCCACTTTGGTGGCGATTCTGGGTACGACCGTCTCGCCTTATCTCTTCTTTTGGCAGGCCAACATGGAGGTCGAGGAAGAGATCGCTCGGGGCCGCAGACGGCTTCGACAGCGGCAAGGTGCTAGCCGGTCCGAGTTGAAGTATGCGGCGTGGGACGTCGATATCGGAATGATTCTCTCCAACATAGTCATGTACTTCATCATCCTGGCGACGGCGGCTACCCTGTTCGAGGCTGGCAGGACCGACATAGCTTCGGCCGCCGAAGCCGCCGAGGCCCTGCGTCCGCTGGCAGGCGATGCGGCGGGGACCCTCTTCGCCTTAGGGCTGATTGGCACAGGTTTCCTCGCCGTGCCGATTCTGGCTGGCTCGGCTTCATACGCGCTATCGGAGTCCTTCGGTTGGCGCTACGGCCTCGACGAGAAGCCGCGGCACGCCAAGCGGTTCTATGCCGTGATCGCTATCTCTATGCTACTTGGCATGCTAGTCAATTTCCTCGGCCTGAACCCTATTCAAGCCCTCTTCTGGATGGCGGTCATCAACGGTTTCCTGGCGGGGCCACTGCTGGTGCTTATCATGCTAGTGGCCAACAACAGGGAGGTCATGGGCAATCGGGTGAACGGCCTGGCCACCAACGTGATGGGCTGGATGACAGCGTTGGTCATGTTCGCCGCCGCCGGGGGCATGATTCTCACGTGGCTATTGTCTTGACTGACCCGACCCTCTAGCCTTCATCATCGACACGTGTTATACTGCCGTCCAAGGGCATGAGATGGCAGCTACGAAGCCGCTAACAATTGGACAGATCCTGTGCTACAGCGTGGCAAGCATGGGCGCCAATCTGGTGTACCATTTCGCGAACCTTGGCTTTCCCCTTTTTCTGAAGGCCTACTCCGTGTCCAATCTACTGGTTGGCTTGTTGGCGCAGGAGCGGTCGCTGATCGGCGGGTTCGTGCAGCCGGTCATCGGCGTGGTCTCCGACCGCCTTCCCCCAAATCGTTTGGGGCGCCGCCGTCCCTTCTTTGTGATCGGCGCACCGCTGACGGCGCTGGCGCTGGCGCTCCTCGCCTTTCACCCGCCGCTCTGGGCGGTGATCGCCATCATGACTGTGCTATCGTTCTTTCTGGCAGTGGCCTATGACCCATACCTTGCCCTGCTTCCTGAGGTGGCGCCGCCTGAGCAACGCGGTCTGGTAGGCGGGGGAATGGGCGTATTCAATTTGCTGGCCGCGGTAACCGTGGTTGCCCTCTCCTTTCTGTTCTGGGAGAAACAGCAGGCCCTGGTCTTCTGGTTGGTCGGCTGTGGCGTCGTGATCGCCTTTGCCTTCACATTCCTTACGGTCGCCGAGTCGCCCCTGTCTCGCGCCCCGGCTCGCCAGCGAAAGCGTGTTCACCCGTGGTCGTACTTGAAGGATATCGGCGCCCGGCGCGAGCTGGTGAAGTACCTCGGCGTGACATTCCTCTTTTGGCTGGGCAACGGCGGTGTTACCCCTTTCGTTACCCGCTTTGGCGTGGAGGTCCTGCGGGTCGAGGAGAACTCGACCTTTCTGCTTATCATACCGGCGGCTTTGGGCGCCGCCGTTTTTGCCCTACCGGCCGGCTTGCTGGCCAAAACGCTCGGCAAGAAGCCAGTCCTGGCGGTAGGTTTGTGCCTCTTCGGCATGGTGGGTTTGGGGGCCTGCCTGGTGCAAGGAGTGGTTGACGCGATAGTGATCATGGCTGTCGTCGGCGTCGCCAACGCCTTCACAGTGACGCTGCTGGTGCCCCTGCTCGCCGACATGATTCCATCCGACAGAGCTGGCGAGTTCATGGGAATAGGCTCGGCCGCCCAATCGCTGGCGCAGCCCATTGGAGCGGCAATGGCGGGAGCGGTGGCGGACACCACGGGCACCATCCGGGGGGCATTCGTCGCCGCGGGCGTGGCAATGCTTGCGTCATTTGCGCTGTTGCTCTTCGTGCATCCGGAGAAAGCGATAGTCGAGGCGGTCCCTGCGCCAGACGACCTGCGCGAGTCATCGCCCGACCCAGTCATAGGGCCGGGCGCCCCGGCACAGGCGAGGCGGGAGCGATGAGGAGGGAGGCTAGAGAGCCTCTTCCGTCTCGACCTCCGGTTCCGGCCTGATGGGCTGGCCGTGTCGCCAGTCTTCTCTTCGTTCCTTGTACCGCAGCACCTGACCTTTCAAGTCGTCCACGACGGCGTCGACCGCCACGAAGGGATCGGCGGCCTTGGCCTCGGCTCTTAGCACCACCCTTCCGTTCAGGATTAGGTTGACACGAGCGATGCGGCGGCCCTCCACGCCCCGCGTCGGCTCCAAAGAGAGCTCGACGTCGGCCCTCTCCAGGTCTGAAAGATAGCGCTGGAGTTTGGCAACTTTCTGCTGCGCTCGCCTTACCAGTCTTTCGTCGGGTTCGAACTCGGTTGCCCTAAATGTGATATCCACTGCGTTTCCCTCCGGTGCTCCTCGCCGCTCAGCCTCTGACTTTCCCGCCGCGCCCGCCGCCCGGCGCATGTCCTGCTCCCTCGCCGTGATAAATCGACGGCCTTTTCGTTCCCTTGCTTTCTCTGGTTGATTGCTCGCCGGTCCCCCGCACGCTAGGGTTGACCGGCGTCTTCAGCCTCTCGATCCGGCTATCGCCCACTGATTTACGGTGCCTCACGTCGATATTACCTCCCCAATGATACAGCGTATGTCACGCGGCATGAACCATACCGAGAGGGCCTTTGGATCGCGATCCCGCTTCTGGCCGCGAACTTGCACGTTACTGACGGCTGCTGGAGAACAAGAATTGGGCTAGAATGCAGGAGGAGAATCATGGAAAACGTGGACAAACCCCTAATCACGATGGCAATCACGGGGGACGTAATGCTGGGGCGTCTGGTCGACCAGGCCGTCAGCCTCCACGGCGTTGATTACCCCTGGGGTAGCACCCTGCCTCTCCTAACAAACGCCGATTTGACCCTGGTCAATCTGGAATGCGTGATCGCGGCGAACGGCCGACCCTGGGACCGCACGCCTAAGGTGTTTTATTTCCACGCCGATCCGCTTGCCGTTGACGTCCTCAAGGCAGGCGGCGTCGATTACGTTTCGCTGGCCAACAACCACAGCCTCGACTACGAGGAAGAAGGTCTGGAGGAGATGCTGGAGCGGCTCGACAGGGCCGGGATCGCTCACGCCGGAGCGGGCAGAGACCTGAAAGGGGCGATGGCGCCGGCGTTCGTCGAGAGAAACGGAGTGAAGATAGGAATCGTCAGCTTCACCGATAACGAGCCGGGCTGGGAGGCAACGTCGAAGAAACCGGGGACGAACTTTATTCGGATCGGCACGGGCGGGAAGTACTTCGACCGGGTGAAGCGGTCTGTCGAGGCAGCCCATCGTGACGGAGCCGACCTTGTCGTCTTCTCGATTCATTGGGGACCCAATATGCGCCAGCGCCCGTCCACTGAGTTCCGCCAGTTTGCCTACGCGGTCATCGACCTCGGTGTGGACGTCTTTCACGGCACTAGCTCCCACCTGTTTCAGGGGGTCGAAGTCTACCAGAGGAAGCCTATCCTGTACGATGCTGGCGATTTCGTGGATGATTACGCCGTAGATCCCTCTCTAAGGAACGATCAGTCGCTGCTGTTTCTCTTTACCGCCTCGCCAGACGGCGTGGAGCGATTGGAAATGGTGCCGGTCCTGATCGGCGATTGCCAGGTCAACCCGGCCAAAGGCCACGACTTCGACCAAATTGCCGAGCGCATGCAAATGCTATCGTCGGAATTCGGCACCCAAGTGGACAGGCTTCAGGATCGACTCGCGGTGCAGCTACAGCGGAGACCACGACAAACTGCGAGACAAGTGGGGCAAGACGGAGATTAAAATAACGAAGCAGACGCGAAGCTGGACTGGCGGCAGATCGTCGTCTAGCAAGCTCGCAATTTGACCTACGACCCGTGGACTTATTATGGGGAAAGTGGTATACTGAAGCCGGATTCACTTGATGGAAACCCCATCGACGATAGTTGATGTACCTTCGGTGGATCTCCCTGCCTTGGGCCCGGCAATTGTCCCTGTTGGGCTCTCACTGGTCACCATTGTCGCAGAATCCTGTTACGCAACTACCAGAGCCGACGATACGGGGAGAGCTCGTAAGGGACAATTGAATTGAGGTGGCAGCGAATCTAGTAGCACCAGCTAGGCCACCCAGGGTGAACAGCAGTTCCCAAAGACAAGTTGCAGCAGAACCTGAAGGGGGAGAGAATTGGTGGAGATAAAAACGAAGCGTTGCGAATACTGCGGTGGCACGATGTGGCTTGATGGTGACGTCGTGAAATGTTTCATGTGTAGCCGACCGGCAAAGAATGAAAGCGACACCGGCAACCCGGCCAGCCTCTGGGGACGGCCCAAACTGCCCGGTACAGAAGGACGACACGTTCGCCGGCGAGACAAGTAAGAACTTTGATCCCTTGACCCAAATGAGCTGACCGCGGGCCCAACTGTTCTTGAGACTGCGCGCTAATTACTGCGACGTGTTGCATCGGCGCAAGTCCCACGCCCTCTGCAGACTAGAGATACAAGCATCACTATCCTGACGGCAACCTTCCGCTTACGGCATCAGATGAATCGTGTGGTTGGCTAGAGGTCTGATCGAGCTATCGTGGCGTGATTGTGAACTAGCAGGGCGTGGCGGCGTTGGAGGCGATTTCTTGCATTCCAGTTGAGGAACGAAGCTCACAGGTGATGCAAGCCGGACCGATGGCATCGGCGACGAGGAGAAAGGTGATCCATTGAGTAAGAAAAGCGTTCGTATCGACGTTTCTAGCGAGCAGCTTAGCAGCCTGCGCAAGGAGGTGTTTAGTAATCAGCGGTTGTCTGGGGAACAGCGGCGGAGGGCGGTTAGGAGGATCATGCCACTTCCCACAGACGGCAGCCACGTCGATCTGTACTGCGATGGGAACTTCGTGGGCACGGTATGAGAGCTCTGCGAAATGTATCCTTTCCATCCGTCCTCAGGAAGGACGCCTGGGGCACGGCGGTTGAATCTTGATCCCGGCCTCCTCCGCCGCTTCCGTCACGTCGACGAGCACCGCACCGGCAAGGCTTGAGCCCAAGCGTATCTGAAGATGACTGGCCACTCCTCGTCGTTGGTCACCGCTCTTGGTCCTTCGTCCTTTGGCATGTCGCCTCCTTCGCGTTTTGTTCTTCCCCTGTGAAATACCAAAGATCAATTGGGTTTGCGAAAAACCACGCTGGCTTGACAAGCCCGCCCCGTTAACTGCTTGCATGCAGGCGAACGTAGAGATATAATCAGGCCATCTAAAAGGGTTTCAGGAGAACTGGATAGATTCCCAATGCTAACCAGACTTCGCGTAAGAAACTTCAAAAGAATGGCTGAGGCGGACTTTGAGCTGGGCAAAACGGTTGTGCTTATCGGACCTAACAACTCCGGCAAAACGACAGCACTCCAAGCCCTCGCCCTTTGGAATATCGGGCTCAAGCGTTGGATAGAGAAGAGACAGGGTAGGTCCTCCCCAGAGAGGCGGCCCGGCGTAACGATAAACCGTAACGATCTGATCTCTATTCCCGTTCCCGACGTGAATCTTCTGTGGCGGGACTTGCATGTTCGCAGCATTTCCGGACGGGCGGAAGGTAAGCAGAGAACGCAAAACATCCGCGTCGGCATCACCGTCGACGGAATCACAAACGACAAGATCTGGTCCTGTGGTCTCGAATTTGATTACGCGAATGAAGAGTCCTTATATTGTCGTCCCTTGCGGCTGACGGACGACGACCAACCACAAAGGATGCCAATCCCAGCGGAGGCGTCCGGAGTTCAAGTCTCCTATCTGCCACCCATGTCGGGATTGGCGGACCGTGAGTTTATCAAGCAGCCCGGCGAGATTGGCTGGCTCATCGGACAAGGGCAGACGGCGCAAGTTCTGCGCAATCTGTGCTACCAGATCTATGCGAGGCCCGGAGCTGACGCGGATTGGCGGCGACTGAAAGAGCAAATCAAGGATCTGTTCGGCGTAACCTTGCTGTCGCCCAAGTATATCCCGGAGCGTAGCGAAATCGTCATGGCGTACAAAGAGATGAGCGGCATTGAGTTGGACCTGTCTTCCGCCGGCCGCGGCTTACAGCAGACGCTATTGCTGCTGGCTCACCTTTACGCCAACCCCAATACGGTTCTTCTGCTGGACGAGCCAGACGCCCATCTCGAGGTTCTTCGCCAGCGGCAGACTTATCACCTCCTCACCGAAGTAGCAGGGAACATGGGCTCCCAGATCGTCGCCGCCAGCCATTCCGAGGTCGTGCTGAATGAGGCGGCCGACCGTGATATCGTCATCGCCTTTGTGGGTAAGCCGCATCGCATCGACGACCGCGGTAGCCAGGTGACGAAGGCGCTGAGAGACATTGGCTTCGACCAGTATTATCAGGCCGAGCAGACGGGGTGGGCGCTGTACCTCGAGGGATCAACCGACCTTGCAATGCTCAGAGAGTTCGCGCGTACTCTGGGCCACGAGGCGTCCCGGCTGCTTGAAAAGCCGTTTGTGCGCTATGTTGCGAACCAACCCGGCAAGGTTCGGGAGCACTTCTGGGGCCTGCGTGAGGCATGGCCTGACCTCGTGGGAATAGCGATCTTCGATCGGCTTTTGCGCCCGCTGCCACCCGATCTTGGCGCCGATGGATATCAATGGCGGCGCTGCGAGTTAGAGAACTACCTGTGCGTGGAAGAGGTGCTATTGGCTTACGCTCGCCACGATTTGCCCGGAGACCTATTCGGGTGGCATGAGGCCGAGCGCCGGGAGCAGGCCATGCGCGAGTCGATAGCCGAAATCTCGCAAGCCCTCAGGACCCTGCACAGACCGGACCCGTGGTCGCCGGACATCAAGGCAACCGACGAATTTCTCGATCCGCTCTTCGAAAGGTACTTCGAGAAGCTGGGTCTGCCGAACATCCTCCGCAAGACAGATTATCATATTCTTGCCGGCTTGGTCCCGAAGGGCAAGATCGACCCCGAAGTGATAGAGAAGCTTTATGCCATCGTCAGCACGGCCGCCAAAGCTCGACCGAGGGAGAACTGAACATGACCACCAAGTTGGCCGAATAGTCATTCCCCACCCTCCCCGGAGTCTATTGAAACGCGCCTGAACGTGAAACCGCATTGGGGATACGGCTCTATGTCCCACGGGTGCTCCGGCCAGCGTTTGCACAACTCTGGCCTTTCCTCGTAGCAGCCGCAGACTTGCCGGCCATCTCCTTCGACTTTCAGGGCCTGACAGGGGTGTTGCAGCACGTCCCATGCGCCGTGCCGGGTTCGGTCTACCCGCCCGCCGCGCAGATCAAGCCAGCGACGGTGGTCTGGGTCGGCGCATTCCTCGTCGGAGATGGATTGAAACACGTACCGGCAGCATTCGCCGCACAGGTTGCAGTCGCCGGATCTCTCGTATTCGGCCTGACAATCGCCCTGTGATAGAACCTCACCGTTCAGGTCGACGATGTCGTGTGAGGTCCTGTCTCCCCGGTCCAGGTAGCTGAATACATCGTCGATGTTGTAGGCGTAACCTCGAACGCGCCGGGAATCCGACTGACGGACGTTATCGAAGCGCAGCCTTAGCTCGGCTCCGCACTCGCAGGCGTAGAAAACGGGCATCGCGCTCTCCTCATCGTTCGGGTGAGAGGGATTATACACCCATTTGCGTTTGCACGGCGCCAAGCACCATGACGCCCACGCCTGCCAGCTCGAAACCCGTCACGGCGAGATCAAGAGCCACGCGGTGGGTTCCATCAGATGGCCTCGAGATGTCCGTCAGCGACCGCCATGGTTTGCCAGGAAGAGCGCCCGTACGGTCGGATGAAGTAGGTATAGGAGGCTGGCGATGGCGAGGCCTAGAAGTCCAGCCGAAAACCGGCTTTGAAACGAATTGCTGCGGCAAAGACGAGGCTTTGGATTATTTATGCAGCGTGCGTAGCGCGTGGTGATGCCGTCATAATAGGTATTTGAGAGCAGGTGGTATCTTTCTTATCATCTCACTCTACCATTT
>JACPQF010000133.1 GCA_016190625.1 Chloroflexota bacterium | reverse complement strand
TCGCATAGGACGCCTGATGCAGTTAGGCGTACGGCAAGCACGCTATTTTGGCCGAGCTAAGACCCTATTTCAATTGTTAATGGCGGCTACGGTGGCGAATCTAACGTTGGTAGCCAACAAAACGGGGCTAATGCGAACGTAAGATGTGGAAATGGTAGAGTGAGATGATAAGAAAGATACCACCTGCTCTCAAATACCTATTATTACGGCATCACCACGCGCTACGCACGCTGCATAAATAATCCAATGCCTCGTCTTGGCCGCAGCAATTCGTTTCAAAGCCGGTTTTCGGCTGGACTTCTAGGCAGTGTACTATACTTCGCGGGCAATCGGTTGCCGGTCAGGATGGAGGTGGGCAATTCGCGACGCAGGGTACGACTGGCAATAATGAGATGCCGACGTGAACCTGAGACCGCAGGCTGTCCTGGCCATCTCCCTTGTTATTCTTCTTCTAGCGATGCCCTCGCCGGCAAGGGACACCCTATCCGCGGAGGCCGTGCTACCGCCGCCAGTGCCCTCGGCGACGGCCTGATGGGGACCTGGCGTTCGCTTCTGTCTCACCTGAGAGTAATTCCGCCGGCTCGAAGAGTAGCGTGGAAGGCATCTGGCAGTGCGACCGTAGCGGTGGAGCCGCCTGTTTACGTTTACTATATCTCCGTACATGGTATCACCCACCGACGGGGTGGATTGCGGGACGGCGGCACTATTCTGGAGTATGTTCTACCGTTGCGCCTGTCCACCAATCAGGCGATGGCGATGATACATTCTGATGAAGGGAATGAAGTCACCCGAACAGTGGAGATCGCCAATATGGGCGTTGGCTCCCTCGAATGGACTTCCACCCTATCGCCAGCCGTCAACCGGCTTAGCGTCAGTCCGGCCTCGGGCGCGGTTTCGTCTGGGTCGACGGCAACGGCAACCCTCACCTTCCTCAGGCCTGATCTGCCTTCCGGCTGGTCAACCGGCGCCGTTGCCATAGACTCGAACGATGGCAGCGGCCTGATCTCGGTAACAGCCTACGTCGGCGACGTGCAGCGGTTGCGCTTCCCCCTCGTCTACTGCTGAATTAGCCAACGCGCTTCTGATTAGCTGCCACCGAGGGAGCCGCCGGCAGGGCAAAGTAGAAGGTGCTTCCCTTTCCCACCTCGCTCTCAATCCACATGCGGCCGCCGTGTACCTCCACCAGACTCTTGCTGATGTACAGTCCGATGCCTAGCCCCCCGTGAGCAGAGGCGCGTGCTTCCTTGGTTCTGAAGAAGCGGCTGAATAGCTTAGGAATGTCATCGGGAGCGATGCCCAGACCATGGTCTGTCACCGAGACCATGACTTCCTGCGGTTCAGCCACAACGGCCACCTGTATGTCGGTCTCAGGAGGAGAGTATTTGGCAGCGTTGGTTAGGAGGTTCGTCAACACCTGCTCGATACGTCCAGGATCTGCTTCGACCATGGGCGGTGTCCCCTGAACGCTGATCAGCAAGGGATGAGGCGACAGCATGGGGCTTAGGCGCTCCACCACCTCCTGTACCAGCACAGGAATATCCACTGGCCGCTTTTCCAGCGTCAAGCGGCGAGCCTCCAAGCGCGAAGCATCAAGCAGGTCCTGAACCATATGATTCAACCTGCGAGCTGAGTTCTGAATGGCCGCGACGGCTCGACGCTCACCTGCCGACATTCCCTTCTTCTCCAGATCGCGGCTTAGTAATTCTCCAAAACCGGTGATGACGTTAATCGGCGTTCTCAAATCGTGAGCGACGATGGAGACAAATTCCTCCCGCAACCGCTCAAGCTTGAGTGGGGTAGCATCCTGTATGATCACGACCGCGGCGGTTACTACGCCTTGAGCATTGCGCACGGGGGCGGCGTTCGCAAGGACGGATTTCTCCTCGCCATCGGGGCGCCGCACGACCAGTTCAGCCCCCACTACTACTTCGCCCCATAGAGCCTTAGAGGTGGGAAACTCTGCCAAAGAAAGAGGGAGCCCATCAGCCGAGAAAAACTGACCCACGTACTGCTGGCGCCCGGCCTCTGGTTGGAGGCGCCGGCCGAAGAGGGCCCGTGCCGCCTCGTTCTCGTAAACACGGTCTGTGGCTGCTTCGACAAAAACGATGCCTGCGGGTGAGTTCTCGAAGAGCGTCTCGAAACGGGTGTGCGCGGTGTGCAACTGCTCGTAAAGCTGGGCCTGCCTGTAGGCAATCGCTGCGTGAGCGGCAAGCATCTCGACGACCTCTTCATCTTGTTCGGTAAACTCATCGGCTCCCGTTTTCTCCGTCAGGTACAGATTCCCAATCGTCTCCCCCTTGTGGCGAATGGGGACCCCGAGGAAGCTAGTCATTTGTGGATGATGCAGGGGGAAGCCGCGATAGCGAGAATCTTTGGTGATATCGCGAAGGCGAATCTTATGCCCTTCCAAAACCACCGCACCCAGCAGCCCTTGCGGCCGCGGGAAATGGGGCAAAAGGCGAGCCACAGCTTCATCCATCCCCGAAAACACCCATGGGTCGAACGGCCGCTTCGGATCGGAGCCGATTCCCAAGGCAGCATAACGTGCATTGGTTAGTTTCCGAGCCTGCTCGACAATTGTTTGGAGAACACGCGCCGAGGAAATCTCCGCACCGATAGCGAGAGCAGCGGCGTTCACCGCTTTCACGACCGCGTAGGAGTAATTGCTTTCGACGCCCGCTTGATTTCGGCTGGCTTTCATCTTTCTCATCGCTTTGCCTCTGAAAATAGGTTTTCATCCTTGGTGGCGCCCCGGAGGGGCATGGCTGACTGCCTTCGGAAGACCATGCGCCAACATGATACCACTCATTCCTTCGAGCAGCCCACGAGCCAGCGTGTGGCTGACCACACCTACCACAAGTCAAGCCAGCACTCGTGCCAGTGCTCAGCAAGTCCAGCAGGTCATTCAAAAGCTCGGTAGTTCGTGCCAAGTCATTAACTGCATTCGAACGCTGATGGCGCGGGCGGGCCAACTCCCTAGAGACGAGAAGCGGCGAGCTCGGCCAGCGGCGAGCGCTCGCCTTTGTCGAGGGTGAGATGTCCGACCATGGACGAACCCTTGAGACGCTCTATGGCATAGGTGAGGCCATTGGTCAGCTCGTCGAGGAAGGGATTGTCGATCTGGGAAACGTCGCCGGTCAGCACCAGTTTCGTCCCCTCGCCTACCCGCGAGATGATGGTCTTCACTTCGTGGGGTGTGAGGTTCTGCGCCTCGTCGACGATCATGTACTGGTTGGGAATGCTACGGCCCCGGATGTAGGTAAGCGCCTCGACCTCGAAGATGTCGCTCTTCTGAATGAAGGCCATGTTCCCGTTGCCCTTCTTGCTCCCACTGCCGCTCTTGCCGCTCATCAAGAGCTCCAAGTTGTCGTAAATGGCCGCCATCCAGGGCGTCATCTTCTCGTCCTTACCGCCGGGAAGATAGCCGATTTCCTTGCCGAAGGCGGTGATCGGCCGGGAGACGAGCATCTTCTTGTAGCGCCGGTCCTCGAGGACGAGGTCGAGGCCGGCCGCCAGCGTTAGGAGGGTCTTACCGGTTCCCGCCCGTCCGGTCAGGGTGACGAGGGCGATGGCCGGGTCCAGAAGAAGCTGGAGGGCCAGCGTCTGCCGTAGATTGCGGGGGCGTATGCCCCACACGTGGGTGGACTCGGTATTCACCAACAGGAGTTGCTCCCTACCGGCGGATACTTGGCCGATGGCCGAGCCTTTTCCACTGGCCGTCAGCAGATGGACAAACTGGTTGGGCACCAGCTCGCCAGCCGGCAAGCCCCGTGCGTGCTCCTTATAGAAGGTTTGAAGATCCCCCTCCGAGACCGTGACGTCGACGATTCCGGCATAGGCCTCGTCGTGGGGGACATGATAGGCCTTGTGCTCCAAGTAGTTTTCGGCCCGGATGCCAAGGGCATCGGCCCGCAGCCGCATGTTGATGTCCTTGGTGATCAGGGTCACGTCGAGCGTGGATCCTTTGAGGCCGAGACAGACCCGCAGTATCTGGTTGTCGACGCGGCTCTTATCCAGCCCCTCGGGCAGGTCCGAGGCAGCCGATAGACCGTCGACGACAACCTTGACCGTTCCGCCACCTGGGGTCTCGACCCCATCGAGCAACGACCCCTGCCCTCGCAAGCCATCGAGGATACGGGTGGCCTCCCTTGCATTGCCGCCCACCGCGTCCTGGCGTCCCTTGAACTTGTCGATTTCGTCCAACACGACAAGGGGAATCGCCACGGTGTGCTGGCCGAATCTCTCGATGGACGAGGCATCGTGGAGAAGCACGTTAGTATCGAGGACGTAAACCTTGTTCAAATGCTCTCATACCTTTCCGAAATCGCATACGCCGGTTTACCCATCACTCCGTAGGGGCGAATCCTTCTACGGAAGGATTCGCCCCTACGTCTGGCACGGCGGTTTGCCCGCTATCAATGGGCGGTTCGCCCCTGCGATTGTACGGCGTTGTACCGCGGTCAGCCAAGGATCTGTCTGGCAATGGCATCTCGATGGACCACGCCATCGCCGTAGGCAAATTCTGCCGCCCGCGCCCGGCGGAAGTATAGGCCGAGGTCGAACTCCTTGGAAAAGGCGAGACCGCCGTGAATCTGATTGGAATGGGCCAGTACCCGGCGGTAGGCATCGCCCACCCAGGATTTGGCCATGGCGGCGTCGGCCTCGCCGTCTAATCCCTCTGACAGCTTCCACACCGCCTGATACGTGATGAACCGCGCCCCATCGACGTCCACCAGCATGTCGGCGCACTTGTGCTGGATGGCCTGAAATGAGCCTATGGGTCTGCCGAACTGAACCCTCTCCTTGGCGTAGCTCACCGCCATTTCGAAGACCCTCTCGGCGCCGCCGACCATCGAAGCGCTGGTCGCTGCCGCGCCATGCATCTGCATCTGCCGCACCAAACGCCAGCCCTGGTCGACCTGCCCCAGAACGTCTGCCCTGGATACCCGCACGCCTTTCAACGCCACTTCACATTGATTGTCGGCGGCTACCGTGACGAGGGGCGTGACCTCGATGCCCTCGCTCCGGGCGTCGACGATGAGGACGGTAACGCCATCGTCCGAACCGACGCCGTCCGATGTCCGGACCGCCGCCAGGAGGTAATCCGCCACATTGGCGTCGGGGACGAACAGCTTGACGCCGTCGATAACGTAACCGGCAGCGTCCTCCGCTGCCCGGGCCTGGATGAAGCGAGCGCTGAAGGCGCCCTCCGGCTCCAGGATAGCGGGGGAGATGATCGTATCGCCATTGGCGATGCCGCTGAGGTGTTTGTCTTTCTGGACCGGCGTCCCCGCTTCGAGGATGGCAAGAGCGGCCACCACCGCCGTGGGAATGAAGGGACCAGGTAGCAACGCCCGACCCATCTCCTCCAGTAGAACGGCGGCATCCACCCAGTCGCCGCCTGCGCCCCCGTATTCGGCGGGCAGGAGCAGCCCGAGCCAGCCCAGCTCGGCCATTTTTCGCCAAAGCTCCGGCGAATAGCCCTTCACATCCTCCTCCATAGCCCTGACCAGGCTCTTCGGGCACTCGCTCTCGAGAAAATCCCGCGCCGTTTTCTTCAATATCTCTTGCGTCTCGTTCAGTCCCAGATCCACGATCTCAATCTCCCATCACATTCACCGAATAAGAAGCCAAAAAAAGGATTGAACCGCCCCTCAACCCCCCGTTTCCTTCCCTCTACCTTCTACCCTCTACCCTACCGCGGCAAACCCAGCCCTCGCTGGGCAAGGATGTTGCGCTGTATCTCCGACGTGCCGGCGCCGAGGGTGGCGGAAACCGAGTTGCGGTAGGCCAGCTCGAAGAACCCGCTCAGCGGCGCCCACTTCGACCGCCTCGTCAGCGTGCCGAAGGGACCCATCACGTCAGCGCCCAAACGGGCCAGGCGCTGGGAAAGCTCGCTGCCGTAAAGCTTGGATACCGAGGAGGCGTTGCTGACCGACATGCGCCTGGTCTGCATCGAGATGATTCTCAGGGCCATCAGGCGGCCCACCTCGATATCGACCGCGGTCTCGGCTACCCGCTCGCGGGCGAGGGGGTCTTCGGCGAGATAGCGCCCATTCCACTTGGTCTCCTTCATATAGCGAACGAGGAGCTCCATGGCCCGGCGGCAGCCGGCGAACCTCGCCACGCCCGATCGCTCGAAATCGAGGCCGGTCATGGCCTGGTACCAGCCCTTGTCTTCCTCTCCCACAAGGGCATCTTGGGGCACTCGCACGTTATCAAAATAGACGTCGTTGAAGGACAAAACGTCGCATATATTGAGAAAAGGACGGCTGGTAACGCCCGGCGTCTTCATGGGAAACACGAACATGCTCAGCCCTTTGTGCTTGGGCACGTCGGCGTTGGTGCGGGCCAGCAGCCAGATATAATCGGCAAGATGGGCGCCGCTGGTGAAGGTCTTCTGGCCGTTAATGATGTAATCGTACCCGTCTCGCACAGCCCGGGTGGTAACCGAGGCGAGGTCTGAGCCGGCGCCCGGCTCGGAGAAGCCCTGAGCGAAGGAGATCTCGCCCCTCACTATGCCGCCGAGGAACTTCTTCTTGTGTTCTTCGCTGCCATGAACCATGATGGCCGGACCGACATAGGTTACGGCGATTCCCCCGCTTTCGGGGGCGCCTCGATAGGCCATTTCCTCGTTGTATACGTATTGATGAGTGAAGCTGGCATCCTGGCCTCCGTAGGCCTTGGGCCAGGCCATGGTCGGCCAGCCCCGCTTGATCAGCTTCTTGTAGAATGTCTGGCGGACCGGCCCCTCCAGCTCTCCCGACGCAGCCCCGTAGCCGGCCCAACTGACGCTCATGCCCAGCCAATCCGCTGGCAGTTCCCGGTCCAGGAAAGCTCTCACCTCTTGGCGGAATAGTTCATCCTCGGGGTCAAGCCCAAAATCCATCCAAGGTCCTCCCGGTAGAGTCAATCTAGGACCGGCTTCTCCTGAAGGACAAGCCGGTCTCCAACCATCGTCCCTTACTCTACACGTCGCCGGTCGGCTTGTCAAGAAGTTGCAACTTTGTGCCCCTTGAGATAATCTCTTGAAAGGCTGTCGAGGACGGGAACTGGGCATAGTGTCGGTTTACGCGGGTGCGGTGCGTTCGCTCGTCATGCCCAATGATACGGCTGCTAAGCATGGGTACGTACGTGTACTTGATGAAAGCGGCAAAGACTACGCCTATTCGGTGGGCCGGTTCTTGAGGATAGAAGTTCCGCAGGCGTTGGAAAAGCCTTGTTGGCGGCTCCGACAGAATAGATGGTCCGGACCGTGAGTACGATAGGAAGGAGTGCCGATGTCTTTTCGAGATAGGCACCACAAAGGCACGGGAGTTCGGTTGGTCTGAGCATGGGATTGTCTGCATACCAGTGCCCGCTCGGTCAAGAAAAAACCTTCCGTTTCTCCGTGCCTCCGTGGTTAGACCGTGAACCTGCTATTGCTTATGCAAATCCACCAACACAAGCCTCAGATTCGTGGCGCCCGGATTGCTCACGACGAGTGTCTGGGTTGCGGCCAAACTGAGAACCTGGCCGGCGGTTGCAGTCCTCGTCTGTCCACCCGACGTGGCGACTGTCCCTTCGGCCACGTAGGCGAAGCTGGGTCCTGCCTCGACGTTTCCCGTTCGCTGTCCGGGAGCGAGTGTGAATTCCCTCACCCGCAGCCGGTAGTTAACTCCCACCGTCGTCTCCAGCGGCGTGTCGGACCAAAACAGCACGGCAGCTCCGTGGCCTCTTGAGGGTGGGTCGCTCGCGCTGCGCGCCGCGAATTGGAGCACCTCACTCTGAGCGGGAAATCGGTGGGTGTGCACTCCGTGGGCCGGCAGGATCTCCGCCTCCCCTACTCCCAGCACCACGCTGCCGCCCGGTGTCTCCAACTTGTGCGAGCCCTTCACGACGTGGAACACCCAATCGTTGCCGTGGTCGTTGGGATTGCTATTTACCTCTATATCGTCAGTTGCGCCGGCCGTTCGTCGCGTCACTCCCCACTTCCACCCGGCGGCCGGAGGCGCTCCTACGCCCACATCCAACGCCGTGACCTGCTGGACGAGGCGCGTCTCCGCACTGTGCGCGATCCAGTCCTGCTCGGTGGGGATTCGACCCGAGCTTTGGGCGAACTGCAAGGACCACTGCCGGTCCGCCCGGTCGGCGGCGCTGGGAGCGCGGCCATGCTTAGCACGGAAATCGGCCTCCCAGGAGCCGAGATCCCAGAGGAAGTCGCCCAACCGGGCGGTTTCGACGTCCGACAACTGGGGACTGCCAGGCATCCTCGCCGGTATGCCCTTGCGAACGAGGTCGGGGAAACCCTTCAATGCCTGCAGCTTGCTCGTCCCCAGCCGGGCGAACTTCTCGGCGGCCCCGACGAGCGCCGGCCCTATGGACCCCTCTGCCTGCAACCCGTGGCAGAGGGCGCAGTTCGCCGTGTACAGGTTTGCCCCCGTCGTGGGGGCCAGGGTGAACAGATACGCCCCCAGATTGGCGATGTCCTCGTCGCTCAGGATCGCCGGCGGAAAGGCAGGCATGTTGCCGGCAATGCCGTCGCGCAACAGCTTGACGATCCCCGGTGCTGCTTGCTCGGCGGGTATTCCCAGTTGCTGCATGTGCCCGGCCGCGCCAGCCAGGTTTGGAATGCCCAGCTTACCTTCTCCCTGTCCGCCATGGCACGCCGCGCAATTGGCCTTGTAGACCTCGCCGCCCTTCGCCACGTCGGGAGCGCCGGTTGGACTCAAGCCCGGCGCGGCCAACGCTAGCCCTCCGATGACTAGGACAAAGATAGCCACGACGCCAGCCACTGTGATTAGCTTCCATCTCCTCATTTCAGTCCCTCCACCATGATTATTTCCGCCGTTCCGAACGATCCGTTCCGCCCTTGCGCGGCGGTCTATAGCCAAGTGTAAGACAGAAGGAGGGAAAACGCAGTCACGCGGGGGACAAACAGGCTGTAACATAGGCGACACTTCTCACCTGCCGACGATCGTAGGAGCGAATCCTTCCACCGAAGGATTCGACCCAACAACGCACACGATCTATCTTCGGCTAAAGTGTACAGAAAGACGACGCTCAGTTGTCCAGCGGCTCCGGAGAGAAGTCGGCGAAGGTATCAGGACGGAGGAGGGTCAGCTTGCCATATGGCCCGAGTTGCAGGAAACGGCGGTCTTGCCACTCGGCCAGAAGGCGGTTGACCCGCTGGCGGGAGGCGCCGACCATCCCGGCGAGGTCGCTCTGGGTGAGAGGAAGGTCGATGACCAGGCCTTCGTCGGTCTTCTTGCCGTGCGCGCTGCCCAGAGCCCATAGCCGCCGGGCCAGACGCTGGGGCAATTCCAGGGCATACGCTTCTTCAAGTTGATCGCTGAGACGCCGGACCCGCTCGCTCAGCAAGCCGATGGCGGCGCTGGCGGCGGAGGGGTAGGACTGCAAGCATTCGAGAAACACGTCGCGGGATAGCACGAATATCTCCGCCGGCTGAAGGGCCGCCACTGTGGAGCCGGCGCTTTGGCGGTCGATCAGGGTCAATTCCCCGAAGAACTCGCCCCGTCCGAGAATGTTCATCACCGCCTCGTCGCCCGTCATGAGCGCCCTGGTTACCTTTGCCGTGCCCGACCGGATCAGGAACAAGCTGCTGTTGGGTTCGTGGGCTCGGAGGATTATCTCGCCCTTCTTGAACCGGTGCAGGCGCAGACGGCTGGCCAGGGCCTGCAATTCCTCGGGCGGAAGGGAGGCGAAGAGAGAGGTTCGGGCCAGTAGCTCGGCCCCGGTCCGCGCATTCGCCGCCACACTTGGGGACTCGCCGTGGTCACGAAGCTCTGATCGCGACGGTTTCGCTTCGGGTGCCTCGGGGGGTGCTGCGGACGCGGCGGCGACGCCAAAGGCGGCCACCGGTTGCCGCCTGCCCTCAATCGTCACTTCACCGCGAGGGCTGATCGCCGTATCGTCTCCCAGCAAACGCCGGGTCTTCTCCGTCAAAAGAACCTCGCCGGGCCGAGCCGCGGCGGCAAGGCGAGCGGAAACGGCAACCGCATCGCCGACTACCGTATACTCCTGGCGGGCTACGGAGCCGATGGTGCCCACGGTCACCCAGCCCGTGGCAAGGCCGATTCCCACGTCGACAGGTGTATCAGCGGAGGAGGAGCGGTGCTTGAGTTCACCCAAAACATGCACCATCGCCAGAGCGGCCCGCATCGCCCGGTCCGCATGGTCGGGCTGGGGCAGGGGGTCGCCAAAGAAGGCCATCACCCCATCGCCCATGTACTTGTCGAGCGTCCCGCCCTGCTCGAAGATCACTTCGGTCATAACGACGAGATAGCTATTGAGTTGCTCTACGAGCTCCTCGGGCTCGCCAGTCTCGCTGAGAGCGCCAAAGCCCCGCACTTCGGCAAACAGCACCGTTAGCTCCCGACGATGGGTGGCGAGATCCTCCTTCTCGGCGGCAATGAGGTCGGCGATCTGGGGAGAGAAGTACCGGCGGAAGCGCGCCGTGCGCTGCGTCTCCTCTGCCTCCCGCCGGCGTAGCCGGTCGTGGTCGAGCAGTACCGCCGCTTGCCGGGCGATTTGGGCTAGTGCCCTCAGATCCTCGGAGTCGAGGAACGATCCTGAGCGGCGAGTGCCGGCTAGCCAGAGGCCCAGCAGATCCTCGCCAACCGCGTTCGTCGTCTCGGGCATAGCCCGCAGGGGAAGCAGGAAACGGGCGCCGGCCCCATACCAGGCTGCGAGAATCGGGTCGTCGGCGCACAGGACGCTGGGGCTACCCAGCGGCAGATCCTCCCGTTCCACTAGAAGCACTGGTTGCATGGCACCCCGCATTCGCGCCAGCAGCAACTCTGATGACCGGTGGAGGCTCGAAGGCGCCGAGCCGTCGCCGCCCACCACGCCGCCGGGCAGGACCAGCCAGGCGCGGACGAGGCCAAGTCGGGTTACGACGTGCTTAGTCAGAAACTCGGCCACGTCCTCCGGCGTCTGTCCAATCTGAGCGTTCGCTTCCTCGAGCAGCCGCTGGCGGGCGAGCCGGTCCCGGTAGAGCAACCGATCCAGCCCGGTTTGCAACCGCCGGTAGGCCGGGTGAGCAACCGCGGCGACCAGCAGCGCGGCCAAAACGGTGATGGTCAGATTGTCGGCAGCGCCGGGTCCGATAAGTGAGACTGCCGCCTGGCCGAGAAGCTGGGCGGCGACAAAATAGACCCCGGCAAGAAGCGCGGCCAACAGTGGGTAGAACATGGCGGCTCGCAACACGAGGTCGACGTCCAGCAGCCGGTAGCGCAAAATGGCGACGCCCACGCCGAGCGGGAAAAGTCCCCAGGCGGCGACCGCGGCAGTGGACGTGACCGTTTCATTGTAAGTGCCCGTGACCGCGCTGACGCCCGGACCGAGGGCCAAGACGGAAAAGCCAACGACCAGCGGGCCAGCGATCCATTTGAGCTGGGCGCGTGCCGTCGGATCTGCCGGGTGGAGAATGCTCCGGGCCAAAGCCAACAACGCCAAGCCCAACAGGGCTATTACGAGGAAGTAAGACCAGGGCCAAATGATCGCCGGTCCGAGAAACACGCCAAGCGCCACCGCCAGCGGTATGAGGTACAGGGCAGCCGTGGCCCCGCCGACCGGCGCCAACGGCCGCGGCCCTAGCGACGCAAGACGAGCCAGCAGAGGATGGGGAGCCGGGAAGACAAGACAGAGGTGCATTAGCGCTGCCGAACCAATGATCAGCAGGAACACCGTCGCTGCAGTGAGGATCACGGCGACAACTGCTGGAAACGGTCGATTGTCCCAGCTTAGGAGGAGCAACGCCATAGCGAAGCAGGTGGCCATCGCCAGCAGCGGGCGCGATGCCACATCTGATGGCCGGCGCAGCAGGACGATTATGCCCATAGCCAGAGTGAGCAGGGCGACGACGTGCCAGGTGAAAAGGGCGAGCACCGTTCCGGGCGCAGAGAGGCGCGATTGCAGGGTCAGGGTCACCTCCCGCACCAGGCGGCCGCCAGGGTCATCCGTGGCCGTGCCCGGACGCTGGATCTGGATGGTGCTGTGCGCTCCGGGCAGGCGAAAATCGGTTAGGCGCCGAAATGCCGGCACATCGCCCGGCGGAAGCGCGAGGGGACGGGTCTGAAAGCCAGGGGCGGCGCCTGCTGGCACCGTTCTGCCCCTCCACGCTGGAGACAGGGATTCGCCCAACAGATTGCCGTCGACGGCCAGGACCACATCGCCCGGCCGCAGGCCAGCCAGATCAGCCGGGCCACCGGCAGCAACTCTTGTAATGGTGAGCCGGCCCGATTCGGCCGACAACCTGTTGGCACCGAGGATTCCGTAGTAGCCGTCAGTCCCGTTGGTCACCCAACCGATGGCGACTCCCACGAGATAGAGTAGGGCGAGGGACGCCGCGACAGACCCTGGCCAACGCAGGGCGCGAGGGGAGGGATCGACAGACGCTGCGTTTCCGCTCGCGAATGCCGATTCGTCGTTGGCGATTGGGCCACCGGCCGGGGGCCATCCTCCGGTCGCGTCGCTCATAGGCCGCTCCTTCCCGGCTGCTGAGCCGACGTCGACTCTGAGGCCGGTGCTGGCCAAGTTGCGGCAATTATACTCTGTCTGCCAGACCCAATCAATTGCCGCAATGTGAGCGGACCTTCACCACGGAGGCACGGAGACACGGAGAGAGATCATAAGGCTCGTCTGATGACGCCATTCTTGAGAATTGCCTGTTGAAGTTTACCAGGAGGCCTACTTTCTTGTTGCTGAGGCGCAAGTAGGTCAATAGTTGGGCTTCGTGCACGGGAAGGAACTTCTCAACCGACTTCAGCTCGAGGATCACGACGGCGTTTACGACAACGTCCAATCTGTAGCCGCAGTCCAGTTTCACTCCCTTGTATGCCACCGGCAGTGGAACCTGGCGCTGGTAGCTCATTCCCTTTAGGTCTAGCTCGTGGCACAGGCATTCCTCGTAGGCAGACTCGAGCAGCCCGGGGCCAAGAGCCTTGTGCACCGCTATGGCAGCCCCCAAGATTACATCCGTAATGTCCCCATGCAGCAGCAAAGCACACCTCCTAACAGAAACTTGTTTCGTCTTCAGACATCTCAAACAATTACGAGTACCACTGGTTCCGCAATGATCGCACGTGGTCGCCTATTCGGAACGAGGAGCGGTGGCCAAGCGCGATGATATGCCGGCGATGGGCCGCCAGTCAACCGCAATATCCGCTGGATCGGACGCGTGACGCGCCACCGAGGCACTGAGGCATGGAGCCATGCTATGGTCTTTCCGTACTATTGTGCTGACCTCCAACTGTCGTCCGGGCACCAGTCTCCCCAGTTCAAAAAAAGGAAAACCTCCGTGTCTCCGTGCCTCCGTGGTGAAACCCCGCACTCACTCACCGCACATGCAGCATTGGGGTTGAGAACTAGAAATGCGTCGCTATTAAGGGTAAAATAGGGGCGCTGGCCAGACCATTTCCGGTGAAAGGATACCGCATGGCTCATAGGATTGAGGTGGGCATCAAAGGGGCGGCAGGCCTCCAGCGGGATGCCGCCAACCTCGGAATCACGGGAGTCGAGTCTATCCACGTTGTCGACGTCTATCGCCTCGAAGGCAGCCTCTCCGACTCGGACCTCGACCGCATCGGGCGCGATCTGCTGGCCGATCCCATTACCCAGTCCTACGTGTGCAACCGGTCCCTCGTGGCCGACGAGCCCGGCCTGCACGTGGTCGAGGTGGCCTATAACCCCGGAGTAATGGACCCGGTGGAGCAGAGCACCATGAAGGGCATTGCCGACCTCGGCATACGGACCGTCACCGCCGTGCGCACGGCCAAGAAATACCTGGTGCGCGGCAGTCTCTCCCGGCAGGAGCTCGGCATGATCTGCGACCGGCTTCTCGCCAATCCCGTAGTGCAGCACATAGTTGGGGAAGGCGGAGAGCCAGCCGCACCGGGTTCCAGGTTCGCCTTCGAGCCCGTTACGGTTGACTTGCTCGAGGCCTCCGACGAAGAGCTGATGTTTACTAGTGCTCGCGGCCAATTGTCGCTGAATCTTGAGGAAACGCAGGCCATTCAATCGTATTTCCGACAGATCGGTCGGAATCCGACCGATGTGGAATTGGAGGTGATCGCCCAGACTTGGAGCGAGCATTGTGTGCACAAGACGTTCAAGGGGCTGATCGATTACGATGGAACGGTAATCGACAACCTGCTCAAGGCCACGGTGATGCGGGTAACCAGAGAGCTGAACAAGTCCTGGTGCGTGTCGGTGTTCGTGGACAACGCCGGCGTTATCGAATTTGACGACGATTACGACGTGTGCTTCAAGGTCGAGACCCACAACCGGCCGAGCGCCCTCAATCCCGAGGGCGGGGCGGCGACTGGCATCGGCGGCGTGATACGGGATCCGCTGGGGACGGGCCTCGGCGCCCAGCCGATGTGGAACACCGACGTCTTCTGCGTCGGCCCCCTCGAACTTCCCCATGAAGAGCTTCCCGCCGGGGTGCTGCACCCGAAGAGAATCCTCGTCGGCATTCACGCTGGCGTCCGCGATTACGGCAATCCGATGGGCCTCCCCACCGTGAACGGGGCTATCCTCGTGGACAAGCGCTACCTGGGCAATCCGCTGGTGTTCTGCGGCAACGGCGGCCTCATACCCAAGGGCAAGTCTCGCAAGGGCCGGGTGAAGCCCGGGGACCTGGTCGCTCTGGTCGGCGGGCGCACGGGCCGGGATGGAATCCACGGCGCCACCTTCTCCTCGGCCGAGCTCGACGAGAAATCGCAGCAGGTCTCCGGCAGCGCCGTGCAGATCGGCAACCCCATTCAGGAGAAGCGGGTCCTCGACGCCCAGTTGCAAGCGAGGGACAAGGGACTCTACCGGGCCGTCACCGATTACGGCGCTGGCGGCATCTCCTGCGCCGTGGGCGAGATGGGCGAGCACTGCGGCGCCACCGTGCATCTGGAGCGGGTTCCGCTCAAGTACGCCGGCCTTTCGCCCCGGGAGATCGCCATCTCCGAGTCGCAGGAACGAATGGGCTTCGGCGTGCCCAAGGAGACGGTCGCTGCTTTTCTGGATACTTTCCGTCGGGAGGACGTCGAGGCCACGATCATCGGCGAGTTCACCTCTACCGGCCGCTTTCGCATCGAGTATCAGGGCCAGGTCGTGGCCGACCTCGACATGGACTTTCTGTTCGACGGCATTCCCCAGCTCGTCCGCAAGGCCCACTGGGAGTCCCCGACCTTCCCCGAGCCCGATTTCCCCGAGCCGGAGGATCTCGGGCCGGCTCTGCACGCCATCTTGCGGTCATGGAACGTTTGCAGCAAGGAGCATTTCGTCCGGCAGTACGACCACGAGGTGCGCGGCGGCAGCGTGCTCAAGCCCCTTGTGGGCACGGAGAACGACGGGCCGGGGGACGCGGCCATCGTCCGGCTGAGGCTTGGATCCAACAAGGGCGTCATCATCGCCTGCGGCCTCAACCCCAAGTACGGCTGTATCGATCCCTACTGGATGGCTGCCTCCGCCATCGACGAGGCCCTGAGGCAGGTGGTGGCGGTGGGCGGCAATCTGGAGCGGGTTGCACTCCTGGACAACTTCTGCTGGGGAAACACGAGCAAGCCCGATCGTCTGGCCGGGCTGGTGCGCGCCTCTCTTGCCTGCTACGACATCGCCAAGGTCTACGAGACGCCGTTTATCTCCGGCAAGGACTCGCTGAACAACGAGTTCACCTACGCCGGCGAGACCATCGCCATCCCTGGCACCCTGCTCATCTCGGCCCTCGCGGTCATGGAGGACGTGACCAAAGCGGTTTCCATGGACGCCAAGGAGGCGGGAAACCAGATCTACGTCGTGGGCGAGACCTTCGACGAACTGGGCGGCTCCCACTACTATGACCTGAAAAGCTTCGTCGGCAACAAGGTCCCCAAGGTCGCGCCAGCCAAGGGCAAGGCGTTGATGGAGAGGCTTAGCCGGGCCACGGCGCAGGGACTGGTGAGAGCTTGCCACGACCTATCGGAGGGCGGCCTTGGCGTGGCGGCGGCGGAGATGGCCTTTGCCGGCGGCCTCGGTCTGCGACTCTGGCTGGACCAGGTTCCTCTGGGCGAGCCGGTCTCCCGCGGCGATGCAATTCTCTTCTCGGAATCGAACACCCGCTTCCTCGTGGAGGTAGCGCCGGAGCACTGCGAGGCCTTCGAGAAGACCTTAGAGGGACTGCCGGCCGCCCGCATCGGCGAGCTAACGGCGGAGCCGGCGTTTGAGGTGTTCGGCGCCGGCCGGCGGGAAGGGGAAAGAGTGGTTTCCACTGACATCTACGATCTCAAGGCGTCGTGGCAGGCGCCTTTCAAGGATTGGTGAACGATGGCCAACGTAAGAACGATCGTCCTCCGGGCGGCAGGCATCAACTGCGACGACGAGACGAAGTACGCCTTCGAGCTGGCCGGGTCGGCGGCCGAGAAGGTCCACATTAACCAGTTGGTGCGAGGGGAGTTGCGCCTTGGCGACTACCAGATTCTGGCCCTGCCGGGCGGCTTCTCCTACGGTGACGACATAGCCTCCGGCCGTCTTCTGGCCAACGAGCTGAAGAACAAGCTGGGCGACCAACTAGCCGGGTTTGTCCAGCAGGGCGGCCTGGTCATCGGCATCTGCAACGGCTTCCAAGTGCTGGTCAAGGCGGGCCTGCTGCCCGCCCTGTCGGAGGAGGAGTCGCAGCAGGTGACCCTCACCTACAATGAGTCGGGCAAGTTCGAGGACAGGTGGGTCTACCTGAGGGTTCCGCCAGCCGGCAAGTGCGTTTTCCTCACCGGCGTCGAGCGTCTCTATCTTCCCGTCGCCCACGGCGAAGGTCGCTTCGTCCCGGGCGAGGTCGGGGTGCTGAGCCGCTTGTGGCAGAACGGCCAGATGGTCCTCCAGTATGCCAACCCTGCTGGCGAGATCGACGGCTATCCCTGGAACCCCAATGGCTCGACGGACAGCATCGCCGGCATCTGTGACCCCACCGGCCGCGTCTTCGGCCTCATGCCCCATCCCGAGCGCTTTCTTCACTACACCAACCACCCCCGCTGGACCCGCGAGAAGCTTCCTCTGGAGGGGGATGGACTGCGCATCTTCCGCAACGCCGTGGACTACGCGAGGAACCTTTGATGTACATGGATATCCCTAGTGAATATCCAACTGTGTTCGGATGGCTCCCTCGATCCTTTGCATGTCCTCCGGTGAAAGAGCGTCAGCGCGACGAAGCAGCCGTGCCTTGCTAACAATCGACAATTGATCAGCCATCGCCTTGCTGAACTTGTCTTCGAAAGTCACTGCTGCCTCGCTCGGATAGAGCCGATCCGTGTGGCTGGTCAAAGGAACAACTTGGACTCGATTGAGGAACTTGTTCGATGCAGCGTTACTGACGATCACGGCCGGCCGCTTCTTTTTGATCTCTCCACCAATGGACGGATCGAAGTTGACCCACCATACCTCACTCCGCTTCATCATCCATGTCCTTGAAAGCGAGCTCGGCCCATTCGACTGCGCCGTTCTCTCTCTTCTTATCTCTTGCCATCTCCGCGTATTCCGCCCCCAGGTCGGGATGAACGACGTGGGGCCGAACCAGCTCCTCGATGAACTTGCTTATTTTCCGCGGTCCTATCACCTTTCGTAAACCCTCGTATACCTCCTCGTCGATTGTCACAGTCAGTTTCTTTTGCATCCCTCACCTCCCTACACGTGTATCATACGTGTTACGCTATTTCGGATCGACAGATAAGGCAACAACCGTCGGCAATGTCGCAGGCACGGGTCGTACCCTATTCAAGAAGGCCATCAGGCAGCTCAACGAGGCGTTTTCGCAGCGGGGCACCCACCCTCTGCCGCTCTGGCCGTCGTCACTGCGAGTCAAGGCCGTCAAGGGGGCGCCGGGCGTATGGGAGATGACCTGGTCGTTCTCCGGACCCGATGGGCGCGCCACCTTCGAGCTCATTGGCGTCGAGGGTGAGCCGGCGGTCAGGTGGAGAAGGAGCGGAGATCATCGGATCTGGCGTGAGCCCTAAGACCGCAGCTTGCTCAAGAAGCACGCCATCCGGCTCAGGGCCTCGTTGATTTGGTCCAGCGAGGTGGCGTAGCAGCAGCGGACGTGGCCCTCGCCGCAACGGCCGAAGGTGTTGCCGGGGACCACCGCCACCTTCTCCTCGAAGAGCAGCCGCTCGGCAAAATCCTCGCTGCTGAGGCCGGTGGAGGCGATGGAGGGAAAGGCGTAGAAGGCGCCTTTGGGCTCGAAGGTCTGCAGGCCGAGGTCGTTCAGCCCTTTCACCATTACCCGGCGGCGGCGGTTGTAGTCCTCGACCATCTCTCGCACGTCCTCCTCGCCCCAGCGTAGCGCCTCGAGGGCCGCATTCTGGGCCATGGCGGGAGCGCACATCAGGGTGTACTGGTGGACCTTCATCATGGCCTCGATGATCTCCGCCCGCGCCGCGGCGTAGCCGATACGCCAGCCCGTCATAGCGTAGGCTTTGGAGAAGCCGCCGAGGACGATAGTTCTCTCCTTCATGCCGGGAAGCGACGAGAAGCAGGTGTGCTCGCCGTCGTACACGAGGCGGTCGTAGATCTCGTCGGAGACGACGAGGAAGTCGTGCCGTTCGGCTACCTCCGCAATGGCCGCTAACTCCTCCTTGCTCATCACCGCTCCCGTGGGGTTGCTAGGATAGCCCAGCAACACGGCTTTGGTCCGCGGGGAGATCTTGTCTTCGAGATCGTCGGGCCTGAGCTTGAAATCGTTTCCCAAACAGGTAGAGACCGATGTCACCAGCCCTCCTGCCAGGGTGACACAGGGGGAGTATGAGACGTAGCAAGGGTCGGGAACGACGACTTCGTCGCCTGGATCGAGGATCGCCCTCATAGCCAGATCCAGCCCCTCGCTGACCCCGACGGTGATGAGAAGCTCGGCCCGGGGATCGTATTCAACGCCGTAACGACCGGCGATATGCCGGGCGAGCTCCTGCCTGAGCTCTAGCAAGCCGTAGTTGGAGGTGTACGAAGTCTGCCCCTTCTCGATGGAGTAGATCGCCGCTTCCCTGATGTGCCAGGGCGTAGCGTAATCCGGCTCGCCCACGCCCAAAGATATCACGTCGTCCATGGACGCGAGGAGGTCGAAAAACTTCCGTATTCCCGAAGGGGCGATGCTGCGCACCCGCCTCGATACGATAGAGCGCTGACGCGGCGAGCGCGCCAGCGGAGTAGTTGCCATTGGTTCCGTCTCCCTACGGCGCTATGGCGAGCCTCGACCGGTCCTCGGTCCCTTCCATAATCTCGCCGTCCTCTTTGTATTTCTTCAACAGAAAATGGGTCGTCGTCCCCTGAACGCCATCGAGTGAAGCTAGCTTCTCGGAGACGAAAGAGGCAACCTCCTTCATCGTGTGGCCAACCACCTGCACGGCCAGGTCGTAGGCGCCGGAGACCAGGTACACGCTCCGGGCCTCGGGGAAGCGGTAGATACGCTCGGCGATGGCGTCGAACCCCGCCCCCCTTTGCGGGGCCACGCGCACCTCGATGAGCGCCCACACCTGCTCGGCGCCCGCCTTCTCCCAATTGACGAAGGTCCGGTAGCGCAGGATGATCCGCTCCCGCTCGGCCTGGGCGATCTCCTGCTTGACCTGCGCCACCGGCAGCCCGGTCATCACGGCGATCTGGTCCGGCTCCACGCGAGCGTCTTTCTCGAGGATCTTCAGGATGTCCAAGTTCATCGTCTTCTCCTATCCTTCTGTGGAAGGATTGCCCTCACCCTAGCCCCAATACCTTTCGAATGAGGGGGGATTTCGTCACCCTGAGTATCCCAGGGTTCCCCGAACCCTGTGCCAAGCACAGAAACTTGAAGTTCTGAACAGCCGCAGCGAAGGGTCTGGGGTGGGGAGGGGAACCCCACACCACCCCAGATTCTTCGCTGCGGCTCAGAATGACGGGATTTGCGCCCAGTGCGCAGAGTCCCGTTATTTGAAAGGTATTGGGTTAGGGTGAGGGCGCCCCGTTTCACCCAAGGTCCGGCCTCTTCTCCTGCCATTCTGTGGCCTGCTCGTAGGCGTAGGCCACCTTCAATACCGTTTCCTCGTCGAAAGGCTTGCCAATTATCTGCAGTCCCACGGGTAGCCCGCCGGCCAGCCCTGCCGGAATCGATATGCCGGGCAGGCCGGCGATATTGATGGGAATGGTGCACACGTCGCTCAGGTACATCTCCAGCGGATTGGCGACCTTCTCGCCGATCTTGAAGGCCACGCTGGGCGAGGTTGGCGCCACCAGCACGTGATACTTTTCGAAAGCGGTGTCGAAGTCCTTCTTTATCAGCGTGCGCACCTTCTGGGCCTTCAGATAGTAGGCATCGTAGTACCCGGCCGACAGGGCATAGGTGCCGAGCATGATCCGCCGCTTGACTTCCTCGCCAAACCCGTGCTGGCGGGTGCGCATCATGGCGTCCCACACGTCCGTGGCCTCCTGCACGGAGAAGCCGTACTTCACGCCGTCGTAGCGCGCCAGATTGGCCGACGCCTCCGAGGGGGCGATGATGTAATAGGCGGCTAAGCCGTACTGCGTATGAGGCAAAGACACGTCCCAGTCCACTTCGGCGCCCAACCGCTCCAACTGATTGGCCGCCGCCCTAACCAGATCTGCCACTTCGGGCTGGATACCCTCGACGAAATACTCCTTAGGCACGCCGATCTTCACGCCTCGCAGGTCGGGAGCGAGGGCGGCGGTGAAATCCGGCACCGGCAGCGGCGCCGAAGTCGAGTCCAGCGGATCGTGGCCGCAAATGGTGTTTAGCACCAGCGCACAATCGCGGACGTTGGTGGTGAACGGCCCTATCTGGTCGAGAGAGCTGGCGAAGGCGACGAGGCCATAGCGGCTGACACGGCCATAGGTGGGCTTGATCCCGACCACGCCACAGAGGGACGCCGGCTGCCGGATGCTGCCGCCGGTGTCGGAGCCCAGAGAGTAGAGCGCCTCGCCCGCCGCTACCGCCGCCGCCGACCCGCCGCTGCTGCCCCCGGGCACCCGCTCGAGATCCCAGGGGTTGTGGGTGGCGAAGAAGGCGGAGTTCTCGGTCGACGAGCCCATGGCGAACTCGTCCATGTTGGTCTTGCCCACCATGACCATGCCCTGTCGCTTCAGTTTCTCGATCACCGTGGCGTCGTAGATAGGAACGAAGTTCTCCAACATCCGAGAAGAGCAGGTAGTCCGCACCCCATTGGTCGATAGCACGTCCTTGATCGCCACTGGAATGCCGGTCAATGGCAGGCCATCGCCCGCCGCTATCCGCCCGTCGGCTTTGCTGGCTTGCGCCAGAGCCAGGTCGGCGGTCACGGTCACGTAGCTCTTGACCCTGTTCTCGACCTCGCCGATGCGCTGGATGACCGACTGCGTCAGCTCGACCGACGATATCTCCCTTTTCGCCAATGTCTGCCGGGCCTCGTGAATCGAGAGCCGCCACAGGTCATTTGGTCCTGGCATCCCCTATTCCTCGTTTTCCAACAGCATGTCGATGACAAACCGGTGTCTGCGCACCAGCTTGGGAAAGCGCTTCTCCAGCAAATTCCGAAAGCCCTCCAGGTCCCGGCCGAAATACTCCGCTATGCGCGGCCAGTCCGGCTCGATGTGAACCACCTCGCCCTTGTCGGTGATCTCCGAGTGCGTTTGGGCTATGTCCGGGACGAGCCCGGGGGAGACGAAATAGTGCTTCAGCAGCTCGCCATCCCGGTCTCGCGGGCCCACGTCGATGCTCTGCGTCTTCGTGGTCACGCCCCGGAGGACCAGCAGAGACAGCAGCAGGCCATGCACGAGCAGCTTCTGCTCTCTCGCCTGCTGGCCCTGTTGTTTGAGAAAGCCTTCTATCTGGTCGAATAAGGCATCATCTTCACCCATGGCTTATTCCTCTGGCGGCGGAGGCGGCACCGGCTTATCCAGCACTACCCTGAGCTCGAGAATCATCTGCTCCCGGTCCTCGGGCGCGAGCTGGGTCACCCGCTCGACTCCGGCCCTATCCAACCAGTTCTGGACGACTTTGATCGACGCCTCGATGATCTCCTGCTTGTAGCCCATAGGGATTCCGCCTTTCTCAGTCTTCTAGCACGGCCCTGATGCGGAAGAATCCTTCCTCCACCCGGGGAGCGTTGGCCAAGACCTCTTCCGGGGGAAAAGAGGGCTTTGCCACGTCGCTCCGCATGACGTTCTGCTGGCCAATCGCCTGAGCTGTAGGCGGGATCGCGCTGGTGTCGAGAGTCTCGAGAATCTGGAAGTAGGCGATGATATCGGACAACTGGGTCTGGAGCCTCTGGAGGTCTTCCTCGGCGAGACCCAATCGCGCCAACTGTGCTACGTGCAGGACCTCTTCACGACTTAACGGCATAGCACCAACCTCGATAGACAATGGGAGTATTATAACACTCAGGTTTTTGCCAGGCAACTTTGGCCACGCAGCCGGGCGGGAACCTCGGCCGTTCTCTGCGCCTGCCCAGTCGCTGTGCAATTTTCGCGCCAAGGGTGGAGGACTGAGGCTTGGTCCACTGCCGGGACTGCGGCCGAGGGAAAGGGCCACGGCCGTGGCTTGCGAACCGGTAGGGGCGAATCCTTCCGCCGAAGGATTTGCCCCTACGATATGTCTGATCTTAATGTATGTTATCCGTCCACCGCGTGGGCCGGTTCGCCTTGCCTTTTCGCCTATCTTTTGCTAAACTTTCTTTGTTAGGCATCTCGCCTTGCTTTGGGGAGGAAGAATGCCCGCGGTACAGGACAAAACCATCACCCTGGGGCATCCCAGTTACGTCTGGCTGTCTGGACAGGACCGCCGTTTGAACCTGGTGCTCAGATATGTGCCGCTTCAGGGCAGCCGGATCCTCGACGTCGGCTGCGGCCTTGGCATGTACATGAGCCAGTTCCGCCGCTTCTCGCCGGAGGTGTACGGCGTCGACGTCGACCCCGCGAAGGTGGCGGAGGCCAGCGCCAGCTTGCCCAACGTCCACGCGGCGCCGGCCGAAGCCCTGCCCTTCGACGACGGCAGCTTCGACGTGGTCTTTCTCCACGAAGTGATCGAGCACGTGGACGACGACCGCAAAACGATCCAAGAGGCCTATAGAGTGCTTGATAAGGGCGGATACCTCGTCATCTACGCACCCAACCGCCTGTATTTCTTCGAGACCCACGGATTCTATCTGGGCAAGAAGTACGTCTTCAAGCTGCTGCCCCTCGTCAACTACCTGCCGAACTTCCTGCGGCGGTTGTTCGTCCCCCACGTCCGGGCCTATCGGACTGGCGACCTCAGAAAACTGTTCGCGGGGCTAGACGTGGAGACGGTCGTCCACACTTGCGTCTACCCGGGCTTCGACGCCATCGCCATGAAGCGACCGGCACTGGCGAAGCTCCTCCGCCGTGTGCTATACTTCGCCGAGAACACCCCGATCAGGGCCTTCGGGCTCTCCCATTTTCTGGTTGTTCAAAAAGGTCGCGGAGATTCTTAAATGCGAGTGATGGTTCGCCGGCGGAGGCGCCGGCGGAGCAGCCGGTCTCACCATTCGATTCGTCTGCCCCTAATCATCTTCTCTACCCTAGTGGCCTTGATCATCGTAGTCATCGTCGCCGCCATAGGAACGGCCGCCGCCGTCTATGGCTACTATTCCAAGGACCTCGTCGACCCCGGGGCCATGGCCAACCGGCAGATATCCCGCAGCACCAAGATCTTCGACCGGAAGGGCGAGATCCTCTATGAGGTGTTCGACCGCGACTTGGGGCGGCGGACGACGGTCCGCTTGGCCGACGTGCCGGCCTACGTCAAGCAGGCCACCATCGCCACCGAAGACGCCAACTTCTATCAAAACAGCGGCATCAACCTGCGGGGCCTCGGCCGGGCGGTGCTCCAGAACGCCGGTGGACAGGGCGGAGGAGGCAGCTCCATCACCCAGCAACTGGTCAAGAACGTGCTTATTCCCCCGGAGGAGCGCAGCCAGCGCCTTTACTCCCGCAAGATCAAGGAGGCCATCCTCGCCTACGAGGTCACCCGCCGTTACTCCAAGGACCAGATACTCGAGTGGTACTTGAACGAGATCTCCTACGGCAACCTCAGCTACGGCATCGAAGCGGCCGCCGAGAGCTATTTCGGCAAGATGGCCAAGGAGCTGACGCTGGCGGAGGCGGCCATGCTCGTGGGAATTCCCTCGGCGCCCGCCTACTATTCTCCCCTGATTGGTCCCGTAGCTGCCAAGGAGCGCCAAAGCAACGTCCTCGACCTCATGGTCAAACAGAGTTACATCAGCGAAGCCGAGGCCGAAGCAGCCAAGCAGGTGGAGCTCCACTACGCCTCGCAGAAGTTCGCCATTCGGGCGCCCCACTTCGTGATGTACGTGATGGACCTGCTGGAAAAGAAATACGGCCGCGAGATGATCCAGCGGGGCGGCCTCAAGGTGACCACCACCCTCGACCTCGACTTACAGGAGGAGGCGGAATCGCTGGCCCGGGAGCGGGTCAAGAATCTCAAGTCCATCGACGCCACCAACGCCGCCGTGGTCAGTCTCGAGCCCAAGACGGGCGAGATCCTCGTTATGGTCGGCAGCGTGGACTACTTCGACGCCAGCATCGACGGCCAGGTGAACATCGCTATCTCCGAGCGACAGCCCGGATCCTCGTTCAAGCCTTTGACCTACGTCACCGCGTTCACGAAGGGCTACTCGCCTGCCACTATGATCCTCGACGTTCCCACCGCCTTTCCCGATGGCGCCAACCCGAACTTCGTGCCTGAGAACAACGACGGCAAGTTCCGGGGTCCGGTATCCGCCCGCACGGCCCTAGCCAATTCCCTCAACATTCCCGCCGTCAAGGTCCTCCAGTACGCCGGGCTGCGCGACGTACTCACTACGGCCCACTCGATGGGCATCACCACCCTCACCCGTGAGGGGGTGTACGGCCTGGCCCTCACGCTGGGTGGGGGCGAAGTAAAGCTGCTGGACATGGCCGTGGCTTACGGCGTCTTCGCCAACGAAGGCATCATGGCCGGGCAACCGGTCCCCCTCAACGACAGGCGGCAGGGAATGCGGGAGCTGGATCCGGTGGCCGTCCTCAAAGTGGTCGACGCCGATGGCAAGGTGCTGGAGGAGTACAAGGGGCCGCAGACCAAGCAGATTCTCCCGCCCCAATACGTCTACCTCCTGACCAACATCCTCTCCGACAATGTCGCCCGCACGCCTACCTTCGGCTCGAACAGCCCTCTCAAGCTATCCGACCGGCCGGCGGCGGCGAAAACCGGAACCACCAGCGACTACCGGGACTTCTGGACCATGGGCTACACTCCCGAGATCGTGACCGGCGTATGGGTGGGCAACGCCAACAACAAGCCGATGAAGAAGGCCTACAGCTTTACCACCGCTGCCGCCATCTGGCACGACGTTATGGAGGCCGCAGCGGCCAAGCTGCCGCCAACCCCCTTCAAGGAGCGAGATGACATCGCCAAGGTGCAGGTTTGCGCCGTCAGTGGCCTCTTGCCCACCTCTCAATGCCCTGACAAGGCGACCGAGGTGTTCGTCAAGGGCAAGGAACCCAAGGACCGGGACAATATCTACCAGACGTTCCGCATCGACCGGACCACGGGTAAGCTAGCTACCAGCCAAACACCGCCGGGGAACGTCGAGGAGAAGGTGTTCATGGTCCTCCCGGCCGAGGCCGCCGACTGGGCCCGCGAGAACGGCATTCCCCAGCCGCCCGCGGACTACAGCCCCGTGACGCAGGGAGACGTGGTCATTTCCTCACCCTCTGCCAGTTCCTATGTGGCAGGCAAGGTCGGCGTCGCGGGCTCGGCCAAGGCCAAGGACTTTGCCACCTACCGGCTCGAATACGGCGAGGGAACTTCACCATCCCTGTGGACTCAGATCGGCAGCCCGTCCAGCCAGCAGGTGACGAATGGCCTCCTGAGCCAGTGGGACACCAGCAAGCTAAACGGGCTATATGCCCTCCGCCTGCGCGTCGCCGACAAGGCCGGCAGGGAGCAGCAGTCGACCATCCCGGTCACCGTGGACAACTCGCCGCCGACCATAAGGCTCACCGTGCCGGTGACCGGCACCACCATCAGCTTGGCCGATCCCAATCCCGATTTCGTGAACATTCAGGTGAACGCCGCTGACAACCTGGGCCTAACCAAAGTCGAGTTCTTCGCCGACGGCCAGTTGCTCGGCTTCTCGACCGTCTCCCCGTTCAACTTCAAGTGGTCGCCCAATCCGGGGGAGCACCTTCTCCACGCCATCGCCTACGATCGGGCCGCCAATAAGACGACCAGCCAGACGGTGAAGGTCACGGTCAAGAAGTAGTGGCCGTGTTATGATCTAGCCGGACCTGCCGACGATCTCCGGGGTAACGCCCGACGTGGGAGAAAGACAAAGAAGGGACAGTAAGGAATGCAATACGCGTTAACGGAAGAGCAGGAAGCACTGCGGCAGCTTGCCAGAAAAGTTGCTCGGGAGGAGATAGAGCCCGGGGCTAACGAGAGAGATGAGAAGGGGAACTCAGCATCACTCATGGGGTTCAACGGGTGGATGACATAGATGTAGGCAGCCAACCGGCCTTTGGCAAAGCGTGAGGGCCTGCGTCTGACTCACGTGCCACCAATGAGGCAACTGCCCCGGCTGCAGGTTGGCACAACTGGATGCGAGAGATCTATGCTATGCTGCCGTCAGCAGGAGACACCGGAGTTGATGTACAATCCCAACCTCCATCACCGTCGCTCCATCCGTCTGCAAGGTTATGACTACGCCCAGGCTGGCACCTATTTCGTGACGTTGGTCGTTCAAGGGCGCGAGTGTCCGTTTGGAGAGGTGGAGGGCGGCGAAATGAGATTGAACGACTGCGGGCAGGCTGTGTCCAGATGCTGGGAATGGCCGGCTCAACAGTATTCATACGTGGCTTTAGACGAATGGGTAGTCATGCCGAACCACCTGCACGGCATCGTCTTGGTTAGCGACGACAGTGGAGGCGGTTCCCGAACCGCCCCTACTTCTCATAACGCCATCGGTGTCGCACATCGCTGGGACGAAGGCGGTCGCAGTAGGGGCGCTCGGGAGCCGCCCTAGAGGGTCGCAGTCCTCCAGCTTTCGCTAAGCGCAAAGGTAGCCTTGTCGGAGCCTTCAAGACCGTCTCTACGAAACGGATCAACCGCCTGCGCGACACGCAAGGCGTGATTGTCTGGCAGCGAGACTACTATGAGCACATCGTTCGAAATGAACGGTCCCTCGCCGAGCTGCGCGAGTATGTAGCCGGCAATGCTGTGAAGTGGGACTCAGACCAACCAGCCAAAGGGACGATGGCAATCAGGGTACGGTGGAAGAATCAGATGAAACACTCGCTAGTGTACCCATTAACAGACTTCCTCAGAGTTCACTTTTGAACCGTAAGTGAGTTCACTTTTGAAACATTCCCAACAAGAAGCTGAGGAACTCTTCACATTCGTCGGCAATCCCAACGTACCATCCGATAACAATGAAGCCGAGCGCAGCGCGTTCATCCGTGTAATCCGTTCCCAGAATCCGGTGACAGCAACGTTCTCGCTGCACAAAATCGCGGCGCGAAAAATCGAAGGGCACCCTGTGCGCCGGAACAGGGGGACAATGCGGCTGAGCTACGATAGAATTGGGGCGGGTCTTCCTGCGCTGGAGTCCACACCAAGAGTGAGGCTTCGTACGGCGTTGCCCCCCTCGAGCTACGCTCGGCAGTGGGCACCGTCGTCGGTCCGGCAGAGTACGACGACTACTAGTTGGTGAAGCTCGACGCTAATAAACGTGAGCCTGCGGATTCGATCCGTAGAGAGCGATCTCGCCGTCGTGGAGCTGATAGCTGACGGCTGATAGCTGATGGCTGATTGCTAACTAGAACACATTGACTATCTCGATCTCGTAATCGTTCATCTCCGCCTCGGAGTGGCTGGTCTCGACGAACTCCACCACCTTGGACAGCACCTCGTTGGCGTGCTGGGGATCGTTGCTCACGTAAGAGATGCCCAGCGTGGCTTTTTGCCAGAGGTCCAGCTCGTCCACCTCGGCAATGGAGACGTTGAACTTGTTCTTGACCCGCTGGACGATGGACTTGACCACGTGCCGCTTGCCCTTGAGCGACTGGTTCTCGGGAATGAATAGAACGACCCTACAGGCTCCGATGACCATTTGAGCTCCTCCTCGACCTTGACCTGCTCCCCACCTCCATTATAATATAGCCTATCTCGTCAAGTGTGCATTTCATGAGCCTTGATACTTTTCTCGACCAGCTCAAGCGGCTGCCAGCCTACCGGGGGCAGATCGTCCACGTCGAGCGGATCCCCGCCCGCGAGGCCCGCTACGGCGAACTCGACGCACCCCTGCACCCTGCGGTGGTCGCCGGCCTGCGGTCCGGCGGCGTGGAGCGCTTATATAGCCATCAGGCCGCCGCGGTGAACAAGGCGCGGCGGGGGGAGAGCGTGATCGTCTCTACTTCGACGGCCAGCGGCAAAACCCTGTGCTATAACCTGCCCGTCCTCGATTCTATCGCCGTCAATCCCCGCTCGCGCGCCCTCTACCTCTTTCCCACCAAAGCCCTCGCCCAGGACCAGTTGCGCGGCCTTAGCGATATCGTGCGGGGGAGCATGCCCGACGTGAAGGTGGCCACCTTCGACGGAGACACGCCCACCTACCAGCGCAGCCAGATCAAACGGTCGTCGCAGATAATTCTCACCAACCCGGACATGCTCCATCTGGGCACCCTGCCCAACCACGGCTCCTGGTCGACCCTGTTTCGCCAGCTCAAGTTCGTGGTCGTGGACGAGGCGCACACCTATCGCGGCGTGTTCGGCTCCCACGTGGCCAATGTCTTCCGCCGCCTCCGCCGCCTCTGCCGTATTTACGGCAGCGACCCTTGCTTCATCCTCTGCACGGCCACCATCGCCAATCCCAAGGAGCACGCCGAAGCCCTGCTGGGCCTGCCGGTAGCCGCCATCGACGAGGACGGGTCGCCCCACGGGAGCAAGGATTTCGTGCTCTGGAACCCGCCCCTGGTCGATGAAGCCAGGCTGGCGAGGCGGAGCGCCAACACCGAGGCCACCCTCCTGTTCAGCGAGCTGGTGCGCGAGGGGATCAGGAACATCACCTTCGCCAAGTCCCGTAAGCTGGCCGAACTGATCTACGTCTATGCCCGGGAGGCGCTGGCCGAAGGCTCCTTCAGCCTCACGGAGCGGATAAGCCCCTACCGGGCAGGATATCTGGCGGAGGACCGCCGCGACATCGAGAGGCGGCTTTTCCACGGCCAGCTGCTCGGCGTGACCGCCACCACGGCCCTGGAGCTCGGCGTGGACATCGGCGACCTGGAGGCGACGGTGCTGACTGGTTATCCCGGCACCATCGCCAGCACCTGGCAGCAGGCCGGCCGCAGCGGCCGGGGCAGGCAGCGGGCCCTTACCTTCCTGGTGGGCCTGGCGGGACCACTGGACCAGTACTTCATGCGCCACCCCGAGACGC
>JACPQF010000131.1 GCA_016190625.1 Chloroflexota bacterium | reverse complement strand
TACGCAATTTCGTGTCTTGACAAAGGGGTCCACCTCAATGGCAAGCGGGTCAAGAAGGCCGAGACCAACGGCGGCGTGGTAACGACCACCGTCTATCCCGGCAACCACTACGAGCTGAAGACCTACTCGATCAGTTCCGACCTACCCTGGTGGAATCCCCGCTGGGCGCAGCGGGAGGTGCTGACCGTCACCAACCAGATGGGGTTGGTTCTAACGGCAGGCTACACCCTCAAGGTCTACCTATCGGGGAGCCAGGCCAGCAATATCTACGGCAAATCCATGGCAAGTGGCAACGACCTGCGGGTGGTCTACTGGAACGGAAAGGCCTGGAAGGAGCTGGACCGCGACCTTGTCTCCTTCTCCTCCTCTACCATCGAGCTCCGGGTCAAGACCCAGGCCGACATCGCCGCTTCGGGCCAGGACGCCAATTACGACCTCTACTATGGCGACCCCACCGCCGCCTCGCCTCCCGCCGAGGGCAAGAAGGTCTATTCCTACTTCAACGAATTCAGCGTTGACCGGGCAACGGCATCAGACACGTGGGCCAGGCTTTCGCTAGCGCCCCCCGACTACGCCGGGAGAACGACAATGAGCAGAAGCACGGCTGTCAGATACAGTCTCATCGGTGCAGCGTTCTCATAGCCGCGATATGGCCGGCAGGTTCATGGTCTGGCACCGGAGCATCGGTCATGCCCGTGGCAGTTGGGAAGCCGTTCCCAACCCCACTCGGCAGCGTCTGAACTCCGTGACCGCGATGCCGGACCGCGAGGCTTGGGCGGTAGGAGACGGAGGCGTGATTCTCCACTGGTATCCCCGCCAACCGCGTGTTTCTCCCCACCTTTCGAACGCGTCAGTCGGTATCCCGACCGGCTGAAGCCTCAGCCTCCTAACGGTAAGCTGCATATCGCGTATACATATATCTATAATCATCTATACTGGCTCCCAGGGCCGCGCTTACCACCGCTCCGGTTGAACGGCCGCCCCACATGACGGCGCGGAGCCCTCAATGGTCCGGGGAATCCAGTCCGAATCAGGCCTGTAATCAGTCCGATGAAGCGGACAGATCCATTCAGAGAATCTCGGGACTAACTCGCCGCCGAGCCGATCGGCAAACGCTGGCAACCCAGCAATCTTTTTCCGCATCCGTGAGATCCGAAAATCAGCGCGCCCAGAGGGCACCCGGTGCTTCAGGCAGCTACGTAAGACGCCTGTTTGCAGGCGTTGCCGCCGAAGCTGTATAATAAGGCCGATGCAGATACGCAAACTACACTCGTGGCACGTCGACCCGGCGGAAGCAAGGGACATCCAGCGCCGTCTGGCCACGCAGGTTTCTCGTCAGCCAGCGCCGGGCGCGGTCGATCTCATCGCCGGAGTTGACGTTTCGACCAACGACCGGCTTGGCATCGCCAGGGCTGCCGTAGTCGTCCTGCGATACCCGGACTTGGCCGTCCAAGAGAATAGCACCGTCGAGGAGGATCTCACCTTTCTTTACATACCGGGCCTACTTTCCTTTCGCGAGGCGCCGGCCGTTTTCAGAGCCTTCGAGAGGATATCGTCGGCTCCCGACCTTGTAATGATCGATGGCCAGGGTATAGCTCATCCTCGCCGTCTGGGAATTGCCAGCCACGTTGGCCTGATTCTTGATATTCCTACCATTGGAGTCGCCAAGTCGATCTTGGTGGGACGCCATCGCGAGCTGCCCGATGAGCCGGGAGCCTGGGTCCAGATGTTCGACCGCGACGAGGTGGTCGGGGCGGCAGTGCGAACCAAGAGAGGCGTGAAGCCCGTTTACGTCTCCATAGGACACAAGGTTGACCTACCGGTGGCGATAAGCTGGACGCTCAACTGCTGTCGGAGTTACCGGCTGCCGGAGCCGACCAGACTGGCCCATCTGGCTGCTGCAAGTAGATTGCCTATTATTGGGAGGTACTGACAACAGAGGATATGGAAGAACTACGTGACCGGTTGACCGACCTTGGGTCGAGAATCCGTACCATCATGGTGCGTCTTTGACCTCCCTGGCAAGGAGCAGGAGATCGCCAGACTCGAACAGACCTCGACTGATCCCGACTTCTGGCTAGACCAGGCCGAGGCCCAAAAGGCTATGCGCCAGCTGGCAGATCTGCGGGGGATGGTCGAAACCTGGCGAGGACTCGAACGTAGGGTCAAGGAAACCAGCGATCTGTCGGATCTGGCCATTGCCGAGGGTGACGAAGGCCTCATCTCCGAGGTGATCGGGGAAGCCTCCCAAATCGAAGCCACCGTCAAACGTCTGCAGTTTCAGTTGGCCCTCGGCGGCGAACACGACCGCAAGAACGCCATTCTTGCCATCCACGCTGGCGCGGGCGGCACCGAGTCTCAGGACTGGGCGGACATGCTGCTCCGCATGTATCTGCGGTGGGCCGAGAAGCGCAATTATCAGACGCAGATCATCGACATGACCCCGGGCGAGGAAGCGGGAATAAAGAGCGCCACGGTCGAGGTCGCCGGCTCCTACGCCTACGGCTATCTCAAGGCCGAGAGGGGTGTCCACCGCCTTGTGAGGCTATCACCATTTGACGCCGCTCACCGTCGCCATACGTCTTTCGTGCTCGTCGAGGTGATGCCTGAAGTCGAAAGCGTCGTCGACGTGAAGGTAGATCCGGAGGATGTCAGGATCGACGTCTTCCGTTCCAGTGGAGCAGGCGGCCAGAACGTTCAGAAAAACAGCACGGCAGTCCGCCTCACCCACCTGCCTACGGGGTTGGTGGTCATCTGTCAGAACGAACGGTCGCAGATGCAGAACAAGGAGACGGCCCTGCGTGTGCTGCAATCGCGCCTGCTGGAGATCGAGCTCGAGAAGCAAGAGGAAGAGCGGGCCAGGCTCAAGGGAACCCACGTTAGCGCTGGCTGGGGCAACCAGATAAGGAGCTACGTTCTGCATCCCTATAACCTCGTAAAAGATCTGCGAACCGGCCACGAGACCTCCAATGCCCTGGCCGTTTTGGACGGCGAGCTGGACTCCTTCATCAACGCCTACCTCGAAGAACCATTGGCTGAAGGAATCACCTAAGGACGGTTGAACCATGAGAAGACTTTTCATATTGCTGATTATCGTCGGCCTCGCCTTGGCGACCTATGCTCCCGCTCTGCTGCAAGCGGCCCCGGGGGACATCTCGGTCGTATCCAACACGGTCGAGAATGGGTTCCCGGAGAAGCTGACCTTCCGGATCGAAGCGAAAAGCAGCGCAGAGATCAAGAAGGTTACTCTCCGCTACACTACCGGCGACGCCAAGGTCGAGGCATATGCCCCACTTAACTTCACCCCTGGCCCGGCAATCAAGGGCGAGCTCACGCTAGGCACACAGAAGAATTACATTCCCCCCAGCACGACCATCAACTACCGCTGGGTGATAGAGGACGCGGCGGGGAACACTTTGACCACGGACCCGAAGACCTTCGACTACGACGACGTCCGCTTCAAGTGGGACAAGAAAAGCGACCAGGGTGTCACGGTCTACTGGTATAAGGGCAGCCAGACCTTCGCCGGCGGCGTGCTCGATTCGGCCCTGGCCTCTATCAAGCGTCTGTCGGGCCAGATCGGCATCACCTACGAGCGCCCGATGAAGATCCTCGTCTACGACACCAAGAAGGACATGGACTCGGCTATGCCGCCGAAGAGCGAGACCTACCAGCGGGAGACCATCACTCTGGGCGTGAGGCTTTCGTCGGACGTTCTGCTGATTCTGGCCAACCAGCCCGACCTAAAGGAAACCCTAGCCCACGAGCTCAGCCACATGGTCGTCCACCAAATGGTCGACAACCCCTACGTCGATATCCCGGCCTGGCTGGACGAGGGATTGGCGATGGTGGCGGAGGAGCAACTGCCAGCGGGCTTCAAGCGGGGACTGGACGACGGCGTGCGGCAGAACGGCTTACTCTCGGTTAGGTCCATGACCAGCTACTCGGGCGATCCCAACAAGGTAAACCTGTTTTACGGCGAAGCCTATAGCGTGGTGAAGTATCTGCTGGACACATATGGCAGGGACAAGATGGTGGCGCTCCTGACTGCCTACAAAGAGGGGCGGGCCACGGACGATGCCCTTCGCCGTACCTACGGGTTCACCACCGACGAGCTCGACGCCAAATGGCGGGCCAGCCTCGGACTATCTCCCAGACCCACCAGCGAGGGCGCGACCAAGCCAGAGGCAAAGCCCGTTCCTACGCTGGTGCCGCTGGGGACGCAAAAACCGTCTGCCAGCGATGGCAGTCGCGTCTTGACCTTTGCCATCGCCCTGGTCTGCGTCGTGGTGCTGCTTTTGGCGGCAGTCGTGGTGCTGGTGGTCAAGGTAAGGCGAAGATAGGACCTCTCGGGAATGGCTGAGAAAAGGCATCGCTGGTCGTTACAGTCGCCGTAGGGGCGAATCCTTTGGCGGAAGGATTCGCCCCTACGTGTTCATGGTCTGTGACCGCAGATTCATCCTTGAACCGTAACCTCGCCGATGAACCATGGCCTCAGTCGCTCAATCTGGCGGCTGGCCTGCGGGGGCCGCGAGATGAGGGCCGAGCGTCGGGCGTCTTCCCTTCTTCTACCTTCCTCTCCGCCGCGGGCCTTGGCCCCCCACCCGCGGTGATGTTTCGGACATGGAGGATGCGCTGCAGCGCGGTCAGGTTGGTGAACACGGCCAGTATCCAGAGGACCGGCAGCAACTGATTGATGATGAGCCCTAAGGCCAGCAATATGACCCTTTCCGGTCGGGCAAGTATGCCCACCTCGCAGCGCAGGCCCAATCCCTCGGCGCGAGCTCGAACGTAGCTCACCATTACCGACCCTACCATTACGGCGAAGACCAGCAGGACTGCCTGAGTGCTATCCTTGCTCTGCGTCGCCGCCACCAGCAGACCAAAGAGAAGGACCGCCTCGGAGTAACGGTCCAGTGTAGAATCCAGAAAGGCGCCAAACGTCGTCGACTTGCCGGTCGTCCGCGCCAGAGCGCCATCCAGCATATCGAACAGGCCGGCGAAGAGAACGAGGAACCCTCCGACGAATTGGCTGCCAGTGGCAAGCACTGCCCCTACCACGACGTTGAGAATGAACCCGATGACGGTCAAGGCGTTGGGGGTGACCGGCGTCTTGCCTATCATTGCTGCCAGCGGCGCCAGCAAGCGTTGTGCCGAACCTTTGAACCTACTTGCGATCATAGTAGTGGCTGCCTCCTACCTAAGAAGCGTTAACTCTCGGCTGTGGCAAAAAACGGCTGCACGATTGAGTTGCTGGGCTGGGATTCGTCGAGAAGCCTCTGATAGTAGGCTACCACCCGCCGGGCGACCCGATCCCAGCTATAGTCCCGGGCCTTGATACTCCCGGCGTTCCCCATGGCCGTCCGCAGAGATTCGTTGGCTAGAACATGAATCAGGCTCATCGCCAGCGCGTCCGAGTTCTTGGGCCGGACCATGAAGCCCTCGATGCCATGAGTCATAACCCCTGCGTAGCCCTCGATATTCGAGGCAATGATTGGCTTGCCGGCGGCCATGGCCTCAAGAAGCACGATTCCAAAACTCTCCTGGCCGGTAGCCGGAGAGCAGAACACATCGGCCGTCTTATAGTACCGGGGAAGATCGTCGTTGGACACGAAGCCGGTGAATACTACGTCTGCCAGACCACTTTTGCGTGCCCATTTCTCATAGCCCTCGTGCAATCCACCCTTGGGACCGACGACAATCAGCCGGGAATCGGGAAACTCCCGCTTGACGTAAACAAAGGCGCGCAGAAGGTATTTGAGTCCCTTGCGCTTCTCCGGCCGGCCCACAAAAAGAATGTTCAGCTTGCCATCGTCGAACACCTCGATTGGCGGGACGTCGGCAGCAAACCGCTCGTAGTCGATGCCGTTGGGAATGATGTTGTAATAGCCTGGAAAATACTGGCTGACGAACTCCATAGCCGCCCGGGAAACGGCAATCTTGCCCTGAAGCTTTCGGAACCAGCGCTTCAGGATGCGCCGCCCGTACAGATAGCCGATGTTGCTGCCGGCGTAGGCGTGAAAGGTTCCGATGTTGATGGATTGCGAGAAGCGCAGAACGGCGATGGGCACGCCCGGAACCAGCGGCTCGTGGAGGTGGATTATGTCAAATGATTCCTCGTTCAGAATGCGCTTGATCGGGCCGGATAGCCTGAGCGACAGGGTGATGCGGGCAATGGAGCCGCTGGATGGCACAGGAGTCGGCTTCCCGACTACGAGCACGTTATCCTTGGCCAGTTCGTTTTTGTCGGAGGATGACGGAGCGATCACCTTGACATCGTGGCCCATTCGAGATATGTTATCTTTGAGATGCGCGATGTGGCTGGTAACGCCACCCGGATAGGGATAGTCGTAAGGCGACACTAGAGCGATCTTCATGTCGACTGTTCCTTTGACATCATCCTCTTCACTCTCTTGCGGACGTGCTTGTAGGGAAGCACTATCAGACTGCGCACCTGCTGCGCCAGAAGCTCGTCCGCGCCCGGAAATGGCGGCTGAACGCTGTTCCGCTCGGCACGCGTCAGCTTGTTTTCCAGACTCCTCCGCAAATCCTCCGCCGTGGAACCCGGAAAGAGTGTGTAGGCGCTGCCGATGTGGAGCGGGAAATGAGCGTCGCTGCCGCCGGTCTCGGCAAGATTGAACGTGGAGCGGTTGAGATCCCTCGCTTTGTCGTTGGACACCCGCCCGGCGACGGTGGCATTGATGATCTCGATGCCGTCGAGATAAACCCCCGGCGATCTCCCCTCCACGAGACGGTCGAGGGCCCGGCGCCCCACGCTTCGCGTCAGCCAGCTCATGGGATGGGGCACGACGCACAGGCCGCCTTGAGCGTGGACCGCATTCACGGTCTTATTCAGAGACTGCAAGCTGCGTACCGGCTTCTCTACAAACAACGCCAGAAGGTGTCCGTCCATGGTCGTCACCTCTATCCCGACCACCACCTGGAAGCAGTAGTTGCGCCTGGCGGCTATTTCCCGCGCTTGAAGTCCGCCTTCGATGTCGTCGTGATCGGTGATGGCGATCACGGCTAAGTCCGTATGGCTCCCGACCTGCTCCAGCATCTCGTCCAGGCTACCGATGCCGTCCCCCACGCCGCTATGGATGTGGAGATCCGCCTTGCTTATGCGGTCAGTTATGCCTATCAACTCGTTTCTCCTGTCCCAACTCTGGCCATATTCTCTCGAAAACCACCCATTGCTCGGGGTGGGCGGCGATGCGCCTCTCCATGGCGGCCGCGATGCAGCCCAAGGCTTCCTTTGTCGCCTCATTGCCGTTGCCGGCGCCATCGATCTCGAGGGGTGGATCAAAGTGGACCACAAAGCTATCGTCCGGCAGCCTCTCGCTGAAAATCGGCACAATGCGGGCGCCCGTGTGCACCGCCATCTGCGCCGCCCCTACCGGTAGGCTCGCCATCTGTCCGAAAAACGGCACTTGCACGCCGGTCTTCTGGATATCTCTGTCGCAGGCGACAACCACGATTCCTCCCCTTCTCAGAGACCTGATGGCCTCTTTCAGAGCCGAAGGACCGACCGGCACATACGCGACGCCTTTGCTGCCTCTAAGCTTCTGCACCAGGTCGAACAACTGTGGTGGCTTCAAAGGCTCCAGAATGGCCGTCACTTTATGCGACCTGACAGCAAATCCCTGGCCACAAATGTCGAAATTCCCCAGATGGGCCGTCACGACCACAACTCCCCTGCCCTCGTCTATCGCCTTGAGGAGGTTATCGTGTCCCTCCATGCGAACCAGCCGATCGAACTTGTCCATGTCCAGCTTTCGCAACCAGCAGAGCTCGAAATAGTTCTTCGCCGTGTTGCGGAACACCCCCCTCGCCAGCCACGCCACTTTGTCAGCCGGGGCACCCGAACTAAGCACCACCCGAAGATTGTCCTGTACCACCCGCCGGGCGCCCGGCGCAAGAAAATAAGTCAGGCTTCCCAGAAAACCGGCCACCAGACAACCAACGCGTCTCGGCACCAACGGACACACCAGACTCGCCAGCCAGAAAGCCCACAGCTTCGCCATCCTCTTCCGCCGCCCCCTCAACCCTCAACCCTCCACCCTCAACCCTCCGCATCGCGCCCACATCGGCCTGAACATATACCACTGGTCGGGATACTGACGCACCATACTCTCCATGCGATCCATGATCTGCTGGGTCAGGGCCTGTACATCCTGAGTCATGTCACCAACGGGGTCGTATTCGATGTGTCTCTCTGCGATGGCGAGATAGGAGTTGTCCTTCTGGCGCACCAGACAGCCCGGCACGATCCGCGCCCCGGTGCGAAGGGCGATCGTTGCCACTCCGGCCGGCACGTTGGCGAGGGAGTCGAAGAAGCGCACCGGAACGCCATCGTCGGGCGAAGGCCGATCGATGAGAATGGCCAGCATCTCGTTCTGCCGCAGCACGCGCAGTATCCGGCGGGCGGCCTGCTCCATGGGTATGACCCTCAGGCCCAGCGCCGACCGCGTGCCCTGGACGTGATGGTTGAGCTTCGGATGAGCAAAGGTCTCGGCGATCACGTTCAAGGGATAGTCTCGCACCGCCACGAAGGCGGCTCCCAGGTCCCAGTTGCCCATGTGAACGCCGACGAACAGCATCCCTTTGCCATGCTGCAGCGCCCTGTCGAAATGCTCCCAATCGTTGAAGGTCACCGACCGCACGATCTCCTCGCGCTTCAAGCCGGGAAATCGGACAAAATCCACCAGGTACTTGCCATAGTTTCGCAGGGACTCCCTCGCCAGTCTCTTTGCCGCGTCCGGCCCGCCGTTGGCGCCCACGACGTGTGTCATGTTCTCGATGGTTATGTCCCGTTTCTCTCGCCAGACCAGATAGATCAGGTCGGCGACGAGACTCGCCATCCGATAACCCAGCGTTCGTGGTACCCTCCGTGCGGCGAAGGCGCACAGCCGGAAGAGCCAGTACTGAATCATCCGCCCTCCGCAGCAATGAACTCCTCGACCAACTCGCGGGCTTTCTCGTCCGTGTACTGGATGGGCGGCGATTTCATGAAGTAGGAGGAGGGAGCGGTAAGAGAGCCGCCAATGCCGCGGTCTAGCGCTAGCTTACAACAACGGACGGCGTCGATGACCACGCCAGCGGAGTTGGGGCTATCCCAGACCTCCAGCTTGAGCTCGAGGTTCAGGGGGACGTTCCCAAAGGTGGTCCCTTCCATGCGAATGTAGCACCATTTCCGGTCGTGCAGCCAGGGCACGTAATCGCTGGGGCCGACATGGACGTTGTCGTGGCCAAGATCGTAGTCGAGCTGAGACGTCACGGCGTTGGTCTTGGAGATCTTCTTGGATTCCAGTCGCTCTCGCTCGAGCATGTTGTAGAAATCGGTGTTGCCGCCAAAATTGAGCTGGTAGGTTCGCTCCAGTTTTACTCCGCGCTCGCGAAAGAGCCGGGTGAGCACGCGATGAGAAATCGTCGCTCCCACCTGTGACTTTATGTCGTCGCCGATGATCGGCAGCCCCTTCTCGGCAAAGCGGTCGGACCAGTACTTCTCGCGGGCGATGAACACGGGAATGCAGTTAACAAAAGCGCACCCCGCGGCGAGCACTTGCTCCACATACCACTTGGTCGCCTCTTCGCTCCCTACGGGGAGATAGTTGATAACGACCTGGGTTCCCGTCTCCCTGAGGATCCGCTCGATATTGGCGGTAGCTCCGGGCGCCTTGGTGATGATCTCCGATAGATACTTGCCCAGCCCGTCGTGAGTCATGCCCCGCTCCACCTTGACGTTGAGCTTGGGCACATCGGCAAACTTGTAAGTGTTGTTAGGGGGGGTATAGATCGCCTCCGCCAGGTCCTTGCCGACCTTGTTTTGGTCGATGTCGATAGCGGCCACAAAGTTGATGTCCCTGATGTGGTAGCCGCCGAGATTCGGGTGCATGAGTCCTGGAATGAACTCATCTTCCTTGGCGTCGCGGTAGAAATGCACTCCCTGAACGAGCGAGGAAGCGCAGTTCCCCACCCCCACTATAGCTACGTTGATTTCACCCAACCTCTGTCATGCTCCTTTCCTTCCCTGTCTTCATGATCTTCTGATCGAAGCCCCGGCCGTATCCCGGAAGAAGGCTAGGCTTCCAGCGGCTTATCCGCCATCAGAAGTCCGCGAGAATAATTCCCTTCGTCGATATTCTGCGCCTTGGCTAGCTTCGAGACTTCGTCTTGGACCCAGAACAGCCGGTCCCGATTCAGGCTGCAATAGACGGTCCTCCCCCGGCGCCTCGTGTGGACGAGGCCCGCCCGCCGGAGAATCCGGAGGTGCCACGAGATGAGCGGCTGGCTGATCCGGACCAGCAGCGCTAGATCGGTGACCGTGGTCTCCTCGCAGCCACCCAGCTTTTGGATGATCCCCAGCCTGGACGTATCGGCAAGCGCCTTAAGAGCGACCTTCAACTCTCTCATGTCAACTCCGTCTCCTGAACGGCCCGAGCCCTACACATAAAGAAGCGTTTATATATTAGCACAAAAAGCTCGCCTGTCAAGCCCTTTTCCTCCAGTTCCAGACGAACTCATTACGCAGTGCGGTTTTGATGCGGCTCAACAGTGTAGGGGCGAACGGCGTCCGCCCTGCGGGTCACGGTAGTGGTGCTCAAGCCCTGAGTGGGCTAATCCTTCGGCGGAAGGATTCGCCCCTACTCGTACGACAGCACAGCACCGTCAACAGGAGTTCCACCGCGTAACTCCTGTCATTAACTGGAGCTGCGGATTGCCGTACGCGATAAGTGTCGTGTCGTCCTACACGCGTGCGACAGCTCGTCTATCCCGTCAGTTCAAGATTGACCAAGGGAACTGTGACCCGCCGTCCATCGTCGGTCTCGACCTCGGCTACGAGGGCGCGCAGGCCGCTCTCCAGCTCCCGCGGCAGGCGCGGCAAGGCGGCGATCCGGCAGTCCAGACCCAGATGTGGTGGTCTGGCGACCCGCGCCCGGGCGCCGACGGCCAGGGCGGGTGCTTCGGCTGAAGGATGGACGTTTCCCGGCGGCTCGTCGGAGTGCATGACGACCACTTCGGCCCGGACCCGGCCCGCTTCCTGGTTTGGGCCGCCAGGTCGGAGCCACACCTGCTTTCCCTGGTTCCTCAGGAGAACCTCAAAAGCAGGCGGGAAAATCCCCGCCTCGCCAAAGCCACCGGTCAGCACGATAGTCGGAGAGATGGATCCGCCGAGGACCGGCCATCTCTCGTGGCCGACTGCCCTGACGCCGCCCAAGATCAGCCCCTTGACCCCTACCACCTCCGCCGTGACCAGCACCTCATCGTTCTCAATGCCGCCGCCGGCGAGAATGCAGCCAAGGCAGCTCCGGTCCAGATCATCGACTGAGATCAAGTCGTCTGGTCGGTCTCCTATCACCTTTAGCAGGCCGAATACCTCTTCGCCGAGACCGAGTGAGCCTTGAATCACCGCCGCGCTAGTCTGGATGACCACCGCCCTTCGGGGGATAACCTCCGTCACCCGGCCGACCGCTTCGGCCCAGATGGCGGTTGGCTTCTGGGACCGCCGGATGGTGACATGGCCAAGTTCATAGTCGACGGACTCGACCGTGCCATCGATGGGCGAAACGCACTCCCGCTTGCTCTGCCAAACGGAAGCTCGCCGGCGGCCTATCACTCCGTTCGCCTTTACCTGTTCGCCAACCTGCCTAACCAGATAGACAACAAGGTCCCTGGGGCGCACGTCAAGCGTTGCCGCTACCGGCACGTTGGCCGGGGGTGCCGGCAGCAGAACGCGGGCGATGGGCGTCGCGGCCTGGACCGCGTCGCCAACGCTTACGATGATATCACCTTCCGTCGGCAGATGTCGTTCAACCCGATAGACGGTGGATGGATCGATTCTGATCGCGAGTGGCTTGATCACGAGAGCTCCCCTTACGGCTTAGGATTGAGGGATGAGGGTTGAGGGTAAAGGGGCTTCCCTAAACCCTAAACTCTTGCACTGCATTGCGCTACGCCAGGCGGATAGCTTTTCAATGCGCTTGCCTGGGTCTGACGACAAAGTTAGCGGCCGGCCTCGCGCGTCGACGATTACTCCCAGGACGCCGCCGCTTACCTCGGTATCGACGATCCGGCGCTTGCGATTCTCGCCCAGACGGGAGTCTTGCGCCGGCTGTACCGTCAGTCGGGCCTTATGCCCCTCAGCGAGGGGAATAACCCGAATCTCACCCCAGCAAACTTCCACCTTCGCCTCGCCACCCTCGGCAGATTCGATCCTAACCCGGGCCGCTGGTTTGCCGTCCCTGCCGGACCCGGGTAAGGCAACGGCGGCGCCAAGGGTTACCAAAGCGTCCTTGAAGAGAACCTCGCCGGCGGCCTGAGGGAAGGCGTGAGCCACAGCGCCCAGCGATGGCAGAAGCCCCAACTCGTCGCTGAAAAGCGTCGTGACCCCGCCTGGCTGCAGAGCATCGAGAAGAAGCAGGGCGATACGGCCCCAGTCGGGAAGATGGGTGAGAAACCCGCCGGTCGCCACGATGGCGCCGGTCTCGATCTCGACGCTTCGGTACGCGTTTTCGATGGCCGCCCGGGCGAAGGCCTCTTCGATCGATAGCTCCTCCGCCAATTGAGGAACCGTCAGGGGACGCAAGGACTTGTTCAGTCCCACGGCCAGCGCCCGTTCCTCGTCGCACGCGAAAGGCAGCCATTTGGCGATGGAAGCAATGCCTGTCCCGGCCAGAACGCCGCCGATGCCGGTCCCCATGCCGTAGCGGGGCCAGACACGGGCGTTGCCCCCACCACCGGACGCCGCGGCCAAAGTAGTGGCGCTCGCGCCGACGTCCACCACCAACACGCTGGCCCCAATTCGCCTTGCCATGAACTGAGCGACGACGTCGACGGCTCTGGGCGCCGCCACCTTGGCGCTCCATTTGTCCCCCAGTAAGGCGCCAAGATGCTTGCCCCCGTCGGTCGAGAGATCCACGTACAGATCGTTCAGACGGCAGATCGCCGGTCCGGCGGTAGACGAGACTGCCGCCGAACGAACGGACCCGACCATGTACAGGTCCAGCACGGCGCCGAGGATGTTGGCGACCTCTATGCAGGCCGGGCGGCTGCCCACCAGAAGAAGCGGGAACTTCGTTCCGTTCTTTCCCACCAGCCCTAGCCTGGCGATAAAGTCGCAGATCTCGGCGAGGAGGGCTCCCCCTCTGTCGGCCCCGGTAACCAGCAGCAGCACGTCGGCCTGCGATTCCCTTATCTGCTTGACCTTTTCCTCGCGACGGTCCTTTCCTCTGATGTCCTGCAGGCAGAACGAGGCGACCACCTCGGCCGCCGCACCGGCGGCGACGGCGGCCGCGTCTTCGGTGGACTGGGAGGAGGCCACTCCGGCGGCAACAAGGCGCAGCGGCTGCCCGGCGCTCCAGGCCAGCACCGTCGCGTCGACGCCGCTGCCGTCGAGACCTTCGGGAAGCATCAAAGCGTCGCCGTGCAGCAAGTGCCGTCCTGTCTTCGCCTCGATATCGCTCGCCGCCTCGGCCAGTCCTTCGGCAGCTTTGCCCGGCGTAGTCGCCGCCTCACCGACGGCGATAAAGCGGAACTCCCCGGCAACCTTGTCGATCAGGACCGCCTTGGACAACGCCGAGCCGCAATCGAACGCTAGAATCGATTCTGCTCGTTCACCAACCATTTCTAACCACGTCCAACAGGAAGCTGATCCTCCCGACGAGTAGCGTGAGACGCGAGATGGCAATCGAGGCGAACAGCGCCCCGAAGGCGACCATCATGAAGTACTTCCCCAGGCTAGCGGCCAGCTCAACCGGCCGGCCATATCGCCCAAGCTGCTTGCCAGTGAAGTGGAAATAGAGGAGCACGCAAACGACGCCGACGACGACGGCCAGGTTGCTGAGACTCACCCGCCAGGCGTCCCAGCCAGGCTGCCCTGGGACAATGGGCAGCACGGTCGCTAGCGCCTGGGGGGCCAGCAGGCCCGCAGAGGCGCCCGCAATCGCCAGAGCGGCGCCGGCGCCGACGACCAGGGCAAGCGAGGGATTTCCTAGCCAGGCAAGTGACCTGATGGGGCGGAGAAGCAATAGGATGCCCAATGCCAGGGGAATGAGCAGAGGCAGATTCTTCTCCGGCGCATCCCTTAGCTCCAAAACTAGACCGCCGAGCAGGACGTTTTGGTAGAGCAGCACGAAAGTCCAACCGATGGACGATCCCACGAAGATGTGCTCGGCCAGCTTGTAAAGCGGACTGTCGGAGAGAACGTAGCTCAGCACCATCAAGGTCAGAGCTGCCGCCACCCAAACGCCGACGGTCGATAGGTCCATGGTCACCTCCCGACCGGGCCAGGCTGCGAAGCGCGCGCCAGCTTCGGCTTATTCAGGCGCGCTCGCAGATGGGCGAGGTTGCCGAAAGCGATCGCCAGCGCGAGGAAGATAGCGCCAAGCGACTGGGCATCCGTGGCGGCGACGCCTAGCCTCGACTCGCCCATAGACAACTCGTATTCTGCCGCTCCCCTGATGCCGACTAGCATCCCCTTCAATTGGGCGGCCTGGCTGGCGGACGCGAAGGGTCGGGTCCACGGGAGCGCCGCCGCGCTCACGCCGGCCACCATGCGTATTCCCTGGTAGGCCGACGATGCCTGGGTTATCCAGCTCAGCAGGTTCTCCGGCTCGGCGGCCAGCACCACTATGAGGTCAGCCCCCTTGAGACTCTTGACCTCCCCGACCAGGGGCAAATCCTTGACGGGAATGCCGAAATGGTCGACCCCGTAAGTGTTGGGAAGGTCGACCAACATGCTCCGAATCGCCGCCTCGCCGCCGGGACGATAGCCGAGGTTGACGATCTGCTTGCCATACTTGTAGCTGGTGGCTCCCAGCAGCGTCTGGTCCAACACCCGCTGAGCGAGTTTGCCTCCTTCTGGTGTCAGGCTAACGGCCACGATCTTCGCCCTCCGCTTCACAAGATGGCGAACCAGCGCCTCGGCGATGGGCGCCATTTCTTCGTCGGTCCCGGGCGACCACTCGAAGGCCACCAGCACATTGGCTGCCGGCGGCAGGGCCTGCAGGGTGTCAAACACGCGGGTCGTGTCCTGCCGGGGCTCGACGTTGATGCCCATCGGCAGGAACAGGGGGAGAGCCACGACCAATATGAGGATCACCGAGGCCAATTTGAACCGGCGCGGCCCATTCGGCAGTGAGACCGATGGCGTGACCTCGGCTTTGGGCTGCAGAATATCGGCGAAGACCTCCTCATAGCTTGGCGCACGAGCGCCCTCAGGGCCTGCTGCCAAGGACGCCCTGCGCGGAGTCTGAGGAGACTGGAATGGCCGGGCCAGGACGATAGTCTGGCGGGCAGGAGACGCCGGTGCCTCGGCCGCCTCGAGGCTGGGCGGCATCGCCGTTTCTTCCCCTGGATCGGTCAAAAACAGCCAGGATGGCAGCGAGTGAACCACCGGCAAGGGGAGAGGCGTCTCTTCCACGGCGAACAGCCAAGAGGGAAGGAGCCTCGGCTTGCCCGGCTCACGTGTGTCGAGCCAGGCCGGCAGAAAGCGCTTTGGCGCTGGCGAATCGTCTGGCAGGAAGAGCCATTCGGGAAGCACCCTCTCGATCAGCGGCGTCTCGTCAGGCAGGAAAAGCCAGGCCGGCAGAAGGCGGGAAACCGGGGGGACGTTGCTGTCAACGGATTTCGGCAGCGGATTGAACCGAATGGCTTGGGAATCCGTGCAATCCGTTCCCAGAAATCCGTTGACAGTAGCCCCACGCGGTGGCAGAGTTTCCGTCTCCGGTGGAAACAGCCAGGCCGGAAGCGCTTTTGCTGGTTCCTCCGGAAGGCGGACCCCCGGTTCGACAAGGAATAGCCAATCCGGTAGCGATCGAACGGGAGGCGGCGGCGCCTCTGGCGTAAACAGCCACGGAGGAAGGGTCCGCTGGGGCGGCGCCTCCTGCAGAGGCAACCAAGAGGGAAGAGCCCGCGGTGGTGGCTCGGGAGCAAGCAGCCAATTGGGAAGCTCCCGCGGCGCTGGCGGCGGCTCGGGGATATCTAGCCACGCCGGCAGCTCACTTGGCCGCCGCATTTTCTCGTCCAAGATGGGCAAAGCCGTGGCTTCGACCGCTGCGGGATCGAGGCCATCTTGTACCAGACCTCGAGTGGCCGTGGTCTCGCCGGCCGGGAGAACTGAAAGCGCCAGATCCTCGGTTGGCGTGTCGGCGGCCGCCCGCTCTGAGGCAGTGGGCGCAGGCGCATCGAGAGTAGGTACGTCGGCCTCGAGCGAGGGCAGCTCATCGTCGAGCTCCTCCTCACCAGCGGAGATCGCCGCCGGTTCCACCGCCATTGATGCTAATGACGCCAACTCCGGGAGGGCATGGCCGCATGCTCGGCAAAACCGGTTAGCCGGTGGGTTTAGCGATGAGCAATGGGGGCAGATCAGGCTCTGCTCGCCCAGCGCAGCGCCGCACTCGTTGCAGAACTTGCTCCCGCTCCTATTGCCTGTATCGCAAAACGGGCAGTAGATCAATAGTGACTCCTCCCACCCATCGCTCTTTCATCGTCACTCTGAGCCGCAGCGAAGAGTCTGGGGTGGGGGGCCTCCCCCCGCCAGATGCTTCGCTGCGGCTCAGCATGACGCCATGCTTCGGGGAATGAGCAGGTCGTTCCTCTCATGTAGACTCACTCCAGATATTGCTTGTCGGCGCCGCCGATGAGACGCAGCCCCGCCGTGATCGTGCCAAGAGCCACGCCGAGAAGGATGCCCCGCACCGCGGCCATCACCGGGGTATCGAGCAACCAGCCAGAAAACGCCGACAGGCCAGGGACGAGCCCCCCCAAGGGAACCTGGCCGACGAGGACAATGAGGCCGGCGACGACCATCACCGTCGCCTCGGAGCTGCGCAGGCGAAAAGTCCGGTAGGCGGCGGAAGCTACGAAAAACGCGAGCAAAGAGAAAATGGTGGCGTTGAGCGGCAGGAAAACATAGGTGAAAGTCCAATCGACGAACGGGTTCATCAAGCCACCGCCACCCGGCAGAACGCCCATGACGATCACAAACAGCATTACGGCCAGCAGGACGAAGCTATAGATCCAGCCGGGCTCGGCCTTGATTATCCTCCTCACGTGCACCCGGAGAACGTTGGCGATGCCGAGGATGAGAGCGAAGGCTCCGAGAATCGTCACCCAGCGGAGGATCAGGTCTCGAGCGCTCAGCAACACGTCGGAACCGTCGACAAAAGACGTCAGTAAGATGATGATTCCTACGCCTGAGGCGATAGCCACCGGTACGGCCCGCTTCACCGACGTCCTCCTGAAAGAAATCTACAAGCCAAGGCCAAGCTGTCTACCAAGCTCCGGATCCACCGCCAGGAGGATCGTCAGGGCCAAGATCAAGATCACCACGATCAAACGGAACGTGTCCTGAGCCATAACGCTGCCTAGGCGGACAGGCGTGGGGCGCACATAGGCACTGAGAGCGAAAAGCTCCTCGCCGATGACCGGATAATCGGCCGTCGCCACGACGAACGGCAGAACCGTGGGATCCGCCGCCGCCACCAGTTGTTTGACGCCCCGTTTGGCCGCCGCTTCTCCCATGAGGAGGTACTCCGGACCGAAAGATCCCGCCATCACGTTGAACCCGACGTCCTCCTCCTCAACGATCTGCATCACTCCCGCGGCGTAGGCAACCGGATCGGGAGCGATGAACCGGCTGTTGTCCTCCTGATAGCCCAGGCCGCCAGTCGTCTCAGCATAGGCGCGGTGGACCACGCTTTCTAGAATGGGGAAGGCGAGGGCGCTAGAGGTCGTGGCAATTAGGGGAGGGCCGGACGCCGCGGCCTTGCGGCCCATCTCCTTCGACAAGTCCAACCCTGCCAGAGTTTGAACGGTGAGGCTGTCGCCCAGAGAGCCAGTGCCGAGCGAGAAATGGAGCGACCTGCCGTCTTCGACGGCGGCTTCCACGTTCCGATCGAGATCGGCGACCCCCTCGATCCGTCGCAGAAAAGGGGAGCGAGGTGGTCGAAGTCGCCGCGAGAAATACAGGGTCAGGCCGCTGAGAATGACAATCGCTGCCAAACCGAGAACAAAACCAGATCCTTGCCTAATGCTGGCGTAGTACACCAGGTCGTAATACAGATCGGCGATCAGGTTGATGAGACCCTGTAGAATGGACATCCAGCTTATCCGCGCCCTCGCTCGAGTCTTCTGATCAATCGGTCCAGCTTCGCCCTGTCCTCGAACAGGAGGGCGAGATCCTCAGGCAATCGGCCGTTCACGGCCAGACTCAAAATAGGCTGGAACAGCAGCATGGTCTGGCTGGCGACGAAGCTCAGAGGCTTATTTGCTTCGAGAAACAGAACCGCCGGGCCCGACAGCCCCTTCTGCTCGATCCACGCGGCCAGCCGCTCAATCAGTTGGTCGCAGTTTTCATCGGTGGCGACATGATCTAACAGGGTGTCCCCCAATCCGGCCCGAATCCGCCGGTATACTACCATGATCGTTCCCGTTTGACAAGCGCGATGAAGCCTAGGAGACTGCTGTCAACTGGGTCCTGGGAGCGGATTGAACGGATGCTGGCATGCTTCCGTTCAATCTACTCCCAAAGCCCGTAGACAGTAACGTCCCCACCGAGGAAGCGGCTGCGGCCCTACTTGAGATCGTACTGGTACAAGTTGAACTTGTCCATCAAGGCGATCAGCTTGCTGGAATAGTTGGGATCGGTGGCGTAGCCGGCCTTGTGGATCTCCCGGGCGAACTGCTTGGGGTCGCCGGTGTACTTGAAGGCGGCGCTGTAGAGGGGGCGCTCCGAGAGGAACTTCCCGTGATCGACAAAGGATTCGTCGGCATTGTGGTAGGCCCGGAAAGGCTCCTTGACCGTGACGTTCTTCCCCCCGACGACTTCCCAGGTGTTCATGTAGACGACGCCAGCGGGCCCGGGGTCCGGACGCGCCTTGATGCCGAAGTAGTTGTTGGCGTTTTGGCTAAGTCCGCTGCGTCCAAGATCGGATTCCAACATCGCCTGGGCGATAGTGACCGAGGCCGGAACTTTGGTTTCCTGCTGCGACGCCTGCGCCGGGGCTACCGACACGAGAATGAAGCTGTGCTCCAAGGTCAACGGCGGCTCTTCAAGACGCGGGCCGCGCGCGCTGGGGGCAACCGTCTCGCGTTCCTGTGTGGGGACAGCCGTCGGGCGGGATGTCTCATGAAGGCTCACCGTATTCAACGGGGGCGTCGTGATCGAGCCAAGCCGAGCGCCCAAGGGGATGAGAGCGGCCACGGAAAGACCAGCGGCAACGGCCATTACGCGGACAAATGGATAACGCAACACTACCTCCTCCACCCAACGAAAACATACCTTGCAGCTCGATGAATCTCCGGGGGATAGAAATATCGGTTATGCTTGGGGGCGACGCCCGCAGGTCAGTCGGCCCTTGGTAAGGGTATGATACACATTGTTGGGGGAGAGGTCAAGTCCAATGGCGAAAGAATCAAAGTAGGGGCCATCCTTCTGGGAAGGACGCCCCTACGGTTGGCAGAGTACTGTAGCTGCTGGGCCACCAAGCTCGGAGCTACCTCTAGGCCCTGCCGAATTGGGATTCGACTTCGCTCTCCATCTCGTCCATGTGCAGGACCTTGTCGGAGCGCTCGTCGATCCGCAGGTTGGTGAGGACCCGGGGCGCGCCGGCCTTCACGCAGGCGTCGTCCATCTGCCCCACGAGAGACAGGATCCTGGCCCGGTCGCCTTCGAGAATGGTCCCCATGGCCGTCACGTCCCATTTTACGTCGGTCTGCTTCTCCAGCACACCCACGCAGGCGGTGATCAAGTCGCTTACGCTTGTCGAACAGGTTCCGATCGGCTCGATGCTGACTTCGGCAACAGCCATGTTGCACCTCCGTTACCTGCCGGACTTCCTCCGGCCCTTCATGGGGCTGCAGTTTCTGTGCCAGTAGCGGTCAGCGGTCGGCCGTCAGCTTTCAGGTGTGGGCTGTCAGCTTTCAGCTTTGGAGGCTTGCCCTGCGGGTCTTCCCCAGCTTTCGCGCCGCTTCGAATGAGTTTCGCAGGCTAAGAGCTGACGGCTGAAGGCTGACCGCTGAAGGCTGAGTACTAACCCCTACAGCGCGTTCAGGTCCTTTACCACTAGTTCGGGATCGATGCCGTGCATCATCGCCCCGAACGAGATGGATTCCATCTTCATGCCGGGGCAGGTGAAGCAGCCGGTGCCGAAATACTTCTTTATGACCTCTTCCGCCCCGGGATGCATGGCCAACACGTCGCCGATGATCATCTCCTTGTCGAACTTGGTCTTCTCCATAATCATTCCTCGTTCTTGTCTGTCGTCGTGGCTCACATGGCGGTTCGTATTCGCCCTGAGCGCCTGGCCAATTCTTCGAGCAACAGTCACTCGCGCTGGCTAAATAATCCGGCGCCGACGAATGCTAACCGCTCGCTCGGTGGTCATCTACTGTAGGGGGCGTCCTTCTGCGGAAGGATTCGCCCCTACGGCAGGCGCACGTACAACGACGATTGCGCCGGATTATCTAGATGTAAGGCCGAATCCTTGGGCGGAAGGACGCCCCACGATCGCTCAAATCCTTACGGATTGCAAGTCTCGGGTCCGCTGGTGAGCACCGCGTCCCCTGCAATTGAACCACGAGAAGGGTTCAGATGTCAACCCAACCGACACCTTGCGCTCCCCTGTCTCGGGGTGTATACTTGTGCGGGGCGCAACGTGAAGGGAGAGGGAATGGAGTCGCAGGATTTCGCGGTGATTCCTGAGGGAACAGTAGCTAGTCCGAAGGGGTTCATAGCCGGCTCGGCTTACGCCGGAATCAAGAGTCCGAAGCCGGATGCCCGGGACGTCGCCATCCTCGCCTCGGTAACGCCCTGCACCGCAGCCGGCGTGTTCACTACCAACAAGGTTAGGTCGGCGCCGGTGATCGTCTCCGAGAGCAACCTCACCGATAATCGGGCGCAGGCGGTAGTGGTCAACAGTGGCCGGGCCAACGCCTGCACGGGCGATCAGGGATTGGCGGACGCTCGCCAGATGGCGGCGCTGACGGCGGCCAAGCTGGGAGTTCAGGCCGGCGACGTGCTGGTGGCCGGCACCGGCGTCATCGGCGTGCTGCTGCCGATGGACAAGATCGTCACCGGCATAGATGGCGTTCGCCTGTCGGAGGATGGGGGCCACGATTTTGCCCGCGCCATCATCACCACCGATACTCGCACTAAAGAGATCGCGATCTGGGTTGAGCTTGGCGGCGCTAAGGTCACCATTGGTGGCGCCGCCAAAGGCGCCGGGATGATTCATCCCAATATGGCGACAATGCTGGCCTTCGTCACCACCGACGCCGCCGTCGAGCCCGGCTTCCTCCAGACTGCCCTGCGGCGAGCAGCCGACCTTTCTTTCAACATGGTTACCATCGATTCCGACACCAGCACGAGCGACAGCCTGTTTCTGTTAGCTAACGGACAGGCTGGTAATCCTCCCGTGGGAAAGAGTCCAGGCGATGTTTCGCCAGATGCGGCAACCTTCCAGGCGGCACTCACCTACGTCTGCACCTACCTCGCCAAGGAGATCGCCAGGGACGGCGAGGGAGCCACCAAGCTGATCGAGGTCAATGTGGAAGGTGCTCTCAGCGAAACCGACGCGCGGCTGATGGCCCGGACCATCGCCAGCTCCCCATTGCTCAAGGCGGCCGTCCACGGCAACGACCCCAACTGGGGCAGGATCCTTGCGGCGGCGGGACGGAGCGGCGCGGAGATGGTCGAAGCGAAAACGGACGTGTTCATCGACGACCTCCAACTCATGCGGGCTGGACGGCCCCTGCCCTTCGACAAGAAGCTCGCCAGCGGCGTTCTCAACAGGCCGGAGGTGTTTATCACGGTCCGGCTTAATCTAGGGGCTTACAAGGCAACGGCCTGGGGTTGCGATCTAACGGAAGAGTATGTGAGAATAAACAGTGCATACACTACGTAGGCAGGATGCGAGATGAGCGGCGTCGGCGCGCGGCTTTTCGTAAAGATCGGTGGCAGCACTCTCGGCAGCCATGATACCACCATCGCTGACCTAGCGGCGTTGCAGCGAAATGGCTTCTCGCCCGTCGTGATTCACGGTGGCGGCAAGACCATTACGGATTGGCTGGGCAAGCAAGGCGTGCCCACACGCTTCGTGCGCGGTCTGAGGGTAACCGACGCCGACAGTCTCAAGGTAGCGGTGGCCGTTCTGGCCGGACTGGTGAATAAGGAGTTGGTCGCCCAGATAAACTCCCTCGGCGGCAGGGCCATCGGCTTCTGCGGCGCCGACGGCCGGCTCATCGAGGCCAGGGTCAGGGATCCCGAGCTGGGTATGGTCGGCGACGTCGTTCGCTTCAATCTGGGTCTGGTCAAGGCGGTGCTGAGCGCTGGCTACATGCCCGTCATCGCCCCGGTTGGCTTGGAGGAAGGCGAGGCCGGCGCCAATGGCTCAGCGGGCAAGCTCTTGAACATCAACGCCGACGCGGTGGCCGGCGGCATCGCGGCAGCCCTTGGCGGCGATAGGCTGGTCTTCTTGACCGACGTCGAGGGCATTCTGGATAAGGCCGGATCGCTGGTGCCATCGTTGGACGAGGCCGGAGCGCAGGAGCTGATCGCAGCAGGCGTGATCTCGGGAGGAATGCTTCCCAAGGTCGAGGCCTGTCTACGGAGTTTGGCAGGCGTCACCTCTGCCTGCATAATCGATGGGCGGAAGTCGCATGCGCTTCTCGAGGATGTAGGGAGAGGCGCCGTCGCTGGCACTCGATTCGGAAGATGTTAGGGATACCCGACTTTCGCCCTGAATAATCGTGCTAACCGGGGGAATAGTCAATGGGCGCACAACGGGCACCGGCAGGCGAGGACAACCCTGTAGAGAACCTCGGCTGCGGCATATCGCTGGCCTGGGCCGGCGGAATTCTTCTCGTCATTTTCGTTCTCTGGGCGGTGTTTTCTGGCATCTACACCGAATGGACCTGGTTCGATAGCCTTGGCTTTGCCAGCGTCTATAGAACCATTCTTCTAACTCAGGTTTACGTCTTTCTCGCCGCCACTGCCGTATTCTCGTTGGCCATGATCGCTAATCTGCTGCTGGCCAGGAAGCTTTCGTCGCGGGGCGACCTTTGGTTCATCCCCAGGCAGGAGCTAGTGCCCGGAGACCGCTGGATCCTCCTTCTTTTGATCGGAGGGTCGGTTCTCCTCGGTCTGCTCATGGGAGCCAGCGCCGCGGGGAACTGGGAGGGCATCCTGCTTTACCGTAACGCCGCCTCTTTCGGCGCCACGGACCCTCTTTTCGGACAGGACATCAGCTTCTTCACTTTTGTTCTTCCCTTTTACCGCTTCCTCCAGTCGTGGCTAATCGCCGCCGTCGTGCTGATTTTGGCCGCAACCGTGCTGACTTACGGCTTCAACTTTGGCCGCCGGCGCTTCGACTTCCGGCTGACGCCCGCCATCAAGGGCCACGTCTCAGCCCTCGGGGCGGTCTTCTTTCTGCTGTTAGCCTGGAACTTCTGGCTGGACATATACGAGATCGTCTACTCCACGCGAGGGGTTGTGTTTGGCGCCGGCTACACAGACGTCTCTGCCCAATGGGGAGCTCTCCAGTTGCTGGCGAGTCTCGCGGTCATAAGCGCCATTCTCCTGGTCGTCAACGTGTTTCTGCGTGGTGTTCTTCTTCCGGCGATTGGCGTCGGGCTGCTGCTGGTCGCCGCCATTGTGGCGGCGGGCATTTATCCCGCCTTCGTACAGCAGTTTCAGGTCGAACCCAGCGAGCTGGCCAAGGAAAAGCCCTTCATCGAGAGCAACATCAAGATGACTAGGCAGGCTTACGGTCTCGACGGGGTAGAGGAAAAGCCGTTTCCTGCCCAGGAGACTTTGGCTGCCGAGGCGCTGAGACGGAATCGCGAGACCATCAATAACGTCCGGCTCTGGGATTACCGGCCCCTAAGAGATACTTACAATCAGATTCAAACTATAAGGCTCTACTACGATTTCAACGACGTCGACATCGATCGCTACCAGATCGACGGCCAGCTACGCCAGGTTATGCTCAGCGTCAGGGAACTCTCGCCAGAGAAGCTAGCCCAGGAGGCCCAGACCTGGGTGAACCGCCGGCTCCAGTTTACCCACGGCTATGGTGTGGCGGTTAGCCCGGTCAACGAGGTCACGCCTGAGGGCCTTCCGGTGCTGTTTGCCAAAGACGTCCCGCCGACCGGCCAGATAAAGATCGCCAGGCCCGAAATATACTACGGCGAAAAAACCAGCAGCTACGTGATCGTGAACACCAAAGAAAAGGAATTCGACTACCCCAAGGGCGACGAGAACGTCTACACGAACTATGCCGGCCAGAGCGGGATTATGCTCAACTCCTCGCTGCGCAAGATGGCCTTTGCCTGGTCCCTCAACGATGCCAACATCCTGCTCACCAACTATCTTACCCAAGATAGTCGCCTGCTAATGCGGCGCAACATCCGTGAGCGGGTGGAGAAGCTCGCACCTTTTCTGATTTTCGATAGGGACCCCTATATTGTCATCGCCGACGGACGTCTCGTGTGGGTCGTCGACGGCTACACTCACACCAACCGCTATCCGTATTCGCAACCTTACCAAGATCGCCTGAACTACATTCGCAATAGCGTCAAGGTTACGGTCGACGCCTACGATGGTTCGGTGAAGTTTTACGTTGCCGACCCGTCCGACCCCGTTATCAGAACCTACGCAGCTATTTTCCCGGCCCTATTCAGCTCGCTGAACGATATGCCAGCCTCGCTGCGGGGACACCTGCGCTATCCCGAGGGTCTGTTCAACGTCCAGGCGACGATGTACCGCACCTATCACATGCAAGATCCTCAAGTGTTTTACAACCGTGAGGATCTCTGGAGCATTCCGGCGAGGGGGGCTGCCGGCGGCGTCACGTCCTTGGAGCCATACTACATCATAATGAAGATCCCCGGCGAGACCAAGGCGGAGTTCATGCTCATCTTGCCCTACACCCCGTCGAATAAGGACAATATGATCACCTGGCTGGCGGCGCGGTCGGACGGCGAGAACTACGGGAAGCTGCTGGCCTACCGCTTCCCCAAGGACAAACTCGTTTATGGCCCCAACCAAATAGAGGCGAGAATCAATCAGGATCCCACGATCTCGCAGCAGTTGACTTTGTGGAACCAACTGGGATCGAGGGTCATCCGGGGCAATCTGCTAGTCATACCCATTGAGCAGTCGCTGCTTTATGTCGAGCCTATTTATTTGCAGGCGGAAACCAGCCATCTGCCCGAGCTGAAACGCATAGTAGTGGCCAACGGTCCCCGCATTGCCATGGAATCCACCCTAGCAGACAGCTTGAGCCGCGTCTTTGAAGGTATGGCGCCAACCACAGGGGTGACAACCATCACTCCATTGTCTCCCGCCATCGCCGGCACCGTCGTCGCCACCGTGCGCTCGGCTCAAGATCACTATAACCGGGCCATCGAGGCGCAGCGGGCTGGCGACTGGGCCAAGTACGGCGAGGAGCAGAAAGCCCTCGAGGCCGACCTCAAGCGGTTGAGCGACCTAGCCGGGGCGCCATAGGCAACCCCATCCGGATTGGCGCCCAAATTCAAACCATTTCGAACGCTCGAAGGGGCAGCGAGGCGCCCGCAGCTACGCACTGTGTCTCAACCAACCCTCTCCGGCTCGCGATTGCCTTTTTCGATAGCAGTCAAGTTGATTCCCTCCCGGCGGGCTATGATCACTTGATACGCCAGGCTAAGTTCTTTTTCCTTGGTCTCCGGGTCCGCAATCAGGGCGACAGCAGGTTGGATGGGATTGACTGCCAAGGCGGCCTCAGCAAGGTCTTCGAGAGAACAACCCAAAGACTGGAGGCGGCTTCCCAGAGGCGGGTGGGAGTTCGTCGGATGGCTTACCTGGGTTTCAGCGATACCCTTCAACGCCTCCGGATTGGCATGGTCCGATACGGCCTGTGCATAAGCCAGGCTCGCGTTGACAAAAGCCTTCCCTTGCCGGAGAACCCCGACTGCGGCGCTCTGAAAGCCATCCCAGAGGCCCGCAAACGCGTGAATTTTCACCTGGGCCGTCGAAGCTGAGGCACGGTCAGAAATATTTGCTCCTTCTCTGTCGGCAACCAACTCCCGGTCTCGGCTAATCTCGCTCTCAGCAACCGAGAAACACTCGAGGAAGTAACCAAAAATAGCGAGAGCAGGAAGAAGAGCTACGGAACCGGAGAAACCGCCACCGGCGGACTGCAGAGACGCGATTGACAGTGCCGTTCCTCGATAGATTGGATAGAAGCTCTTGCTGAATTTGGTGTCCGACCCTTTGAAGTGGGCCAACTCGTGGCCGATGATAGCCGAAAGTTCGTTCAGCGTCAGTATCCGACACAGGGGCAGCGAGCAGTACAGGGTTCGGCCCGACAACTGACCGTTCAAGCAGGTCACGTCGGCCTCAGTGACGAAGAAGTTCGGGTTCAGGCCGAGCACGATCTGCTGCGGCGGAAGGGCGCCTAGAAATGCAGCCGAAAACTGGCAATATGCAGAGACCCGCGAATTCTGTCCCCACTAGGAGGTCTGAATTGTTTGCCAGACCTGCTGTTGCCCCCCACATAGTGCCAAAAAGCGGATGCGATTCCCCACCGCTTTT
>JACPQF010000129.1 GCA_016190625.1 Chloroflexota bacterium | reverse complement strand
GATAAGAAAGATACCACCTGCTCTCAAATACCTATTATGACGGCATCACCACGCGCTACGCACGCTGCATAAATAATCCAATGCCTCGTCTTGGCCGCAGCAATTCGTTTCAAAGCCGGTTTTCGGCTGGACTTCTAGAATCGCGCAGCGCGGGCTGGCGTCCGCAGGGGAGGCACGGTCCTTCTGAGAGAAGGACCGTGCCCGTTGTTTCGGGGGACATGAGGGACCCTCACCCTATCCTCTCCCACTATGGGAGAGGAACGCTCACCGGCACCACTCCGAGTAAGGCGAGGCAGTCCCCTGTCCCACCGTGCAAGAGGGTTAGGGTGAGGGCCACCTGCTAACTACTGGATACCGGCGTCGGCGATGGCTCAGGGAAAGGCGTGGGCGTCGGCTTGGCCTTTGGCAGCTCGATCAGCAGGCCCTTCAACACGTTGATCCAGTAGCTATCCACCAGGTACACGTTGTCGCTGTCCGGCCGTTTGACGTAGCTGCCAGAGCCGCCGGGATTCTGATTCCCCACGAGCAGCTCGGCGTAATCGTTGCTTCCGACTCCGATGATCACTCGCGTCTCCGGCTTGTCCAGGCCGTAGTCGGCCAGGCTCCCAACCTCGGTCGCGGTGAAGACCCGGCTGGCCGTTAGCGTGGCAGCGGTCTCCACGGCGTTCACCAGCCGGGGGTTGTCCCCCTCGAATTGCTCGGGCTCAGCCAGGTCCCAACCTCCCTGGGAGTTCCGCTTGACCAGTACATTCTTTCCTGCCTGCCTCACCTCCAGAGAGCGGATAGACCCCGTCTCCAGGTTGAAGACTTTCAGGTTGCTGGTATCGACGGGAGCCTCGGGCTCCTCGGGGCGGAGGCCGTAGAAGTACATATAGGCGCCAACCGCGGCCAGTAGAACGAGCAGGGCAACCGTAGTGCGATAGCTCATGCCTACGACCCTCCTGACCACGGGGTGCGTCTGAAGAGCCTGGCGAGGAGTCTTAGCGGGGCCAACGGAGAGAAAGATCCTGTCCGCCAACCCACAACACCCGCGACGACCAGCACCATGAACGGTAGGAGACCCACAGTGGTAACCAGCATGAAGTTTTTCTGCCCGTTGCTAAGCGTCATCGACCTCTGAATCGGTGGTTTGGGCTTGATCTGAATCTCTTGCTCGGATTGGGCCAACCAGTTGACGGCGTTCAGGAAAAGGTCGGCGTTGGCGCCCATCCCGATGAAGCCGTTGGCGACAAAGTCCGAATCGCCGAAAACCACCAGCCTCGGCCGGTCCTTGGTGACGGCGGAGGGTTGAGATCCCGGCTCAGGCGATGCCTGATCGGTGACCGCAACACCCATCGAAACAGGGCCCTTGATGTCCACGCCCGCATCGAACCTGGGCGTCTCCTTGTCCATCTCGACCCAGCCGGCATCCGACGACTCCAGAAGCGTGTCGTACCAGATTCCCGCAGGCGCCGGGACCTTCTTCGTGACGTTGGTAGCGTAGGGGAAGAGGGTCTGCAGGCCGTTCATGTCCTTGGTTACCGCACTCCAAAGGTAGTTCTGCACGACCACGATACCCATGTCGCCGGCGGCGGCCATGCGCGGGTCGAGAACCACGCCTGCCCCGATCTCCACGCCCCACTTCGAGATCAGCTCGTTGACGTCGGTGTCCAAGCGAGGATCTCCCATCACCAACAGTCGCCCGCCGGCGTCGAGATACCCCTTCATGGCCTCCTTCTCCTTTTCGAGGAGCGAGGAACGGGGCCCGGCAACGACTACCAGGGCGTAATCGGTGGTGAGAGTAGGACTGGTCGTCAGGTTGATCGTGTCGAGCTGATAGTTGTTCTGCTCCAGAAGGACTTTCACTTGCCTGTAGCCGGAATTATCGGCAATGTCGAGCGACTTCTCGCCGTGACCGGTGAGGAAGGCTACTTTGATGGGCTTGTCGGCGGTCACCCTGATGATGGCAGAGGTGATGCTGCTTTCGTCAAGGCTGGTGGCGTCCTGCCGACGTGCTCCGCGGAGGAACACCAGCGTGCCGGGTCCACCCAAGCCGTATTTCAACACCTCGGTGGGTTTGACGTCGGGGTCGACGAACTCATAGCTGATCTTGTCGCTCTTGTTGGCGTACTGCTTCAGGAGATCCTTGGCTTTCTGCTCGCTGGCGTCTCCTGTGCTAAAGAAACCGATCACTTTGACCGGCTCTTTGACATTCTCCAGCGCCCTGAGGGATTGCGAGGACAGTGTGAACTCCCCCGCCGCGGTCAGATCCCATCGCACCGTGTTTCTCACCAAGAACAAGTTTACCAGAGTGAGGACTCCGAACAGCGCAGCCACCATCACAACCGCGTTTGTTCCGTATCGAAGTTGGCGGGCCCCAACTCTGCGCCTAATTGCTACCGAGTTGCCGTATATAAACAATCCCAGCAGCAGCAAGCCCAAGGCCGCCAGAACGCCCACCGTCCAGCCAAAATCGCTCTCGAGGAAATAGTAGGCAATCGCTCCCGCCACAAGGAGCAGCCCGACAAAGCCAGCCGGCAAACTCAGGTCATCGATCCACTTTGGCATTATTTCCACCTCCTCGACTCGAGAACTCTCACCGTTAGAAGGAGCGACACCGCAACCACGCTGATGTAGAATACGGCGTCCTTGAGATCGATCACACCTTTTGTAAAGTCGTCAAAATGGTCCGTGAATCCCAGGTAGCGCACCACGCCGCTGAACTGCGGCCCAGTGAAGTCTGCGACCCAACTTATCAGGAAAAACAGCATAAGCAGGGCGAAGCCCAGTGCTCCGGCGATGATCTGGTTCTGGGTCAGAGACGAGGTGAAAAGCCCCAAAGACAGGTAAGCTGCCCCGAGGAGCATCGTGCCAAGGTAACCTGAGATTATCGCCCCCCAATCTGGTTTACCAAAGATCCAGATGAGGAGGGCATAGTAGCCCGTAACAGCTAGCATAACACCCAGAAAGACCAGCGCGGCGAGAAACTTGCCGAGCACAACCTCGCCGTCCCGCAGGGGAGCGGTTAGGAGCAGCTCAATGGTACCACTCTTCTTTTCTTCAGCTACCAAACGCATCGTTATCAAGGGCACGATGAGCAAAAGTAAGATGCTCATGTCGCTGAATACGTAACGAAGCGATGAATCCTGCGAGAAAAGCACTGCCGTGGCAAAGAAAAAGCCACTAAGCACAAGGAAAAAGGCCATCACCGCGTAGGCGATGGGGGACACGAAATGCGACCTCAATTCTTTGCCGGTCATTGTTAACAGGTTGCTCATATACGCACCTCCTTCTTGACCAACGCGAGGAATTCTTCCTCCAGACTAATTCCTCCGCTCGAAAGCTCTAACAGTCCCCATCCGTTGGATGCCACAGCGTGAGCCAGCCTTTCCCGCACGTCGGCCCCCGGCGCGCAGTCCACGTCGAAAGTGCCAAGGCCGCTTTCAACCGACTTGCAACCGACCTTCACAACCTTATCGACGGCACCTAGCTTCATCCTCACGTCGCGCTCCGGTCCGCGCACCACCATACGAACCGTGTTGCCCCTCGACAGGCTTCCCGGTGCTCCAGCGGCAATGATTCTGCCCTCGTGAATAATGATCACGTGGCTACAGATCATGCTGATCTCGGAAAGAATGTGGCTGCTGAGTATAACTGTGTGCTTGCCGGCAAGGTCCTTGATGAGTTTTCGCACCTCGTGTACCTGCTGCGGGTCTAGGCCCACCGTTGGCTCATCGAGAATGAGTACATCTGGATCGTGGATCAGCGCCTGAGCCAAGCCGACACGCTGCCGGTAGCCTTTGGAAAGCGTTCCAATGAGGTTGTTCGAGTAACTCGTGGTCGCTGTTTTCTTCATGACGTCGTCTACCCGGTGCCGTATTGAGCGTCGATCGATCCCCTTTATGCGACCCATGAAGGTGAGATAGTCCCGCACCGACATGTCAGTGTAGAGGGGAGTCGACTCGGGCATGTAGCCCATTCGCTTGCGCACCTCGAGAGATTTCTCTACCACGTCGTAGCTGGCGACGCGAGCTTTGCCGCTCGTGGGCGGCATATACCCGGTAAGAATGCGCATGGCAGTCGTCTTTCCCGCGCCATTGAGCCCAATGAGGCCGACAATCTCGCCTTTCTTGACCGTGAAGCTGGCGTCGATCAGCGCCGCCTTGGGCCCATAGTACTTGGTTAGTTTTTCGACTTCGATCATGGACCTCTGATTCCTTTCATCGCCGAATTGCTAGATCGCAGCGCGACATTCTACAAAAACTTGCCTTTGTTTGTCAATACGTGCCCGCTTGCTAAGTCGAGTGATGGCCGCGCCGTCGGGTTTTCACCGTGAGGGCGCAGAGGACACAGAGGAATTCGGGGCGGGAAGCGCAGGCCGAACTAGTGAAATTGGCGGGAGCAGGAAAGGCGCAGAGGACACAGAGGAATTCGGGGCGGGAAGCAACACGATCTCACCACGGAGGCACGGTGGCTCTCGACTATGGTTGGGATAGACGCACACGCTCGAACGAGAATCGAATGCAGCTAAGTGGCCAATCCGACAAGTCATTGGCGTCACGGGTCTAGGAGCGAATCCTTCGACGGAAGGATTCGCTCCAACGATGGCGACGCGACAGCGCACTTATGAATTTGCCGTTTGAACCACTACTGATTGCTGCATAAAGATCTAAATCCGTAGTGGCCGCCCTCTGTCCTTCTGCGGAAGGACAGAGGGCGGCCACTACTACAGAGGCTTAGCAACCTATGCGACGATCAATAAGATCGTCTACGGAAGACGGCCAAGACCAAGAAGCTTCTCCGTGCCTCCGTGTCTCCGTGGTGAATAGCTCTGGTCTGGCCAATTATCCCAGCATGAAATAGAACGTGGCTCCTTTGTCTATCTCCGCTTCGGCCCACACACGGCCACCGTGGCGCCTCACAATGCGCTGGACCGTGGCCAGGCCAATGCCGGAGCCAGGGAACTCCGACTCGGAATGCAATCGCCGGAAGGCGCCAAACAGCTTGTCGGCGTAGGCCATGTCGAAGCCGGCGCCATTGTCCCGCACGAAATAGACCGGTTTGCCGTCTTCCTCCCCATCGGCCGGAAGGACGCCAACATCGACGCGCGCCACGGGACGGTGGGCGGTGAACTTCCAGGCGTTGCCCAGCAGGTTCTCCAGAACTATTCTCAGGAGCCTGCCATCCCCGGTTACCACGAGGCCCTCGGCGCAACTTAGCTCGACCTGCCGCTCTGGCTGCGACTCGCGCAGGGCGTCTGCCACGCTCCGGGCGACGGCGCTCAGGTCGACCTGCTGACGGTGCATCTCGAAGCTGGTGACGCGGGAAAGCGCCAGCAAGGCGTCGATGAGCTGGCTCATTCGCTGGGCGGCGTCCCCTACGAACCCGAGGTAACGCTTGCCCTGCTCGTCGAGCCTATCGGGGTAGTCCTCCAGCAGCACCCGGGCGAAACCCTCAATGTGTCGCAACGGCGCCCGCAGGTCGTGGGAGACGGAATAGGCGAAGGTCTCCAACTCCTTGTTCACGGCGTCAAGGTCCACGGCGCGCTGATAGGCCTCCGCCACCAGTTCCTTGACCTCGCTCCGCATCCGCTCGCGTTCCAGTTCCGCCCACTTGGCGGCAGAAACATCTCGAAACACGAGGACCACGCCGAGAACCACGCCGGCCTCGTCACGGATCGGCGCGGCGCTATCGGCGATGCTTCGCTCCGTTCCATCTCTGGCGACAAGCGCTGTATGGTTGGCCAGCCCTACTATCTGACCCGTCGCCAGCGTCCTCGCCACCGGGTTTTCGACGGTCTCACGTGTCTGTTCGTTGATGATGGGGAAGATATCTGCCAGGGGCAAGCCCCTGGCTTCATCCTGGCTCCAACCCGTAAGCTGCTCGGCGACCCGGTTGACCATCACCACCCGGCCCCCGGTGTCGGTGGCGATGACGCCGTCGCCAATGGAATGCAGAGTGACTCGTAGCCGCTCTCGCTCGGCGGCCAGGGCCTCCTCGGTCTTCTTCATCTTCTCGTAGGTTCGGGCGTTGGCGATAGCCAGGCCGCAAACGCTGGCAAGGGCGAGGCCGAGATTGAGGTAATGCTGGCGGTACTCGGGGTAGGCGATCCCGTCCACCCGGACGACGCCCAGCGTTTCGCCCTGGTGGCCGATCGGCAGGACAAAGCCCCGGGGCGATTCCTCGGGCCGGCTCTCGACCGCCGTACCGATGGACGGATGCCCGGCCCCATCGGTATCCACTCTGTCCCCGTCCGCTGGCGGCGGTGGCCACGAATGGACGCGCTCCACCTTGCCCTGCACGATTGACAGGTAGGTGAGGCTGCCGGGAGCGAATAGGGTCGTGCAGAGGTCGAGGATATTGTCGATCGCCTCCATTTCGCTCATGACCGCCGCGAGGCGGGCCATGAGGTCGTAGGCCATGGCGTAATCGGCAACCTGCCGCCTCAGAAGGACCTCAGCCTTCGTCAAGAAGGACCCACCCAATCCAGGGGGTAGCGACCCCATTCATTTACCGCGTCGGAGATCGCATGGAGCACTCCCTCGGGCACCTGCCAGGGAATCTCGCCGTGGTTGTCGCAGAGAATGAAGCCCCCGCCCTGGCCCGCCCCCGCAATGGCCTTTTTGACCTCCGCCTCCGCCTGCGCCGGGGTCCAGCGCCGCATTCCTATCCCGTTGAGGTTGCCGAGGACGGTCATCCTGCCCTGGCAGGCGGTCTTGGTCCCGGCCAGGTCCTCTAGGGCGCTGGCGGCGATTATGGGCGCACCCATCCGGGCCACGTCGTCGACCACCGGCAGGCAGCGCCCCGAGCCCATGCTCATCGCCACCGGACCCTTTATGCGAGAGATCGTTCGCCTGGCAATGTCTAGCCCGGTGCGCCGGGACAGCTCCCGCGGTGTGATGGTTGGCGAGGACACGGGGTCGAAGTAACCGATGGCGGTCGCTCCCGCTTCCAGTTGGGCGTTGGCCCACTCCACGCAGAACTCCTCGTTCATTCTCATGAGCCTGGCGAATAGCTCCGGCCTATCATATATTAGTTGAATGTACTTGTCGAATCCCATCTGGATCACCGGCAGCGAGAACGGCGACAGCGCCACGCCGACGATGGGAATCCTATCGCCAGCCCTGGCTTTGAGCCCCGCCGTGATAGCCAGCACACGGCCGAGACTGGACGAGTCCCTCACCCTCGGCGGCTCGAGCTTCTCGATATCCTCTGGCCGCCGAATGATGGGCTGGCCGGCGTTGGGCGGACCGTCGTCGCGGAAGACGATCTCGCCGCCCCAGGCCTCCACCTCGACCGCGGCGTAGGTTAAAGTGTAGAGGCAATCGTGCCCGTAGCGCGCCTGCATCCTCATCTGACCTTCCACCACGTTGGCCGGCGCGGCGAAATACTCCCTTATGGACATTCCCAGCTCGCGCGCTCCGTGCATGGTCAGCAGCAGGAAGAGCGGCACCCTATCGGGTTCCTTGTGGCCCAGCGTGGTGAGAACACGCTCCAGACAGTTCATAGCCGTCCTCCTTCTCCATCCATCAGCGCGGTGACGACCCGAATGGCGTCCGTGGCGCACCTTCCCATGGCGTCGGCGCCCACCTCCTGCCACAGGTCGGCGTCGAACAGGAATGGCGCTCCGCCGACGACCAGTCTAATGCCGGTTTTCGAGTCGCTCAGCCTCGACCTCACCTCCTTCACACGCAGGGCAGACGGAAGCATGAGGGTGGAGATCAGCAGAATGCCGACGTCATCGCCAAGGGCGCGATCGACGAGCGAATCCGCCCTGACGCCGTGGCCGTAGTCGAGGAGCTCGAACCCGCCCGCCCGCAATACCTGGGCGACCATCCGCTTGCCCAGTTGGTGGTGGTCCTCCAGCACGGCAATGGCCATCTTCGGCTGCCTCCTCGCCGGACGTTCCGTCGGAGAGATGGCCGGCAACATCTCCTCGCAGATGAGGCTGGCCATGTAGACTTGAGACAGGGCCACCTCGCCGCGCTCCCAGCCGGCGCCGATGCGCTCCAGCGTCGGAGCGATCAGTTCCTCCATGGTACAGACAGCTCCCCACTTGGCCGTGGCCGTCGTAATGACCTCTCTGGCCGCTAGCCGGTTGATGGATAGCAGCGCTTCTCCCAGCTCACGCGCCGACTGCTCGAGTTCTCTCATGAGTCCTTCTATCCTCTCGTCGTAGCATGAATCATACAGGACTTACGCAGTGAACCAAACCGGTGAGAACGGTCCAACCGTCGTGCGTAGGGGCAAAGCATTGGCGCTGAGCCTTGGACTAACGCTTCACGTGCCTTCGCCAATGCTTCGCCCGCCCAGCGCCTGTCCTTCCGCGGAGCCTGTTAAGCGCGAACAGACCTGACGCGGCGACGAACCGGGCGGGCGAAGCATTCGCAAATATTGTTGAGCGATCAGAATTGCCTGGTTCTGCGAATGCTTCGCCCCTACACCAATTCGGCGAATCGTCTTCTGCCCCGCACCACTGCGTAACTCCTATCAATTATACCCGACGGGAAGACAACAGAAAAGAGGCAAATCGGCGACGGCTATCGCCGTCTCCTTTGCCCCCATGCTATTGTCCCGATTCGTCGGCCCTGCCTGTCAGGGCTCTGACCGGTCTGACGTTATCTCCGGCCACATGTCTCGGACAAGCTGGAGAGTCAAGTCCTCGCCGATGAGGTCGGACAACTGCCCGATGAGGTTCGTCAGCAGCATGACGACCGCCTCGCGGACCTGCTCGGGGTCCAGCTCCCCCACGCTCTCGCGCAGTCCCTCCAGGCAGCCGTCCACCGCCACGTCGACGTCCTTCAAGAAGGGAAAGTCGCCGACCGTTCTCCGCAGGGCCTGTCGCATCAGGAGGAGAACGGCATCAAAGCCGATCAGTTGAGCCAGCGCCTGCCGGAGCTTCTCGCATACCCGCCCGGCCGCGTCAGCCGGCTCGGCTTCCCCGGGGTACCTTCCCGCCTCTCCGGCGAGAATCCTGGCCGCCAGGTGGTACGGCCCGGGTGCGGCCCGGCCCACGTCGAAACTCATACTAGAGAACATCCTGAGGATGGTGTCTAAGTCTCCCCCGCAGCACTTCCAGAAACTGCTGCGCCATGTCCATCTGGTCCAGCATCGCCAGTTCGACACCGCGAGCGAAGCCCGCCGCTCTATCGACCCTCCGCTCAAACTCATGCCCCACATCCGGTCGAACCTGCTGGCAAAGCAGCGCGGCCGTCGTCGCCCGCCATTGCCGGAAGCGCCCGTAGGCGGCCCTGGCATCCAAAGGCTCGACGCCCCTTTCCGGTCTAATGTACAGAGCAATCAACTCCCGCAGCCTTGCGAGCTGGATTTCGATCATCTCTACGGCTGTCTCGACCTGACATCTGGCTGCCCCCTCCTCGTCAATCATCCTTCTTCTCACCTGCCATCCCGGCCGGCGTCGCCGGTACCTGATGTGATGCGAGTGCGGGGCCGGTCGGCGCACGGTAGCCCGCGGCGAAAGCAGCGCGGGGATCCCGGGGCTTCACCGGGTTGGCGCTCCGCCGCACCAGCAGATCAGGCGTGGCGCTAGTGAAGGCAAGGGAAGAGGCTTCGACGAAGCGGCAGCCGCTGTCAGCGCAGCAACCGGACGAGCGGAGAGAGAGAGAGAGAGAGAGAGAGAGAGAGAGAGAGAGAGAGAGAGGGAGACTGTATTATCGCTTGCTTTCGTCATGCAGAGCATACCTGTCCCAGCTCCATCGAAACGGTCGTGCCCATTATACCCTCCCAGGCAGCCGCGGTGCAAGCTGCGGCAGGATCGCTTTGGCGTGATTCCCTGGAGCGCGCTAAGTAATCCGGCGCCGAAAGCGCTGCCAGACCGACTCGTTTTCGGAAACAAGTCGGTCTCGGTGGTCTATCAGCATGTGTGCCGGACTATTTACAGGACTTACGCGGCGGAACTCTTGTTGAGGGTGCTGTGCTGTCGTCCGGGTAGGGGCGAATCCTTCGGCGGAAGGATTCGCCCTCTCAGGGCCTGAGCACCACTACCTTGACCCGCAGGGCGAACGCCGTTCGCCTACACTGTTGAGCCGCATCAACACCGCACTGCGTAAGTCCTGTTAATTACAGGAAGTTACGCAGTGCCTTCCGCAACGACGGCGCCGCAACTCCCCCCGTCGTCCGTAGGGGCAAAGCATTCGCAGAGCCGGTCCATTCGGAGCCTTTAACACGTTTGCGAATGCTTTGCCCGCCCGGGGTGTTGCCACGCCCTGCTCTGCCGCAGGGAACAAGTGTGGGCGAAGTGCAAACGCGGGGCGGGCAAAGCATTGGCGAACGAGGACGATGCCCAGTCGGAGGCCCAGCGCCAATGCTTTGCCCCTACACCGATTCGGTAACGCCAAAGGATGCCGTGGGCCACCGCGTAAGTCCTGTTATTCAGATGCGGGGAGACGGACGGTAAACGGTCCTGCCTTCTTCCACGGCTCTGGTAATGCGCTTCAGAGCTACCAGCCGGTCGATGGCGTAGGACAGAGGGCGACGCTGGAGCCCCGTGGCCAGGCTCAGCTCGCTCAGTTGCCCCTGGCCCAAACCGACCAGCGTCTCGAAGACCAGGGCCTCCTGTGCGTTGAGAAGGGGACGAACAGGTTGGCGCACCTCCTGCCTCAGGCAGGGCATGGCGCCGATGATCCCCTCGTACTCACCCAGCGACTCGCCTACAACCATACCTTGGGAAGTAATGCTCAGCACTTTCAGCTCCTCGCTGTGCTCGCTGCCGCGCATCTTGATTACGGCGATCACCTTCCTCAGCTTTCCCCTGATCTCGACATAGCGCAGGAGGATAATGTCATCCGCCAGAAACGATATCAGATGGGGGCTGAATCGCAGCTCGTCGAACCTCTCGACTATCTCCGCCGTAATGAGCAGGGTGATGCCGAGGCTGCTCAACTGACTGGCCAGGCGGTATAGCGACTCGCGAAACTCCTCGCGAAAGGTGGGGGCCAGCGCCAGCTCGAAACCGGAAACGGAGTCGATAACCACGCGCTTTGCCTCCATCGCCCCGACCGCCTGCCCTATCTCGTAGAAGGTCTCGTCGACCGACAGGTCCAGCGGACGCAGGTAAATCAGTTTCAGATCGCCCCGGGCGACCATATCTGCCAGGTCGACTCCCAGGCATTTGGCCCGGTCCGTAAACTCGCCGGGGAATTCCTCGAAGGCGACGATGATCCCCCGCTCACCCTGCCTCACTCCCGCGGCAATGAACGCGCTGCCGACGAGGCTCTTCCCTGAGCCGGAAGGTCCGGCCACGAGCGCCACGTCCCCCTCGGGAACGCCTCCCCCCATCATCTCGTCCAGACCAGCCACGCCGGCGGACAGGCGGCGGCAGGGAAACGTTCTTGCTACTGCCCCCGGAGGCCGCGATATGCGCGGGAAAACCGTGATACCATCGCCGCTTATGCGGAAAGTGTGCAGGCCCGGCACTGACGCCTGGCCTCGTAACTTCATCACCTGCAGCTTGCGCACGACGGAGTTGCGCTCGACACTCTGGTAGAGCCAGAAAATGCCATCGGCGACGGTGAACACCGGGTTTCTCTCTACTTCATCCTTCGCATGCTCTCCCACGAGGAAGGTGGTAGCCCGCCATCCCGTCAAGAAGGTGGCGAGACGCTGGGCGAAGCCTTGCAGGGTCATCTCACCGTCGATCTCCTTTGCCGCCCGCATGACCGTTCGAAAGGAGTCCACTACCACGATGCCTGGCTTGGTCTCCTCGGCCATTCGCGCGATGGCGGCGTACACCTCGTCCAGACCCTTGTCGAGCACCTCCTGCTCCAGGTTGACAAAATGGACGGCCGTCTCGACCTTGCGGGGATCGAAGAAGTTGAACTGCTGCTGATAGCGCAACATCTTCAGGGGCGGCTCGCCCACCACCGTAATGTAGAGGGCTGGACGTTCAGTTGAAGCGTTGGTGAACACAAACTGATGCACGAGGATGGTCTTTCCCGTCCCCGGTCCCCCGGCTACCAGATTGAAGGAGTATTCTGGGAGGCCATCGCCGAGCACTTCGTCGAGCCCTGGCACACCTGTGGATAGCCTCCTGATTTGCACTCTGCGCATTTGGCTCATCAAACATCCCCCTCTTGTCAAGACCCTGTGTCAGGCGAAAATATCTCTGGCCACGCCTTCCCCAGAAGAAGACACACCAAGTCCTCGCCGATGAGATCGTTGAGCAGACCAATGCCCTTCGCCAGCATCATGACCAGCCCGTCGCGCACCTCGCCCGAACCTCGCTTCTCTACCTTGTCTCGCAGCCCGCGGAAGCGACAATCACGGTCCACCTCGACGTCTTGGAGGAAGGGAAACTCCCCTGCCGTTTTGCTCAGGGCGTATTTGACCAGAAGCTGAGTTGCATCAGAACCCAATACATGGACCAGACTTTGGCGCAGCTTACCACAAGCCCTCTCGGCCGCGTCTGCCTGCTCTAACCCTCCGAGACCGCCTCCTGCCTCCACAGCAAGAATCTTACCCGCTAGATCGTATGGCTCATGAGCCGCTCGGCCCATATCAAGAGACCTCCCGTGAGGAACATCCCATCTCCTCATCCTCCCCTAAACCAGGCATAAGATTAGCATTGAGCGTGCCAGCGATAGTCGTTTCCCCCGTCACAGGCCTTATAAGAAGCTCCCGATCTTGACGTTAGTCAGACAAGACGTCCTCAGGGTGGTGTCTCAGTCGATGGCTGCCTCGGCCCGGTCTTTGGCCGGCCACTCGTCGCTGGCGCCGGGATGAATACGCTGGGCGGGCCGTGTCTGATTCAGGGGGGCACCCCGAATCAGTCTCTCAAGCGGAGCGCCGACTGGTGCAGGCGCTTCCGACCTCATTTGCGGAGCCAGACAGGCACCACCCCCCGGGATGATCTCCTGCTTTTCCACCTCTTTCTTCCCCCAAGCCTCTGATGTTCTACGGTGACGGTACGGCGCGGCGCAGGTGAGTGGATGACTACGGGCATTATATCAGGGTCCGATCCAAGCATCAAGTGGCAAGAGGGTCCCCTGGATGTTGCGGGGAAACAAGGGTCTTTTCACTGTGTGCGATAGCTGTCATTAGTATCAAGCGCCCTTGGCCCCCTTCCACAATGAAGAGAAGAACAAACTGCAGCACTTACCCGCCGATCCCTTTGAGCTTACTAGCATAATCGTTCTTCAAGGTGTCCCAGACATTTCTTGTGGATCACACTACGGTGAACATGGGTGATCGGGCGGCTACTGACAGAAATCCACATGGTTCCTGAACCACTGTTACATCCGAGCAACCCAACGGAATGGTGACAGCGAGTAGGACACCCCATTCTTTGCTTTCTTGCCTACATCCATGTAATCGACCCAACTGAGTTCATGAGTTCAGTTGTTTTGACACCCACTTCATCCAAGGTATATACTCTTCTAGACAAGTGCGGGATGCTGTTAGCTTTGCCGAGCATGGGGAGGGGCAGTGACAGGTAAGAAGACGAACGGATTTAAACCCGGCAAGAAGCCGGCGAGAATTCTCTTGTATACCGGAAAGGGTGGCGTGGGCAAGACCACCATGGCGGCCGCCACGGGCCTGCGCGCCGCCGACCTCGGCTACCGCACCGTGGTGATCAGCACCGATACCGCCCATAGCCTGGCCGACTCTTTTGATATCAAGCTCAGCCCCGTGCCCGAGCAGGTCGCGCCCAACCTCTGGGGGCAGGAGATCGACATCTACCACGAGCTGCGGGCCCACTGGGGGACCATCCAGGGCTACATGGCCACCGTCATGGCCTGGCGGGGCCTCGACGACGCGCTGGCTCAGGAGATGACCATCCTGCCCGGCATGGAGGAGATGGCCAGCCTTCTCCAGCTCACCCACTACTACGACAGCGGCGAGTTCGACGTCATCATCGTGGACTGCGCCCCCACCGGCGAGACCCTTCGCCTCCTGACCTTCCCCGAGGTGGCGAGGTGGTGGATGGAGAAGATGTTTCCCATCGAGCGAAAGGCCGCCTTTTTCCTGCGTCCCCTGATGAAGCCGATCCTCGATATACCGCTGCCGGGAGACGAGGTCTTCCAGTCGGTCAAGAACCTGTTCGAACAGCTCGACCGGATGCACTACCTTTTGGCCGACCCCGAGCTCAGCTCGATAAGGCTAGTGCTGAATCCCGAGAAGATGGTGGTCAAGGAGGCGCAGCGCACCTTCACCTACCTGAACCTGTTCGGCTACCCCGTCGACCTAGTGATCTGCAACCGGCTGCTCCCGGCCGGCCTCCAGGACAGCTATTTCAAGGTGTGGAAGGAATCGCAGGATAAGTACTTCCACTTGGTCGAGGACGCCTTCGCGCCGCTGCCGATCCTCAAGGTCCCGCTGTTCGACCGGGAAGTGCTGGGGATCGACCTGCTGAGACGGCTAGCAGAAAGCCTGTTCGGCGAAGAAGACCCGACGAAGCCGTTCTTCCGGGGGCAAATGCAGACCATCGAGAAGAGTGGGGGCGGCCACATCCTCACGTTACCTCTGCCGCTGATCGGCAAGGAGGATATCTCCCTAAACCGAACCGGCGACGAGCTGCTGATCCAGGTGGGGAATCACCGGCGGAACCTGATCCTGCCGAAAGTTCTGGTCAGCTCGGACATCAAGCAGGCCAAGCTAGACGGCGGGGCCCTCCGCATAGTGTTCGGCGATAGGGTAGAGGGTAGAGGGTAGAGACCCCCCTATACCCTCTACCCTAAGACTCAGGAGGATGAAACCATGGAAACGAAACCGGAAGAAGGCGCGATTCAGGACGAACGTCAGGAGCCTGAGGAGAAGGAATACGTGATCCGCATCCGGGTGCCCAAGTTTCCCCATCTGGTGCGCGGCGAAGCTCTGGACCACATCCGGGCCGCCCAAAAGGAAACGCTGCTGGCCTTCCGGAGCCTCCTCGACGCCGCCATCGAGTGCGTTGAGCCGAAGCCCAAGACGGAGGGAAAGGGGCCGACGAAGATCGAGGTGGAGTAGCCGTCGGCGGATAGCGGTCAGCAATCCGCTTTCAGCCGTCAGCAGGCCATTCGACCACGAAGTTAGCGAAATGGGCGCGAAAGGAGCGACAGCGAGGGCTCTATCGCGGTTTGCGCGCCGCTTCCACATTTGAGACCCAGTGTCCGGAAGACGTACTGCATAGCCATTTCGCGATGAGACTCGTTCTTTCAGGAGAGGTCTGCGACGAGGACGAAGCCAAGAAGGACGAAGTGACGATCGAACGCTAGTGCCTCTGCGATCCTGAGGTGGCGCATGACCACGAAGGTTGTGGCGTCGACGTAACTCAGGTCGTGGTCGGCATACGTTGCGAGTAAGCCTTCTGCCTCCAGTTCCCAGGGTTCCGGAACGAACACCCGACGCGTATGGGCGCTGCCGCGAATCCGCGTCAGGAAGTCGATTGCAGCCGCAGGACCAAGGCATACACGAAGCAAGGTATAAGTGTCCCGGGCTGAATTATTTGTAGACCAGGAGCCTGGTAATGGCAGGATTGGTTGTAGAGGTGAGGAGAGATAGCGTACGCTTTATGGCTAAGTAGGTAGGGTGGTGAAGG
>JACPQF010000127.1 GCA_016190625.1 Chloroflexota bacterium | reverse complement strand
GAAGAGAAGCGGGGCTGTGGTTTGGTGGCAGAGGGGATGATGCTTCTGACAGACAAGCCCGAGCGCCTGACGATCGTAGTGGCAGGGGGGCCATCCGGACTGCACAGTACTTATGTTCCGACCATCGGCGCTGGCATTCCGCCGGTGACGAAGCTCATTAAGGTCCCCGGGCGGTAGCAGTCAGGATAAGGCAGGCGAACGGCTACGTGCAGCCGGGCGCTGTCGGGGATCTCTTTGGATACCTGTTTGCCGCCTCATTCAAGGAGTCGGTCAGGGAAGGATGCTCAGGAATACTGAAAAACTTGGTAGGAGGTTGCAGATGAGATTACATCGTAGCTGGGACGGGATGGCCCTTGTGGCGCTGGTAATCGGCGTATTGGTCGGGACATCGTGCTCCACCACGCCGGCATCCCCGCCTGCCCCTGGCCAACCGGCAACTGAGACGAAGCCTTACGGCAGCCTGACGGTGGCTTCGAGGTTCGGGACCGGCACGCTTGTCGACCCGGCGAGCATGGCAGTTGCCGGAGGCGGAACCTTGGCTTATCTAGGCGCCGCGATCTTTGACCCCCTGATAGACTTGGCTCCCGACGGGCAACTGAAGCCGGGGCTAGCCGAGCGATGGGAGATATCCCCTGATGGCATGACCCACACTTTCCACATCAGGAAGGGAGTCAAATTCCACGATGGCAGCGACCTTACGGGAGCTGATGTCAAGTTCACCATCGACAGCTTTCTCGTGGGGGCTCCCGGCCAAAACCAATCACCACTCTGGAAAGGCAGCGTAGCAAAGGCAGAGCTCAAGGACGATTATACGGTTGCCTTGCAAATGAAGGCGCCGCAATTCGACTTGCTCACCGCCATGTCCAATTATCAGGGGGATATGCCCATTGTGCCGAAAAAGCTGATCGAGGAGAAGGGTTGGGACTACTTCGGGCGCAACCCCATCGGCAGCGGGCCGTGGAAAGTGGTGAGGTTCGAGCCGAACGCCCGTCTGGAGCTCGAGGCCGTGGAGACTCACTGGCGGGCGGCGCCGCGGTTCCAGAAGCTTACCGTGTTGAATGTCCTGGAGGACGCTACCATAGCTGCCATGCTCAAGACAGGAGAGTTAGACCTGGCTCTTGGCATATCGTCTGATTCGGTCGCCGGGCTCAAGGCAGCCGGCCTGCGGGTTCAGGGCTACTACAGTTCAGCTCAGTGGTACGCGGCGCCATTTTGGGATATGAGCGACCCCGGGAAGTACGCGCTCAGCGACCAAAGGGTACGCAAGGCCCTGTCCCTGGCACTCGACCGGAAAGAGGTAAGCAGTACGATGTTTGGCGGATATGCGCAGCCCTCGGCGGCCATCTTCGTTCCTACGACGGCCTACTTTTTTGACCCTGGCGTGCTGAAGGCGGATCCCTACGATCCCGATCAGGCGAAGCGGCTGCTTGCTGAGGCGGGATACGCCGGTGGTTTTTCCACAAAGGTTTGGGACCCCGGAGGAGGAGGAATCATGTCCACGGCGAACCTTGCCCTAGCTGGCTATTGGCGCAAGATAGGGGTCAACGCAGCGGTGGCGGCCATAGACTATGCTACTCTGGGAAGCAAAGCGCTGGTCAAGCCGTCTCCCGACATGTGGAACACTTTCTATACTTACATCAGCGGCGGGGGCACTTTTGGGTTCAACAGGATGGTTCTCTATCATTCCAAGAAGAGCACTTTCAAGAACATCGACAATCCCAAGCTGGACGAGCTGATCGACAAGGTACCGATGACGTCCGACGCCGGGGAGAAGAAGCGGCTCGCGCTCGAGGCAGCGGTGATGGGCAAGAATGAGTACAATTTTATACCCGGGGTGGACGTGGACCTGCTTTACGCCTTCGGCCCGAAGGTAGGTGAGGTGACACCTGTCAAAGGTATCAATGGTCTGGCCGCGTCCTTCGGCACGATAACCCACGGGAAGTGAGCTTTCAGCCAAGGACAAAGAGGAGTTGGTGCCGGTAAAGGAGGTCGGTGAGGGAGATAGAAGAGGTTTGCGATGCCTCTGGCGTCCGCCAGAGGCTGGCTCCATCGATTATTGCATATAGGAGGTAACTAATGAGTGGGTCAACGATTCTGATCATGGACCCCATCGGAGCGCCAAGGATTTCGGGTTTGAAACTGGCTCCCCGGCCGGAGAGCCTCAATGGGCTGACCGTCGGTCTGCTTAACCACGGTTGGTGGAGCTTTAACACAGTCCTTCACCACTTTGAGGAACTGCTGAAGGAGCGCTGTGGCGTTAGCGACGTGATCTTTGTAGATTCCAAAGTGGCAAGGATCAAGGAACGCGGAGGCGTGAAATGGGATAATCCGAATAGCGGTATGCTCGAGCCAAAGTTCATCGACGAACTCGCCGACAAATGCGATGTCTTCATCAACGGTCTCGGTAACTGAGGGGGCTGCACGTCGGGGAGTGTCCTCGAGGGAATCGAATTCGAGAAGAGGGGGGTTCCAGCGGTCACCTTTGTCACCGAGTGGTTCCTGTCTTTGGCGGAAGCGACGAAGAAGGGGGTGGGCTTGCCAGACCATCATCTGATCACCGTCCCTCATCCTTTCGACAGCCTTTCGGAAGCGGAGGTCATCGCCACGGCCGACAAAGTCTTCGACCAAGCAATTGCCGCGGTCACAGCCAAGGCCCTCGTGCCCGTGCGCGCCCGTTGAGCAGAGCGGGGTCCGTTTCTTCGCCAGCGTTGTCTAAACAATCCGGCGCCAAGATGTCGCCAGACCGGCTGGTCCTTCCCGGGGAAGGGCAAGCCGGTCTATCGGACCTGCTGTCTTACCAGTGCTGCAATGTGCAAAACTAAATGACCGGAGTTACGCAGTGGGTGTCATGCTGACAGCGCTATGCAGTCATCCGTGTTGGGGCGAATCCTTCGGCGGAAGTATTCGCCCCTACAGGATTGGACCGCTATTACGCTGACCAGAAGAGCAGCTCGTAACTCCTTTAACTGAATGTCGGGAGGTATGAACCATGGTAACGTCAAACCTAGTCGAGGTTTCTCAGTCCGTCCATAGCATGTACGAAGACCTGTATCAACGGGGCTGGACCGATGGCCTGCCCATCATCCCGCCAACCAAAGAGTTGGTGCAGGCCTGCGTCGACTACGTGGGCCGGGACGCCGGGGAAATAGTGGCGGAAATCCCGCCTGCTGGCGGCGTCGCCACCATAGAGAAGGTAGCCATCAACGCGGTGATGGCTGGCTGTCGGCCGGAGTACATGCCCGTGTTGCTGGCCGCCATCGAGGCCATAATGGACCCGGAGTTCGACCTGCGCTTGGTGCAAGTCACCACAAACCCCGCCACTCCTTTCCTGATAGTCAATGGACCGATACGGCAGCAGATTGAGCTTAACTGCGGTGCGAGCGCCCTCGGCCCAGGGTTTCGGGCCAACGCTACCATCGGCCGTGCCATCCGTCTTCTCCTTCTCAACGTTGGGGGTGCCACGCCGGGCAGGGTGGACAAGGCGACCTTGGGTTGGCCGGGCAAGTTCACGATGTGTTTGGGAGAGAACGAGGAGTCCAGCCCCTGGGAGCCCTTCCACGTGGAGCGAGGGTTTTCGCCTGACCAGAGCACGGTGACTGTGATACCTGCTGCCGGCTCCTTCAACATGTATGCGGGCACCAAGGGGGAGTTCGGTGGAGCGGACAGCGCCCTGACGATAATCGCCCACACTATGACGGCCATGGGAGGCAATGAGATCATCACACCGTGGCACAACTATCCTGTGCTCATTCTGAACCAGATGCACGCTCGGATCTTCGCCGGCGTGGGGCTGTCTAAACAGCAGGTGAAGCAGATTCTTTGGGAACGCGCCCGCCTTCCTATGGGTTTGTTGCCGTCATGGCTGGCGGAAGAGAAGCGGGGCTGTGGTTTGGTGGCAGAGGGGATGATGCTTCTGACAGACAAGCCCGAGCGCCTGACGATCGTAGTGGCAGGGGGGCCATCCGGACTGCACAGTACTTATGTTCCCACCATCGGCGCTGGCCTTCCGCCGGTGACGAAACTCATCAAGATCCCCCGGCGGTAGCAGAAAGGAGATAAGTTATGAGCGGGTCAACGATTCTCATTGTAGACCCCATCGGCGAGCCAAGGATTTCGGGTTTGCAACTGGCTCCGCGTCCCGAGAGCCTCGAAGGGCTGACCGTAGGCCTGGTGAGCAACGGTTGGTGGAGCTTTAACGTGGTCCAGCACCACTATGAGGAGCTGCTGAAGGAGCGCTGCGGCGTTGGCGACGTCGTGTTTGTTAATGTTGATTCGGCCAGGATTAAGGAACGCGGATTCAGGCGCTCGGACAATCCCAGTCAGATCAATGGCAACCTTGACGCCAAGAGCTTCGAAGAACTCGCCAGCAAGTGTGATGTCGTCATCAATGGTCTAGGTAACTGAGGAGGCTGCTCGTCGGGGAGTGTCCTCGAGGGAATCGAATTCGAGAAGAGGGGGGTTCCAGCGGTCACCTTTGTCACCGAGTGGTTTCTGTCTTTGGCGCAAGCCACAAAGAAGGGGGTGGGCTTGCCAGATCATCATCTGATCACCGTCCCCCATCCCTTCGATAGCCTTTCGGAGGCGGAGGTCATCGCCACCGCCGACAAAGTCTTCGACCAGGTGATCGCCGCGGTTACAGCCAAGGCTCTCGCGCCCGTGCGCGCCCGTTGAGCAGAGCGGACTCCATCTCTTCGCCTACGTTGTCCAAACAATCGGGCGCCGAAGATGTCGTCAGACCGGCTCGTCCTTCCCGGGGAAGGACGAGCCGGTCTATCGGACCTGCTGCTTCACCTATGCTGCAATGTGCAAAACTAACTGCATGTCGGGAGGTATGAACTATGTCAACTTCAAAGCTAGTCGAGGTTTCTCAGTCTGTCCACAGCATGTACGAGGACCTGTATGAACGGGGCTGGACCGACGGCCTGCCCATCATCCCGCCAACCAAAGAGTTGGTGCAGGCCTGCGTCGACTACGTGGGTCGGGACGGCGGGGAGATAGTGGCGGAAATCCCGCCTGCTTTCGGCGTGGCCACCTTAGAGAAGGTGGCTAGCAACGCGGTGATGGCTGGCTGTCGGCCGGAGTACATGCCGGTTTTGCTGGCCGCTATCGAGGCGCTGCTGGACCCGGTGTTCGACCTGCGGGCGGTGCAAGTCACCACGAACCCCGCCACTCCTTTTCTGATAGTTAATGGTCCGATACGCCAGCAGATTGGGCTCAACTGCGGCGCAAGTGCCCTCGGCCCTGGATGGCGGGCCAATGCCACCGTCGGCCGCGCCATCCGCCTTCTCCTTCTCAACGTCGGGGGCGCCACGCCGGGCACGGTAGACAAGGCGACCTTGGGTTGGTCCGGCAAGTTCACGATGTGTTTGGGAGAGAATGAGGAGGTGAGCCCTTGGGAACCCCTCCACGTGGAGCGAGGGTTTTCCCGTGAGGCAAGCACGGTGACAGTAGTACACGCTTCGGGCTCCTTCAACTTGTATGCGGGAACGCGAGGGGAGTTCGATGGGGCCGACAGCGCCCTAACGATCATTGCCCACTCCATGACAGCCATGGGAACCAATGAGGTCATTACATCGTGGTACAACCACCCTGTGCTGATTCTGAACCAGATTCACGCTGGGATCTTCGCCAAGGTTGGGCTGTCTAAGCAGCAGGTCAAGCATATTCTGTGGGAACGCGCTCGCCTTCCGATGGGCTTGTTGCCGGCATGGCTAGCACAAGAGAAGCGGGATTGCAATCTGGTCGTAGACGGCATGATGCTTCTGACGGACAATCCCGAGCGCCTGACGATCGTAGTGGCGGGCGGGCCTTCCGGATTGCACAGCACATATGTTCCTTGCATGGGCGGCGGTCGCTCGTCCGTAACAAAGCTTATCAAGGTCCCTGGACGGTAGCAGAAACGAGAAGGTAGGCGAACGCCGGGTACTGCGGGCCTGGCAGGCTCAACCCGCACTTGGGCACCGCTGTCGCATGATGCGATGAACGGTGCCATGTTCGTTTCTTTGGTAGAGGTGATCGCCAAAAGCCAGCGAGGCCAGGCATAGCCGAGCCCCGGAAGATGGCTGCTGACGGGGATAACCCACACCTCCCACCTTGGGAAGGAAGTCAAGGGCATCAACGGTTTGGCCGCCGCCTACGAGACGATAACCCGCGCCAAATGAGGCTTCCGGCCGAGCGCAAATAGGGGCTGACGGCTGACGGCCAAGATCGTTGACTTTGGCGCAGGTGGGTGCTATCATAGTCACCGCAAGCAATGCCCGTTACGTAGATTGACGGCGCTCAGCCGGTACTCGCACTCTCCAGTTCCAAGCCGCATTGTTGCCGTAAGCGTTGGGGGCAGTAGCTCGCGGCTCAAAAGCTGGTCCGGGTCAAAGGCGACCTCCACAAGCGTCACCGCCGACGCCAGATCGAAGGCGATCCCACCATACGTACATTCGGACAAGAAGTTCTTGGGGAGATCACGATGTATCGCCGGACCGGGCAGGCCCGATCGAGGAGGTCAGCGTTCCCCGCGTCGGCCGTGAGGAGGCAGGTAAGCTCGCGCAAGGTATTCTCGGCGGAGAGACGCGTGACGAACACTGTGCCCTTCTCTACTTCCGCAGCGGCGGAGTCTCCCTCAGACCTTGGCGACGGAGACATGACCCCGGGTGTCTGATGCGGGTGTCGTGATTGTCTGACCGTCGGCTAACGACAAACAGTAGTTGGTGCCGGAAAGGAGGTCGGTGAAGGAGACAGAAACGGCTTGCGACGCCTCTGGAGACGCCGAGGCTTGCTAGGTTGATCATTGAAAATTGGTAGGAGGTTGCAGATGGGACTCCATTGTAGATGGTACGGGGTGGCAATAGCGGTCTTGGTAGTCGGCGCATTGGTCATGACATCGTGCTCCACGACGCCGACATCCCCGGCTGCCCCCGGCCAACCGGCGACTGAGACAAAGCCTTACGGTAGCCTGACGGTGGCCTCAAGGTTCGGGACGGGATCAATTGTCGATCCAACAAATAAGGCAGTTGAAGGAGGCGGAACATTCTCTACTCTAGGCGCCGCGATCTTTGATTCCCTGGTAGAGTTGGCTCCCGAGGGGCAGCTAAGGCCGGGTATAGCCGAGCGGTGGGAGATCTCCTCCGATGGCAAGACCCACACCTTCTACATCAGGAAGGGAGTCAAATTCCACGATGGCAGCGACCTTACAGGAGCCGATGTCAAGTTCACGGTTGATAGCTATCTGCCGGGGAGTGCTCCCATGGCGCCCGCTTTGAGGGCAGCGGTAGCGAGGGTGGAGCTAAAGGACGACTACACTGTCATTTTTCATCTGAGCCAGCCGAGCCTTGAGATGATCGGGCGCCTTGACAATCTTGATGGCAGCGGCGCCGTCTTGCCGAAGAAGTACATCGAGGAAAAGGGCTGGGAATACTTCGCGCGCAACCCCGTCGGCAGCGGACCGTGGAAGGTGGTGAAGTTCGAGCCGAGCATCCGTCTGGATCTCGAGGCGGTGGAGAGTCACTGGCGGGCGGTGCCAAAGTTCCAGAAGCTCACCGTGCTGAATGTCTTAGAGAATTCTACCATGGTTGCCATGCTCAAGACAGGAGAGTTAGACCTCGCCCTCAACGTTTCGTCTGATTCGGTTGCCGGGCTCAAGGCAGCCGGCCTACGGGTTCAGGGCTACTACGGCTCAGGTCAGTTCTACGTGACGCCATTCTGGGACATGGGCGACCCCGCGAAGCACGCGGTGGGCGACCAAAGGGTACGCAAGGCCCTGTCGCTGGCAATGGACCGGAAGGAGGTAAGCGGTACGATATTTGGCGGATATGCGCAGCCCACTGTGGCCTTGTGGGTCCCTACGACGGCCTACTTCTTCGACCCTAGCGTGCTGAAGGCGGACCCTTACGACCCGGAGCAGGCGAAACGGCTGCTTGCCGAGGCGGGATATGCCGGTGGTTTTCCCACAAAGGTCTGGGACCCGGGAGCAGGGGGAATCTTAACCACCGCGAACCTTGCCTTAGTCGGCTATTGGCGCAAAATAGGGGTCAACGCCGAGGTGGCGCCCATAGACTATGCTACTCTGGCAAGCAAAGCGCTTAGAGTGGTGCCGGGTCCTGACATATGGAACACCTTCTACACCTACATCAGCGGCGGGGGCACTTTTGGGTTCGCCAAGATGACTCTTTATCATTCCAAGAAGACCACTTTCAAGAATATCAACAATCCCAAGCTGGACGCGTTGATCGATAAGGTTCCGCTGACGGCCGACCCCGGGGAGAAGAAGCGGCTGGCGATCGAGGCAGTGCTGATGGCTAAGAATGAGTATACTTTTATACCCGTGGTGGACGTGGATATGCTTTACGCCCTTGGCCCGAAGGTAGGTGAGGTGACACCTATCAAGGCTCTGAATGGTCTGGCCGCGTCCTACGAGACGATTACCCACGCCAAGTGAGGCTTCGGCCAAGGGCAAAGGTGGACCTTTGCCCTTGGCACAACAGATATGGAGGACCGAATTATGACCGATGTCGAGCTCCTGTCGGGGATCCGTGTCGTCGACTGGACCGTATTCGGAAGCGCGCCCTATGCCTCCCAGATGCTGGCCGGTCTCGGCGCCGATGTGATCCACGTCGAAGAGCGCGAACGGGGCGACCTGCTGCGACAGCTCAATCCGCCTGGTGGCGACCTCCACCGCAACGGCAGGCACGTGATATTCGAGGGGATGAACGTCAACAAGAAGAGTCTGGCCGTGGACCTGAAGCATCCTAGAGGCAAGGAGATAGTATGCCGTCTGGTCGAGAGATCCGACGCTTTCATTACCAACTTCCGCAGGGCGGCGGTGGAGAAGCTTGGCATGACCTACGCCGACCTGCGGCCGCGCAATCCGAGGCTGATCTATTGCTCGACGAGTGGCTTTGGCCTGCGAGGGCCGGACACCGAGACTCCCAGTCTGGACAACTTCGCTCAGGCAAGGGCCGCCACGTTGACGATGGGCAGAGAGCCGGGCGATCCGCCGTCGATGACCATTCCCACCGCTGGGGGCAGAACTATGGGTATCATCGCGGCGTTCGGAATCGTCTCCGCACTCCTCGGGCGGGACCGCCTAGGCATCTCCCAGGAGCTGCACGTGTCGATCCTCGGAAGTCTGATCTGCCTTCAAGGCTCGAATCTATCGACTAGACTGCTTCTTGGCGGAGAGATGGACCCCAGTCGCCCGAGTGGTCCTGAGCGGGGCGCTTACCGGTGCAAGGACGGGAAGTGGATCCTTGCCGGCGTTCTGGGAATGGGACGATGGCCGCGCCTGTGCGAGGCGTTGGGCAGGCCGGAATTGGCGACCGACTCACGCTTTGACGACGACGCGAAAAGGATCGAGAACGTCGAGGAGTTGCAGACGATTCTCAACGCGACCTTCGCAGAGAAGGACTCGCGCCAGTGGGTAGATATTCTCAAGAGGCACGACGTCATGGTCAGCCCTGTAAACGAGGTTACCGATCTCGAGAACGACCCGCAGGTGACGGAGAACGGCTACATCATTGATTGGGATCATCCTACGATGGGACCAGTCCAGTTTCCTGGCTTCCCCGTCGAGTTCTTCGACACGCCCTGGCGGATCAATAGGCCAGCGCCGCAGTTGGGGGAGCATAACGAAGAGATCCTAACGCAGTTGTGCGGTTACAGTCTGGCGGAAGTCCAGAGCTTCCGGGCAGAGGGGGTCATCTAAGCTGGTAAAACTGCAGCATATTGGATAAGGAGAGTGGGGAAATGGCAGACGGCGGACTGCTTTCAGGGATTAGAGTTGTCGACTGGACTTTATTTCAAGCGGGGCCCTACGCGGCCCAGATGTTGGCCGGACTCGGCGCCGAAGTGATACACGTCGAAGAGCCCCGGCATGGAGACCAACTTCGCTACATCCATCGATCATTAGGGATAGACTTCTACCTGCCCGGCGATAGAAACGCGCTTTTCGAATCATTCGACCTCAACAAGAAGAGCCTGACCTTAGACTTGAAGAGCCCGAGAGGCAAGGAAATTATTCTCGAGCTCGCCGAGAAATCCGACGTTTTCATCACGAATTTTCGCCAATCGGCCGTCGAGCGCCTCGGTTTGACTTACGGCGCCCTGCGTCCGCGTAACCCCAGACTGGTGTATTGCTCGGTCAGTGCCTTCGGACGCCACGGACCGGATGCCGGCGCGCCGGGCGCGGACGACTCCGGCCAAGCCAGGGCTGGCTCGATGAGACCGGGGCCCGACCCGGACCACACTCCCGTGATCTCTCTTCCTCACATCTGCGACAGAGTGACTGCCTTCATGGCGGCATTCGGAATCGTGGCGGCGCTGAATGGGAGGAGCCGGAATGGCGGCGGTCAGGAGATGCACGTCTCTTTACTAGGAAGCATGATGTGCCTTCAGGACGCCAATCTGGTCGGGAGATTCCTTCTCGGAGGCGATCCCGAGGGGGCACGACCGCTGGGCGCTACGCGTCGACCGTATAAGTGTAAGGATGGCAAGTGGATACTGGCCGGTGGCGCGGGTGCCGGGCGCTGGCCAAAGATGTGCCAGGCGCTGGGGCGGCCAGACCTCGCGGTTGACCCTCGCTTCGCGGAAGACTTGGACAGGGCCAACAACGCCTACGAATTGGTCGAGGTTCTAAAGGCAGTGTACGTGGAGAAGGACTCTCGCGGGTGGATAGACACGTTCAAGAAGCACGAAATCGTGGTCAGCCCGATAAACGACTACGACGATCTGGCCGACGACCCCCAGGTAATCGCCAACCGGTATGTGATCGACTGGGACCATCCCGCGCTTGGCCGGGTCAAGTTTCCCGGCTTTCCCGTGGAGTTCTCCGAGACGCCCTGGCAGATTTATCGGCCGGCGCCAGAATTGGGGGAGCACACCGAGGAGGTCCTCGTGAACGTCCTCGGCTATAGCAGGGACAAGATCGAGCGCCTCCGGAGCGACGGCATAATCTGACCCATTTGAGGTGCCAATGCTTGTCAGAGCCATCTCCATAGCCCGGGGACAGTTTTACTACGGCTGGATCATCGTCGCCGTGGGATTCGTCACCATGTTCTTGGTACAAGGCGTTCAAACCTGGGGATTAAGCTTGTTTTTCAAGCCCATGAGCGAGGGGCTTGGCCTGAACAGAGCGACGTTCTCCGGCGTCCAGTCGTTGAGCACCGTCGTTAGCGGCGGTCTGGCTCCTTTCTTGGGTCCTCTGATCGATAGGCGAGGAGCGCGAGGGCTGATGATCCTTGGCGCCGCTATTACCGGGGCCGGGCTCATAGCTCTCAGCTTTGTTCAGGGCCTTTGGGACTTCTATCTGGTCCGCGGGCTTATCATTAGCGTCGGCTTCGCCTGCGCGGCTGGACTCAGCGTCAATGTGGCCATCTCCAACTGGTTCATCAGGAAACGGGGCAAAGCCGTGGCCATGGGGGTAATGGGGAACTCCTTCGCGGGGATGTTACTGCCCACGGTCGGCACCTATCTCATTTTGACTCTGGGCTGGCGGCCGTCCTTGGTCGTTTTCGGTATTGCCACCTGGCTCGTCGTTATCCCTCTCGCGGCGCTCTTCGTAAAGAGGCGACCGGAAGATAGCGGCCTGCTGCCGGATGGGGATTCGCCGCTAGTGGCCGCAGACCCGGGGTCGAGCGCTGGTGGCCGGGCGGCTACCAGCGCTCGACCGGTCCCCCTCACCGAGGAAACGTGGACCCGCTCGGAGGCAATGCGCACCTCTGCCCTCTGGCTGACCATTGCGGCTTTTGGCTTCGGGACTATGGGCGGTGGCGCGCTGGTTTTGCACATGTTCCCTTTCTTAACTGATATTAGCTCAGAGAGGGACGCGGCAACGGCGGTCAGCCTGGTGGCTTTGGTGTCCTTCTCCTGCAAATTGGCGTGGGGCGCCCTCATCGACAAGGTTGGCGTTAGGGTCTCCTCCGTAGCCCTCCTCGGCTTCACCGCCTTCGTCTGGGCCACGCTCGTCATCCTCGCCCATTGGCCCTCCGCCTGGCTGGTCTATTTATCGTCAATCCTCGGGGGTCTTTCTCTGGGCGGAATGACCACCACGCAGGAAGTATTCTGGGCCAACTACTTCGGCCGACTCTCTCTGGGCGCGGTCCGGAGCGTCGCCATTCCGTTCTCACTCACCTTCAACGCTTTGTCGCCCGTGATCGCCGGCTGGAGCTACGATACTTTTCACAGCTACCAGCAGGCCTTCGCCTGGTTTGCCGTTGCTTCAGCCCTCGGCAGCTTTCTCGTCTACCTTTCTCGCCCCCCGCGGAAAAAGGTGAACGAGAAAACGGCCAGATCGGCGAGTCAAGAGGCTGAGAGAGAAGTCCAAGTCTCGCGACCGTAGGGGGTCGAAGCTTCTTGGGAAGAGAATTCCTATCGCGATCGCAATGAACGACGTGTTAGCGTGGCCAACAGCCGGGAAACATGGTCATCAACACCGTTAATGATAAGAATTGAAGGAGGGTGCAGGATGGACGCAGTCACAGATGTGCTAGTAATAGGGTTCGGCGCTGCGGGGTCGGCCGCGGCAATCGAGGCGGCTGATGCCGGGTCAGAAGTGATGATTTTGGAGAAGATGCGCCAGCCCGGTGGTGCGGCGAAGATGTCAGGAGGCATGGTTTACGGTGCGGGGACATCGGTGCAGAGAGCAGCTGGCATCACCGATACGCCAGACGAAATGTACAAGTACTTGATGGCATCTGGCGATTGCCTGAGGGAACCAGCGCTCGTCAGAATCACGGCAGACAGGTCCGGGGAGGCCATCGAATGGCTCATAAATCTCGGCGTGGTCTTCGCGCCAGAAGAGATGACAATAAGTGGCGCCGAACGCGAGTACGAGGATGTCACTCCCCCCAAAGCCCGGACGCATCATGTTTCGGGAGCGAAGGGTACTTCGCGCTTCTGGACTGGCCCAGGACTGTTTGCTCCTCTGCAACAAGCCGTCGAGGCGAGGAAGATCGACGTCAGGATGCAGACCGCGGCCAGAGAGCTGGTCGTAAACTCGAGGAGGAAAGTTGTCGGCGTCAAGGCTACAAGTCAAGGACGCGAGCTGACCTTCGGAGCTAGAAAAGCCGTGATAATCGCGGACGGCGGCTTCACTCAAAACCGGGAGATGCTAAAGCAGTACCTCTTCCTCGCACCCCATGTTGAAGCGGGCAGGATAGCCTTGACCAGCCATCCGGGCCAAACGGGGGATGGCATCCGGATGGCTATGGCCGTCGGGGCCGATCTGATGGGCATAGGCTGGGCGCATGGTCGCATCTGGCCGATCGTTACCGGGCATTATCCTTCAATTTGGGTGAATACGCGAGGAGTGAGATTCACCGCCGAGCATGAAAAAGGCACGAACAGGTACCAGGAGCCAGGCCCGGAAAACTTTGTCGCTTTTGAGATCTTCGACGACAGAGTGATGCGATTGGTCAACGACACGGCAGAGAAGGCGAAGCTAGCATCTGGTAAGGGGGTCCTCGATTACATGGCAGTCAATCTGAGTGAGTATGGTACCCCTCAGGCGAGCGTGAGGCAACTGAAGAGCGCGCCTACCGTTCGCGAGTTGGCGACGGAATTGGGCTTGCCTGTCGAGCAACTCGAGACCACGGTCAAGCGTTGGAACAGACATGCCGAGACGGGACAAGATCCAGAGTTTGACAGAACCGGCCCAGCCGTTATGCCGATCAGCACGCCTCCGTTTTGGGGCGGCGCGCTGCGACGGCGATTATCCGCTCACCACGGCGGTTTAAGAACGGATGCTCGCTCACAGGTAGTGAGCGTATTGAACGGTACGCCCATACCAAGGTTGTACGCTGCAGGGCAGACGACAGGAGGTCGCGTTGGAATGTCCTATCCGGGGAGCGGTTTTAATCTGGCGGCTTGTTTCGTCTTCGGGCGTATTGCTGGCCAAAACGCTGCCGCAGAAAGCCCCTGGGAATGAAGGATGGGTGGCGACGAATCTGTGAGACGGTCTAAGGAGGGAAACAGGAATGGCGTACATAATCACTAAGAATTGCTTCAACTGCGCCGGGTGCGAGCCTATCTGTCCCATAGGGGCGATCAGCGAAGGGGAGACCATTTTTGTGATCGATGCCGAGCAATGCACGGAGTGCCTGGGCGATTCCGATGTGCAATTGTGCGCCGATGTATGCTCAGTGGCGGCTTGTGTTCCTGACGCGGACCATCCAGAGACCGAACAGGAGCTTCTCGCCAAAAGGGCTCGCACGCAGATTAAGCGACCATAGTCGCTGACTCAAGCAAAGGTCAGGCGCCAAACTCACAAACTTAGCGCACCCTTGGCAGGCGCCATGGTGAATGATATCTTGCTTCTGCATGCAGATAGGCCCAATCGATCCCGCGACAGATCCCCAATCTACTCGGCGTCAATTGAATGCAAGCCCACTGTGTTATGGGAGGTTTGAGGTGAGCAAGTCAGAGGTGATAATCCTCGATCCGGTCGCATGGCCAAAGGCCACCACGCTGCGGCTAGCCACTCGCCCTACAGACATCAAGGGGATGACGGTAGGGTATCTGGATAACGGCTGGTGGAGCTTTGGGCTGCTTATCGATCGCGTCAAGAAGCAGTTGGTTGAGCGTTATGGCGTGGGAGACGCGATCCACTACACGAAGGTCAAGAGCAGCCCCGGCACTAAGCAGATCGAGAAGCTGTCGGGGGAATGCCAGTTCGTCATAAACGGACTGGGCAACTGAGGGTCCTGCACAACGTGGAGTATCCACGATGGAGTCGAGTTCGAAAAACGCGGAATTCCCACCGTTACCGTGGTGACCCAGTACTTCCTATCACTGGCTGAAGCTGTTGCTAAGGCTAGAGGCATGCCAGCCCTGCCCCTGGTGGTCGTTCCTCATCCCTTCGACACCATTGAAGCAGCGGAGATACTGCGCATCACCGACGAGGTTTTTGACCAGATCGCTTCGGCAATCATGCATCGATGAAAAAGAGTAGCGGGAGGGATCACTCATGCTGAGCTCACGACGGGTCACCGTTTCGGAATCCGCCGACGATTTGCTCGAGCGGATGGACGAATGGGGCTGGGCTGATGGCCTGCCCATCGTGCCGCCTACCGAAGATCGGGTCGAAGCTTTCGTGGGCCAAGTCGGCCGCGATCCTGAGGAGGTGATCGCCGAGGTCGCGCCCAGATTCGGCGTCGCTACGGTCGAGAAGCTGGCGATCAACGCCGTCATGGCTGGCTGCCGCCCCGAGTATTTCCCGGTGATATTGGCCGCCGTAGAGGCGATCGTAGAGCCAAGCTTCAATTTGAACGGTATTCAGTGCACGACCAACCCCGTAGCGCCTCTCCTGATCATAAATGGTCCAATACGCGGTGAGATCGGCATTAACTCCAAGGCCAATGCACTCGGTCAGGGGTGCCGCGCCAATGCCACCATCGGCCGCGCCTTGCGCTTTGTGCTGCTCAACATCGGCGGGGCCACACCGGGAACCGTGGACAAGGCTACGCTGGGCCAGCCTGGCAAGTTCACTTTTTGTCTGGGAGAAGACGAGGAGGAGAACCCCTGGGAGCCTCTGCACGTCGAGCGGGGATTCTCCCGGCAGCAAAGCACCGTCACGGTCGTCGGCGCGGCGGGCACCAACAATATCTGCGCCTTCGGTCGAGACCCCGACATCATCCTGACCATAATTGCTCACTCCATGACCTCGATGGGGTGCAACAACGTTTTCGGAGATGAGGCAGGTGAGCCGCTGATAATCCTCTGTCCGCACCACGCGGGTGCCTGCGGGGAGGCAGGTCTGTCGAAGGTGGATGTGAAGAGGACGATCTGGCAGCGAGCCCGCATCCCACTGGATGTCTTTCCACGTCATTTGCAACAGGAGAAGCTGGCTCAGGGCCGGGTGGTGGATGGCAAGGTTTTGCTCACGCCCAAGCCTGAGGATCTGATGGTGGTTGTGGCCGGGGGGCCAGGCGGGTGTCATACCGTGACTTGTCCTACCTTTGGTGATACGATCGCAGCGACGAAGCCAATTCGGATGGGCTCTCGCTAGGCGGCCAATTGCGCCACGGTCATCGCGTCAGTTCGAGAAAGGGTCAGCGGCCAGGGTCGCCGCCGATGGATCGCCTTTGGGATCGCCAAGGTACATGATCTTCACATAGCATTATATTTCACTGGATTGACTTGGGGCCAGGCTACTGCTATAATCAGGCAATCTACGCCACTCCTAGTACACTTCTGCTTGGAAAGAGCGGGGGCGACGAAGAAGCTTTGAGCGAGCTTGAAGCGATGATGCCGACGCCAAAGCGAGTTGCGTTGCCCCTCAGAGGCAATGATGCCTCAGAATTCTCCTAGTCGGACGAGGGCCGACGACGACCCCCGGAAGTCTCAATGTTGAGCGACCAGGTAGACGACGAAATGGGTTATCCATGTTGGGAAGGACGGCACGTCAGGTAGAATTATGTGAAAGGAGTGTCAACATGGCCCGGTCTTGCCACAGGAGCTCGCGACAGCTAGAGTTTTATGAAGGAGGTTCCAACACTATGCGTTCTGGTTCCCGTGCGCTATTCCTGGTTGCTTTGCTGGTAGGTTCCCTGCTCCTTGTCTCTTGCACGACGACTTCGACCACACCGTCGCAGCCGGGCGAAACACCAAAGTCTTCACCGCCAGTGGGGACGCCAACAGCCACCAAGCCTTACGGTAGCCTAACCATCTCGGGGAACTTTGGTAACGGCGTCTTGGACCCTCAAGGTGACTCTGGCACGGTATTCAACGGTGTGGCCTCTGCCTTCCTCGATACCCTGATCGACGTTTCTTCGACTGGGAAGGAACTGCCCGCGCTAGCGGAGCGGTGGGAGTTCGCCAAGGACGGCATGACTCTAACCTTCTACATCAGGAGGGGGGTGAAATTCCACGACGGCAGCGACCTCACCGGGGCGGACGTCAAGTTCAGCCTCGAGAGGATGTTTGATGCCAAGAGTATATATGCCGGAGCGGCCGTCTGGCGTGGCGCGGTCGCGCGCGTGGATTTGATCGATGCCTACACGGTGGCGCTTCGAATGAAAACGCCGCAGTTCGAGTTTATGCAGGGTCCGGAAACTGGCGTCACGGCCGTGCTCCCCAAGAAGTACATCGAAGAGAAGGGCATAGAATACTGGCTCAAGAATCCCATCGGCAGCGGCCCCTGGAAAGTCGTTAAATACGAGACTGGCGAACGCCTCGACCTCGAGGCCAACGAGAATTACTGGGGAGCGCTTCCCCAATTCAAGAACCTGAACGTTATTAAGGTTCCCGACGAATCGACCAGAGTTGCCATGCTCAAGACAGGTGAGCTGGACCTGGCAGTGGTGTCGCCTGACACGACGGCCGCGCTTAAAGCAGCCGGCTTGCAAATATTTAGCTCGAAAGGAGGAAACCAATATACCGGGTACGTTTTCCAGGATATTGAGCGCCCTCAGGACACTCCGGTTGGGGATGTAAGGAACCGTAAGGCGCTGACGCTGGCCATGAATCGGAAAGAGATTGTCGACAACATCTTCCAGGGGTATGCCTCTCCAACCGTCGTGTATCCAGCGAGCCCGGGGGCATACTTCTTTGACGCCAACTTGATGAAGCTTGACCCCTACGATCCCGAGCAGGCGAAGAAGCTAATGGCCGAGGCGGGCTATCCCAATGGTTTCAGCACGCGCATCTACGATACGACGGGAGTGTCGGCCGTTCTCAACATGGTAAACGCCGCCGTTGAGGGCTACTGGCGCAAAGCGGGAATCAACGCGCAGCTAGTGCCCGTTACATATGCCACTATCAATGCCCTGAGGCGGCCCAAGAATGACCCCCAGATCTTCAATAGCGTATGGTTCTATCCCGCGACAGGTGGAAACCTGGCCTTTGCAAGGATGGTTCTTACTTACCACTCGGTGCAAGGAAGTCCCAGGAACAACACTAACCCTAAGCTGGACGAGCTTTTGGAAAAGGTTCCCACTATAGCTGACCCAGCGGAGCGGAAGCGGCTGGCGATTGAGACCGTCCTAATGGCCAAGAACGAGTATTTGTCCTTGCCGATGGTGGACGTGGACGTACCGCAGGGGGCGAGCAAAAAAATTGGCGAGATTTCAAACTTCTATGGGTCCGACCTCTGGGGACGCACATATAAGACGATCACCCACGGCAAGTAGGTTATCAAGATCTCAATACCAACTCCGCAGCGTCGATTATGTCACCAGGCCGACTCGGTCTCAGAGACCGAGTCGGTCTTGAAGCGAATCGACCAGTCGGATCCGGTATCACTCATCATAGGTGGGGTCTAAGGGCAAAGCCAGGGTGGAATTTACTGGGTGGTGAGCCTACACTCTGCGGGCCTTTCAGTGGCCCCACTATTGGAGGTTAGGTGGCGGATGGCTAGCAATTCTGAGGGTTATCAGGGCAAAATACTGCGCGTCGACCTCACCACGGGCAAACTGTGGGACGAGATGATCGACGCAGCAACCATGCGGAAGTTCGTGGGCGGCATAGGACTCGCCGCCAAGATTCTCTACGACGAAGTACCCCCGGGTGTGGAGTGGTCCGACCCCGAGAATCGCTTCATCGTCGCCTCGGGACCTCTTGGCGGCACGGCAGTCAACGGCTCGGGCACGATCTCCTTCGTCACCAAGGGTCCACTGACTAACGGCGCCACATCCACCCAAGCTAACGGCTACCTAGGCGTCTACATGCGCTTCAACGGCTATGACGCCGTCGTGTTTCAAGGAGCGTCGGCGCATCTGGTTTACCTCTACCTCGACGAGGGAAAGGCGGAGCTGAGGGACGCTTCACACTTAGCGGACAAGGACACGTGGGAGACGCAGGATGCCATCGGTGAGGAGCTGGGAAAGAGCGAATCCCGGCTGAGCGTGTTCAGCATCGGTCCGGCGGGAGAAAACCTGGTGAGGTTTGCGGCGGTGGCCGGAGACAAGGGCCATGTGGCTGGACACAACGGGCCGGGAGCGGTTATGGGCGCCAAGAAGCTGAAGGCCATCGCCGCCACCAGAAGCGGGGACAGGCGCCGCGTCCATCACTCT
>JACPQF010000014.1 GCA_016190625.1 Chloroflexota bacterium | reverse complement strand
TCGAGATGAAGATAGTCCGCTTCAAACAATCCACCCTGCATAGAATGCCTTCCTAACATACCAAACCTCCGTTCGCATGTTAGGACGCATTATACTACATATCAGCCAAACCAGCAAGACTTTTCGGCTGGGTTTCTAGGAGACCGCCTCGACAAACGCTATGTGATCGGGATTTGCATCATCATGCTCACCATCGGCGTGACGGCCTTTGCTTACGCTGCTGATCTTTCCTACATCCTCGTCTTTCTGTTGTTCTTCTCCCCAGCCTATGGCGGGCTGGTGACTCTCGACCAGGCAGTTGTGAGCGATTACTTCGGTCGCAGGTCCTTCGCCAGTATCGCTGGGTTGTTTTCGGGCATCACCATGGGGGGCGCCATGTTGGGGCCCGTGATAGCGGGCTTCGCATTCGACGTAACCAACAGCTACAGCCTGGCGTTTCTGGCTTACGCAGCCTTTGGCCTGTTAGCTATCGCCCTTCTTCTGCTGCTGAAGCGGCCACGAGCGGCAGTGGCGGTGACTGAGATCGCCGCGGCTTGACGAGGCTCTGCAGATGATGCTTGTAAGGGCGAATCGTTCCGCGGAACGATTCGCCCGAATTCGGGGGCAGAGACATCGTAGGGGCGAACGGCCGTCCGCCCCTACGCATGGTGAGCTGCACGCTGTGGTTTGGAGGAAGAGAAAAGTGCGGGATCCGACCCCTTCCAGTACTCCCTCATTAAGAAGCTGAGCACCGGCCTAATGCCGATGAATCCACCGGCGAGGTAAAGGCCGAGCTCGGATAGATGAGGGAACAGCCTCTGGAGGGCGCCCATAGCTTCGAAGTAGATGCCGTGGCTCTTGACGAAGGCGGAGTACTCGGCCTGACCCGCCGCCAGCGAGAGGTCGCCGTCGATCACCTTCTGCATGGCCCGGCCGCAGGCCTGCCCGAAGTAAAGGGAAGGTCTTATTCCTTCCCCCGACAGGCCAAAACACTGGCCGGCAGCGTCGCCGACGACGAAGATGTTCTCCACCACCGGCTGGCGCAAGGCCCAGGGAAAGAAGCCGCCATGCAGGCTGTCTGCCGACGATAGACCGAGGCTCCCAAGAAACTTCACCAGTGCGGCCTTGAGATCGGTGCGCCCGGCGTAGCTGGCGATGCCGACCCGTGAGAAGTCGCCGCAAGGGAAAACCCAAGTGACGCCGTCGGGCAGCAACGTCCTGTTGGCCCAGAAATGGAGTCCCTCGGCGCGATGGGGAGCCACCGTTTCCAAGCCGAAACACATCCGACGCCGGTCCACGTAGTCGTCGCTCAGCGACCTGGCCAGCGTCGCCCGCCAGCCGGTCGCGTCGACAATGAGGTCAGACTCGAAGTATCCCCTATCCGTCTCCACCCCCTGCTCCTTCATACCCTTCACCCGGGCTGTCAGGACGTCGGCATCAGTTCTCTCGAGGAGAGACTCACATAGCCGTGTGTAATCGAAGGTGCAGAACGGATAGAGCAAGTTATAGCGGACCAGGCGATGGCCGACCCAGATCTCGAAATGGTTGTGCACCTGCAGCACGCTATCCATCACTCCCAGGTGCTCAGCCACGGCGAGAAGGGTGCCGCAGGCCGACGTCTGGCCCGTGCCTGGCTGCTTCCGGTCGAGGAGCAGCACTCGTCCCCGCAACTGCGCCGCCACGGCGAGGCCGGCGAAGCTCGCTCCCGCCACTATCGCATCGTATCTCATCCGTCCTTACCGCAGAAAACTGTGAACACTAGGAATATTAGCGGCCGGAAAGGCAAATGTCAATCCAAAAAAGCTGGGCCTCTCGACGACGAGAGGCCCAGCTTCCGGATGCGTTTATTGTTCGTGTGCTAACGCCAGCTTCACCCGACGGAGCGCACTCTTTGGAGCGCCACACCGTGTTGCCAGGGCGTTCCCAGTCCCGGCAGGAGAATGCGATCCAGACCCCACCATCCGGCCGTCTTCCACGCTAGAATCAATACGATGGCTAGCAACAGGAGAACGGGATTGGTGCTGACCGTGCCCGCCATGAGGAAATTCCAATTCATCAGGGCGGCGAAGAAGGCCGACATGCCGACGAAAGCGCCGAGAATCAGGCTCACGCCGATCAGCAGCTCCCCGTAGGCAACCAGCTTGGCAAACCAGATGTAGTGGCCGCCCTCGAGAAGAAACTGCAGGAACGAGCGGTACCAGTCGAACGCCACTACCGGCTTCGGATCGACGATGATTGCCCGCTCCCAAAAGCCCTTGAGGGCCAGGCCGCTTTCTACCCACGCCGGATTGCTCACTTTGTGCATCGCCGCATCGAGCCAGGTGTAGCCCAGGTACAAGCGGACAATGGTCCATAGCCAAGCCATCCTGCGGTCGCTAAATAGGAACCTCGCAATTGGAGGATCTTGAGCGACGCTGCTCATTTTCATCGTTGAAAACACTTCGATCACTCCTACCTTTTCATTGTGTCCTTAGGAAGCCTTGCCGCCGCCCGCTCCTCTTGCCGTCTCACGCATCCGTCTCCTCTGTGGCTGAATGCTCTGGCGACCCAAGCTTCTTTCTAACAGTAGTATACGCTCCGCGGGCGGATCTTACACTATCTATCTTGTGATTTTCTTCACAATATCTGCCCGTTGACAGCCGATTCGACACAAATTATACTGAGGGCACAGCGTGGTCGGCTTTGTTCGGTAGACGCCGGGATGGTGGTTTCGAGGTGAAAGATTACTACGAGTTGCTGGGATGCCATCCCAGCGCCAGCGCCGAGGAGATAAAGAGATCCTACAGAGAACTAGCCGGCAAGCTCCACCCCGATCGTAATTCGCCGAGGCTGAAGAGCTGGTCGGAACGACAAATGGCGGCGATCAACGAGGCCTACGAAGTCCTCGGCGACCCTCACAGGCGAGCTGGCTACGACCAAGCGCGGCGACTGGGCATCGTGGCGCCCTCGCGCGGCCAGGTACCGGCCGTGCCCGACCTCACTGCCCTGGCGAGCCTCCTCAAGCGCTATGCCGTAACGGCCGTCTTCCTGACGATTGCCATCGCCCTGTTGCCGACCCTGCTCCGGTTCGTTGTCATGAGTCCCAGGGGCATAGTGTCTATCTTGCTCATCGTAGTCCTGTGGCTTGGCGTGTCCCGTCTCCGGCGAGGCAAGCGGAGTAAATGATCTTGCAATGGGACGCCTGTGTGCATGCCGGCCCTAACTGGCCGGTTTGAACTTGAACAGGGTACATTCGGGAGTAACATCATCGAACGTAACCTCCACCGGCATATCGACCTTGACCTCCTCGACGGGACAGCCGACGACGTTGGAAACCATCCTTATCCCTTCGTTCAATTGAATGATGGCAAACACGTAGGGTACGTCGGCGTTGAAAGCCGGGTACTGGGGCTGCCGCACTATGGTAAAAGTGTACACCCTGCCCTTTCCCTGCACCCGCTGCCACTCCCAATCGAAGGACAGACAGTGGGGGCAGAGCTCCCGAGGGTACCAGAAGAACTCGCCGCAGCGCTTGCAGCGAGGGATTATCAGCTCGTGGCGTTGCGCTGCCTCCCAAAATGGCTTCGTCAGCTCGCGATGTAGTGGCGCCGGGAGTGGCTTCGCATATTCCGTAACCGTCATTTCCTCTCCCTTGTCTCCTTAAAGTGCATTCTCGCTGCCGAGTACTAGCGTCACCATGACGCTCGCGGTTCCCCCTCAGCCGTTAACCAAGCAAAGGTCGTTCTTGGCAACCTGCCTCTCTTCCGCTCTTCCCATTAGCTGCCTGGTAGCCTCCACTACGTGGCGGAACCCGCCCGCGGTACCTGAGCCCTGGCCGCCCGAAAGTTGGCCACCGTCGGTGTTGATGGGAAAGCTGCCCTTATAGGAGGTGTCGGTGGAGTCGAAGAAGTCCCCGATCTCCCCCTTCTTACAGATACCCGCGTCTTCGAGGCACACGGCCTCCAGAATGGTGTATCAGTCGTACATTTCGGCGAACTGCATGTCCTTCGGCCCATAGCCCGCCATTTGGTAAGCCTTGGGCGCCGACTCGGTGACGGGAGTGATGGTGATGTCGCCGGTCTTTTGCCAGATGACGTCATGAGAACAAGCCGATCCTCCTACCCCCAGAACGTATACCGGTCGATTCGGCAATCGCCGGGCCCGCTCTGCCGTCGTGACGATAACCGCCGCGGCGGCGGTGCAGGGCATGACCGACTCCAGCAGATGCAGCGGCTCGTTCGTGTAGCGGGAGTTCAGGACATCCTCTATCGTGATCGGCTGCGCTTTGAACAAAGCGTTGGGGTTCGTCAAACTATTGAACCGTTGGTTGACTGCCATCTTGGCAAACTGCCGGTCGGTGGTGCCGTACTGGTACATGTGCCGCTGCTTTATTAACGCATACCAGCCGCTCATGGCGATCACGGGTCCGAACGGCACCTCCCATTCGGCGCCTTTGCTCGGCCGCGGCCCACCAAGGTTCCTCTGCCCCGACCGGTAGCCGCCGAGCTCTAGATCGGTCGTGCCGCCCAAGGTGCATAGCACGTAATTGGCAATGCCGGCGCCGACCACCAGGGCGGCTAGCTCGATGGAATAAGCGCCACTAGCTCCATGCGTAGTGACTGCCTCGCAGAAACTGGGCTTGAGCTGCATGTACTCTGCCAGCGTCATGGCGTTAACGTTCAGCTCGTGGTGCGTGATGAGGCCATCAATGTCCTCCTTGCGCAGCCCGGCGTCCCGAATAGCCATGTTGCTAACTTCCGCCAGCAACGATGCCGAGGTGCGTCCGGGCATGGACCGGACGCTAGGCAACTCTGCAAACCCTACGATGGCCGCTCTGCCTCTTAGGGTCACTTCGAGATTCCTCCTTCTGACCTTTCTTACGATAATATAGTTGGCTGCAACCCCTTTGTCAACTGATCACAGTGCGTTCTCGCTGCCGAGCACTAGCGTCACCATGACGCTCGCCGCGCCCCCTCAGCCGTTGACCAGGCACAGGTCGTTCCTGGCGACCTGCCTATCATCCGCCCTTCCCATTATCTGCCTCGTCGCTTCGATGACGTGGCGAAAGCCGCCGCCACCGCCGACGACCTGGCCCGCGGACAACTGGCCACCATCGGTGTTGATGGGAAAGCTGCCCTTGTAGGTGGTATCGGTTGAATCGAAGAAATCGCCTACCTCACCCTTCTTGCAAATGCCCGCATCCTCGAGGCACACGGCCTCCAGAATGGTGTATCAGTCATACATTTCGGCGAACTGCATGTCCTTCGGTCCGTAGCCCGCCATGTGGTAGGCCCGGGGGGCGGACCGCACCACCGGGGTTACGGTAATGTCACCGGTGTTCTGCCAGATAAGATCGTGGGTGGCGGCAGACCCTCCCGCCCCAAGAATGTAGACCGGCGGATTGGGTAGAACCTTTGCTCGCTCCGCTGACGTGACCACCACTGCTCCCCCACCGATGCAGGGCATGACGGACTCCAGCAGATGAATCGGGTCGTTGACGTAACGTGAGTTGAGCACATCCTCCACGGTGATGGGCTGACCCGTGAAAATGGCATTACGATTGGTCAGGCAGTTAAAGCGCTGATTGACGGCAATCCTGGCGAACTGCCGATCGGTGGTGCCGTATTGATACATGTGGCGCTGTTTTATCAGGCCATAGTTTCCGTTGGCGGCGATGACCGGACCGAAAGGCACGTCCCATTCGCCCCCTATGCTGGGCCGGACCACTTGCCGGCGAGAGGCCGGCGTAACGCCCCCAAGCTCTCCGTCGCGGGTGCCGCCCAAGACGCACAGCACGTTGCTGGCGAGGCCGGCGTGAATCGCCGCCGCCGCGAGCTCGATGGAGAAGGCGCCGCTAGCCCCGTGCATGGTGACGCCCTCACAGAACTCTGGCCTGAGCTGCAAGTACTCCAGCAGGCCCAAAACGCCGATGTCCTCGCCCCGTGTTACTAGGCCGTCGATGTCGTCCTTCCGCAGGCCAGCATCCCGGATGGCAATGCCGCAAGCCTCTGCCAGAATCGAATAGGTCGTCCTCCCGGGAAGGAACCGCGCGGTGGGCAGCTCGCCAAAGCCTACAATAGCCGCCTTGCCTCGCAAACTCACTACCAAGCTCTCCTTTCTAACTTCGCGTTGCCGCTCGCTCTAAGGAAATCCCAGCCCTCTTTCCTTCAGGCTGACGAAGCGCTGCTGCCCGATAATGAGGTGGTCGAGAACCTCGATGTCCAGAAGCTTGCCGGCCTTGGCTATCTCGGTTGTTACCCGAATATCCTCAGGGCTGGGTGTCGGATCACCACTCGGGTGGTTGTGGACGACGATGATGGCCGCAGCGTTATGCCGCACCGCGTCCCTGAACACCTCGCCGACGCGAATAAGCGACGAGTTGACGCTACCCTTGTACACCTCGGGCGTGGCGATCACCTGGTTCTTGGTGCTAAGCAGCACGGTGCGAAGATGCTCCTGCTCGAGGTAGCCCATCTCCACCATGAGAAGATTGGCGACATCCCGCGGCGACTTCACGTAGCTCATGGCCTGAACGTCCTCCCGCAGCACTCGCGTAGATAGCTCCAAAGCGGCCTTGAGCTGGGCCACTTTGGCCTCTCCCAGGCCATGAATATGGCAGAGGTCGTCGAACGTGGCCCGCATGAGACCGCCCAGACCGCCATAGTGCATAAGGAGCCTGGCGGACAGGTTCACGACGCTCTCGGCTCTGGCCCCAGTTCGGAGAATGATGGCCAAAAGCTCCGCCGTGCTCAGCGAGTTGGGGCCAAAATCCCGCAGTCGCTCGCGCGGCCGCTCCTCCTGCGGCAGATCGCGTATCAGCGGATGGTATTCGACCAGGGCCCTTTGAACCACGCCCAGCCTCCTAGAAATGCAGCCGAAAACTGGCAATATGCAGAGACCCGCGAATTCTGTCCCCACTAGGAGGTCTGAATTGTTTGCCAGACCTGCTGTTGCCCCCCACATAGTGCCAAAAAGCGGAT
>JACPQF010000126.1 GCA_016190625.1 Chloroflexota bacterium | reverse complement strand
GTTGACGACGACAATGCCGTAATAGCGAGCGCTACTCCGGCTGCCAACGGGCTGCCGCAGGTAGGCAGTGGGCTATACGTGCGCCTGGCCTTCACCGATAGCTTCACCAACCCGGAGGGGAAGAGCAAGACCTTCGTCCCCAATTTCCTGGCGCGCCTACCCAAGTATGGTCGGGGCGACCCCAATCCCTGGGTCGTCGACGATAGAGGCACGGCGAGGCTGCTGGCAACTCCAACGCCCGCAGGCCCACCACCGACTCCGACGGCAAGTGGCACGGCTACTTCCACAGCCAGCCCTACCACCACGTCGAGTCCGACCGCAACTCCCACTGCTACGGCTACCCAAACGCCCACGGCGACTGGCACGCCCACACCAACCGGCACGTCGACTGCCACTCCCACGGAGACCAGCACGGCAACCCCGACGCCGACAAGCACGCCGACCGAGACCGTGACACCTACTCCCAGTCCAACGGCCACGCCGACGGCCACTCCTTATCCTATCTGGGTAAGTCGCGCTGCAGTACCCACGGGCCGGTACGACCTAGGTGTGGCAGCGGCGAGCAACGGCAAGGTTTACGCTATTGGCGGACGGTCTGGCAGCAACTTCCTGTCCATGGTGGAGGAATACGACCCAGCAACCAACACCTGGGCTACTAAGGCAAGCATGCCGACAGCCCGCGAGGGCCTGGCCGCGATTGCGGCAAGCAATGGGAAGATCTACGCCATCGGCGGACGTAACAGCGCCCTCGAGATTCTGGCCACTGTAGAGGAGTACGACCCAACCAACAACACTTGGACTGTCAAAGCCAGTATGCTGACCGCCCGCGCTTGGGCCGGTGCGGCAGCGGCGAGCAATGGCAAGATCTACGTCATGGGCGGATCTTTGGGAGGCGTCATCGCTGCGATGGAGGAGTATGACCCCGCCAACGATACATGGACGGCCAAAGCAAGTATGCCAACCGCTCGCTACGCCTTGGCAGCGGCGGTCAGCAATGGCATGATCTACGCCATTGGTGGATACTCGAACCAGGCCCTGGCGACGGTGCAGGAGTACGACCCCGTCGCCAACACGTGGGCCACTAAGGCGGGTATGCCAACCGCTCGCTGGGAACTTGGCGCGGCCGCCGCCAACGGCAAGATCTTTGCCATCGGCGGGTACAATAACGACTACCTTGCCACGGTTGAAGAGTACGACCCGGCCACGAATTCCTGGGCCATCAAAGCAAGTATGCCGACTGCTCGCGGCATGTTGGGTGTCGTAACAGCAGCCAACGGGAAAATCTATGCCGTGGCCGGGGCGTCGATGAATGCAAACGCATATAGGGCGAACGAGGAGGCGACCGTTCAGTAATCTTACACGGACCTTGACTGGAAAGGCCCTCTCTGGCATAATCCTGGCAAACCCAACTGCTTTGGTCGCGGTGCTCGCTACTATCCTGCCAAGCATCGGGTTAGCCTATTAATGAGAAGAGCACTATGCCAGATAACCGTCCCCTGGCCGGGATTCGCGTTTTCGTGCTGGGAATCGCCATCGCCGGCCCCCAATGCGGCCGCTGCCTTTCCCACTTTGGCGCCGAGGTCATCAGAGTCGAGTCAGGACACTATCCCGACGGCACCCGCCGCGGCGCTCGCTGGCTGCGGCAAGACAAGTACGGTCCGGGTGTGTGATCGGTCTCCTGCTCCTAAACCACCCTGCCAAAGATCCGTTACCTCTCGCATGGGCAACCGTCTCGACGCCGCCGTGGCCCAAGGGGTCTAACCTGCGGACAATACCGAAAAGGCTGTCGTTAGACAGGCCCTCCCTTGTCTGTGGCTGAACCCTCGACAACCCCGCCGCATTCGGTCAGGTCGGCGGCCACATCGTCCAGCCCGAGTTCGCGCAGCTTCGAACGAGTCTGGAGGCCGGTTACGGGGTCCCAACCCCGGTAGCCGTAGAACTCGGTCTTGAGGTCCTCGAACTTCTCGCGGTCGACCACCCACCCCATTTTTTGGAACGTCTCGCCGTCCTTGCCCGAAGCCCAGGCGCCTGGATTCTTGAAGGGGTTCTTCAAGGGCATCTTGAAATACGGCTCCCTCACTTGGTCTGACTGTCGCCCCAGATGGCCTTCCCGGGTGTGGATAGCCCGCTGCAAGTTGAGCACCCGCTCGCCGACCTTGTACAGTCCTTCCTCATCCATCTCTCGGCCGGTTACGGCGGTGTAGAGCTGATGCTCGAGGGTCGGGTCGCCCATGTGGTCTTCCGAGCAGTCGACGTAAATTATGGGCCAGGCGAAGTCGCAGAGGATGAGGCTTTCCATGGCGTATAACCGGTCTTGAATCATCTTGGCCGCCATTGCTTTCCCCTCGTAGGTGGAGAAGTCGACGGCCAGCTCGCTGCCAAGAAAGCGTTTGGCGATCCTCCGGATGAGGTCGCCCGTCATGTAGGCGCCCTTGACCCCGTGATGGTGGTCGACGAACTTGAAAAGCGGCCGGCTCATGTGGTGGAGCTGCTGGATAGGCTGGCGTGGCTCTATCATGTAGAGGAGGCCAGTGGCGATATAGAAGCGGGGGCCGTATACACCGATCTGGTCTCCTTTCATGAGAAAATCCTGAATCAGCTCGGCCGAACCCTGCCCGATTATTTCGGCGGCGCGGGTGGTGCCTTGGGCCAGCACGTCGCCGATTCCCTCACGAAAGGCGATTTTCCGGATCAGCGATACCATGAACTCCAGGCTGCCTATCTTCGACAGCGGCAATCCCGTGTTCTCGTCGTTAAGGATGCCGGCCTGGGAACAGCGGACAAGCCAGTAGATCATCGCCTCCACGGCCGTGGTATCGAGGCCGTAGGCGTCGCAAAGCTTGTTGACGTGGAACGGAACCTCGGTCTCTGAACCGTAGAATCTGGCGGCACGCACGCCGTAAAACAGAGACGACTGGCACATGAACTTGCCCTTATTGCCATCCTCCGCCCGATAGCTAACCCTGAGCGAGCAGAGGCTGCAGCCGAAGCACACGTCACGTCGCCATCTCGATCCTTCTTGATGCACCTTGTCCCATGTGCCCTCCGGGAATTGTCTGAGGACACGAACTCGCTCGGCAAGTTGCTTGAGCCTTGGAGGATCCGAAGCTCGCACCTTTCCGCTGCCCTGCACGACGATGGCCTTTAGCTTCTTCGATCCCATCACCGCGCCGGCGCTCGCTCCACCGCTGGAATCGCCATCGGCGAGCAAGCTGGCCAGCGTGACTCGATTGTCTCCGGCGGGTCCGGTGGCGATGACCCTCACATCGCGTCCCAGTTCAGCCTTGAGCGCCTCGCGCACCCCTACGGCGCTCTGCTGCCAGAATCGCGTGGCGTCCCTGACCTCGACGCAGTCGTCTCTGATGTACAAATAAACTGGCTTCTCCGCCGCGCCCGTCACCACGAGAGCATCGTAGCCGGCGAACTTCAGCTCGACGCCCCAGAAGCCGCCCACGTTGCAGTAGCTGAAAACCTCGGGAGTCGTGACCGGCGACTTGTAGCACACCTGAACCCGCGAGCTTCCCACGCCGGGAAAGCCGGTCAAGGGGCCGGTGGCGAAGATAAGGCAGTTCTCCGGCGAGAGGGCCTTCGCCCGAGGTGGCACGAGGTCCCAGTAGATCTTGGCGGCGAGACCGCGGCCGCCGATGAGGCCTTCAGCATGAGTGTGGGTGGGAACATGACTGATTTCCCGGGATGACAAATCGACCTGCAGAATTCGACCCGTGTAGCCGTTATCGCTGGACGTCATTGCTCCTCCTAAGTTCTATGATTCAGGATTTCGTCGCTCATTCCCGTTCCTCGTCCGCCATCGGATTCTCACGGAACATCTCGTCGAGGAGGTCCCGGAATGTCCGCTTCTCTCGCTGCTCAAGAGTCCACCTTAGCACTGGTAGGCATACGCGTAGCTATTCTCTTCAGGCTAGCGGACGGCTCTGCCCCTCCGCAGCGTTATCATACCAGACTAAATGGCTACTCGCAACCCCTAGGCACACCCTAAGTTCCCAAGTTCGCCAGGCCGTTGATTCTTTGCAGCCGCTATGGTATTCTATAGCCGCTTAGGTAGCCGAGCCGTCGAAGACGACTGCATAACCGGTCGGAGTCAAGGACGACCCCAATAACTTCCTCTTAAACTGGATTATGGTCCTTTCTTTGCTTGTGCGGGAAATCCGTGCTTAGAGTAGCCTCAGGGACAGGGCGGAAACGGGGCAGGGGAGTTGCTTGGGATGGACCGGCGCCGTGCGAATGGCAATACCAGCCGAACGCTCCGGAGGTCTGTGGCCGCCAAAGCGGTTTCGCCTTTCGTAGGGCGCGTCGACGAACTTCGGCGTCTGAGTAAGGCGATAGACCTTGCTGCTGAGGGGCAGGGCAGTGTAATCTTCCTGACTGGTCAGCCCGGGATCGGCAAGACCCGCCTTGCTCGAGAAGCTCTCTCTTTGGCAAAGGCCCGTGGTTTCACGACTCTCGAAGGCCATGCCCATTCGCTCGAGTCTGAGCTGTCCTATGCGCCTCTCGTCGAGGCCTTCGAACCTCTGCTCCGCAGTCCTTCAGTGGAGGCACACGGTCTTGACCCCACTAGCCTGAAGGCGCTGGTGAGCGATTTGCCGAGCCTCGGACGTCTTTTCGAAGGTCTCAGCCTTCCTCCACCGCCCTTCCCACTGGAAACACTGAGTGACCCTGGCCTCGAGAAGACCCGTCTCTTCGAGGCAATGTCTCGTCTTCTCGAACGACTAACGCGTAGCGCTCCTGTGGCACTCTTCGTAGACGACCTGCAATGGGCGGACCCCGCGACTCTCGAGCTACTGTATTACCTGGTGCGAGGCTTGGCTGACCAGCGGCTGCTGCTGATCGCCAGCTATAGTACTGACGCCCTGGATAGCGCCCGCGGCCTGAGAGCGCTGGTCGGGTCACTGCGGAGAGACGGACTGGCCGAGGAGATCCTGATACCGCCCCTTGGGCGAGAAGCGGTTGACGAGATGGTCCGCGCTATTCTCGGTGGAGAAGCGCCTAGTGATCTGCTCGCCCTTCTCGATGCTCGAGCTGGTGGAACTCCCCTGTTCATCGAGGCGCTCATCGATGCCCTGATCGACTCTGCCCATCTTGCCTGTTCCGTTCATGGCTGGGTTCTCGACTCCAGAGGGGCTGCCGATCTGCCACCGAGCGTTCGGCACCTTATCGTCGAGCGGCTGGAGCGGCTGGAGCCGACCGACAGGCGAGTGGTCGAACTGATAGCCGTTATAGGCGACGCCACTACGCACAGCATCCTTCGGGCTGCCAGTGGTCTGGGGGAGGAAGACCTAATCCAGTCACTGCGGCGCCTCATGGCAGCAGGATTGGTGGCCGAAGGGATGGAAGGGCTAGACTCGGCCTATAGCATCACGCACCCGCTCGTTCAGGAGGTCGCCTACGATGAGTTGCCGGGGGCAGCGCGACGGCGATCCCACGTCGCAGCAATTGGAGCGCTCGAGTCCTTTCATGCTAAGGACGATGCCAACCGTCTCGCCCGCCATTATCGCGGCGCTGGCGCCGAGGCCGACCCTGCCCGGGCCCTGGAGGTGTTGCTGGAGGCTGGTGAGCGGGCATGGGCTATCTACGCTAATGAGGAGGCTGCCCGCCACTACGTGGCCGCTTTGGCTGTACTGCGTGGGGGTGAGGGATCAGGGGTCGGGGGTCAGGG
>JACPQF010000130.1 GCA_016190625.1 Chloroflexota bacterium | reverse complement strand
TGATAAGAAAGATACCACCTGCTCTCAAATACCTATTATGACGGCATCACCACGCGCTACGCACGCTGCATAAATAATCCAATGCCTCGTCTTGGCCGCAGCAATTCGTTTCAAAGCCGGTTTTCGGCTGGACTTCTAGACCGCTTAGCGAAATGCAAGTTGCCTGAGCGTCCGCGATTTCGAATCGAACCACGAAAAGTGCGCAAACGCCGGGATGCCTATCCATTCCTAAAGGGTTCTCGGGCCGAGGCGCGCAAGCAAGTACTCAACAAACTACAATGCACAACGAAAACTTAATGCCATTGAATGCTTCGCCCCTACACTGACGCGGAAAATCGCCTTCTACCCGTACCACTGCGCAACTCCTGTTAATGAGGACAGGAAACAGCCGTCTTCCCTACCCGCCGTCTCCCCCTTTGACCCTCAGCTTGAGCAGATGGGTCGCGCAGGAGATGCAGGGGTCGTAGTTGCGCACGGCCATCTCGGCTTTGATGGTGGCCTCCTCTAGGGGCAGATGGATGACGCGGGGCACCCACTCCCGCAGGTCGTCCTCGATGTGGGCCTGGTTTTGGGCCGTGGGCGGCACGATCCTCGCCCGCCTTATCAGCCCCTCGTCGTCAAAGTCGTAGTCGTGGTAGAGCAGGCCGCGGGGCGCCTCGGTGGCGCCGTGGCCGGTCCCCGCCCTGGGGCGCGCCTCGACGTAGGGCTCCGGCGGGCGGCGGTAGTCCCGCACGATCCGGAGGGCTTCATCCATGGCGTGCATGACCTCCACGGCCCGGGCCACGATGCTGGTGAACGGATTGGAATTGGGAAAGCCGATGCCGCAGGCGAGCGCGGCCTTCCGGGTGGCGGGCGTGAGCTTGTCGAAGTTCAGGTTGACTCGCGCCAGCGGTCCGACGAAATAGGAGCCTCTCTCCCTCACCCGGGAGCGAAGGGCGGTCGTGTAATCCACCTGGTACTCCTCGAAGGCCTTGGTGTAGTCGTGGATGGAGACGTCGACGCCTTTGCTGGAGACGATGCGGCCCTCGTTCATGGGATACTCGTCCGGATGGGATAGGGAGACGAACTCGATGTCGCGCGTCAAGTCGGGAAGGTCGAGGCTCGCCGTCCAGCGGATCGTCTCCCGCGCGTCCTCCGTCCCCTGCTCGAGACGGGGAATCAGGGTCCTCAGCGTCTCCTCCGGCGGCGCGGCGTAGAAGCCGCCCACGCAGGCCGAGATGGGATGGATCTCCCTCCCGGCCAGCATGGCCACGATGTCATTGCCGAGCCGCTTCATTCGCAGACCGCGCTTCAGGACCTCCGGATAGTCCTTGGCCATAGCGATGGCGCTCTCGTAGCCGAGGAAATCGGGCGCGGCCAGCATGTAAATGTGGAGGAGATGGCTCTCCAGCCACTCGCCGCAGTAGAAGAGCCGTCTCAAGGTGCGCACCTGGCCCTCCACGCGTATGCCAAAGGCGTCCTCGGCGGCGTGAATGGCGCTCATCTGGTAGGCCACCGGACAGATGCCGCAGATGCGGGCGACGAAGTCGGGCAGCTCGCGGTAGGAGCGACCCTGGAGCCAGGCCTCGAAGAGGCGGGGCGGCTCGAAGATCGAGAACTTGAGGATCTCGATCTTCCCGTCGGAAACCTTTATGTCAAGAGCCCCTTCTCCCTCCACCCTGGCTAGGTAATCAACTTTGATGTGCTTCTCGCTCATATACCTCTGCTCCCTTGTTATAGGCCTCGGCGTAGGGGGTGATGCGGCGAAAATCGCGCACGATGTCGGCGGGCTTGACCCCGAGGACCCACCACTGTCTGGCCGTCGACGCGGCCTTGGGATCGTCCATGGGCCCAAAGCAGCCGTAGCAGCCCCGGTCGTAGGTGGGACACAGGGCGCCACAGCCGTCATGGGTGACGACTCCCAGGCAGGGGATGCCCCTCGCCACGATGACGCAGATGTTGCCCTTCCGCTTGCACTCGTAGCAGACCGAGTTGCTGGCCAGCGCGGTCTTCTTGCCCACGAGAACGTTGGTCAGCACCTCCAAGATCTGGTGGCGGTTGGGCGGGCAGCCCTGGATCATGTAGTCGACCTTGACGTGGTCCCAGATGGGCGTCGAAGTGGACAGGGCGCTGTACGCTTCGGGATGGGGATACACCCGCCTCATGGCCTCGTCGAAGTTCATGAAGTTGCGGTGGGCCTGGACGCCGCCCCAGGTGGCGCAGACGCCGAAGGGGATGAGGAACCTGGTGTTCGCCCTGATCTCTTTGATTCGCTCTACCTCCTCCGGCGTGGTCACCGAGCCCTCCACCAGAGCTATGTCGTACGGTCCGGGCGCGGTCGCCCGCCGCGCTTCCACGAAGTAGGCGATGTCTACCACGCTGGCGAGGCTCAGAAGCTCTTCCTCCAGGTCGAGGATGCTCAACTGGCAGCCGTCGCAGGAGGAGAACTTGAATACCGCCAGCCTGGGTTTCTGATCTTCCATGCCTCACACCCCCTTTCCCCATAGTTGTTCGATCTCCGGATACGAGAACACCGACCCGTCCTTGCAGACGAATTTCGGCCCGAAGAAACAGTGGCCGCACTGGGCCACGGCGCATTTCATGTTCCGCTCCATAGAGACAAAGATGTTGTCCCCCGGCACCCCCCGCTTAGCCAGGTCGATCACCGTGAACTTCATCATGACCTCCGGGCCACAGATCAGGGCCACGGTGTTCACCGGACTCAGCTTCACCTTGTCGAGCAAGAGGGGTACCACGCCCACGTTCTGCTCCCAGGGCTGCCCGTCGATTCTATCCACCGTGACGTGAAACTCCAGATCTTTCCCTTGGTGCCAGCGCTCGAAGTCTCCCGTGAAGCAGAGGTCCCGCGGCGTCCGGGCTCCGTACAGGAGGAGAAGCCGGCCGTAGGCGCTCCGGCTTCGCAGAACGTGCTCGATAACCGGCCGCAGGGGCGCGAGGCCGATACCGCCCGCTACGATCAAGACGTCGCGGTCCCCCGCGGCCTCAAGCGGCCAGCCCCGGCCGTACGGGCCGCGCAGCCCCACCACGTCGCCTACTTTTCGCCGGGCCAGGCTGCCCGTCACGCTTCCTACCGCCCTCACCGTATGCTGGAAGCAATCGCGCCGGCCGGAGTCGGAGCTGAGGGAGACGGCAGCCTCACCCACCCCCAAGATGGTGAGCATATTGAACTGGCCCGGCCGGAAGCTGTATTCGGCGTGGGCCGCCGGGTCCTTGAAGGCGAAAGTGTAGGTAGCCGTATCGTAGGTCTCCTGTCTTATGTCCTTGATGACTGCCTCGTAGGGCAGCAATGGACTTGTCACTTCCCATCACCTCTCACAATGCTCGCGATGGCGGCGATGTCTATCTCCACGGGGCACCAGGTTATGCAGCGTCCACAGCCCACACAGCCAAAGGCGCCGTATTGCTCGACCCAGAATCCCAGCTTGTGGCTGAGCCAGTGCCGGTAGCGCTGGCGTAGCTCGCCCCGGGGGTTAGCCCCATGCATGGCGGCGAAGGTCCAGGAGAAGCAGAAGTCCCAGGTCCGCTCCCGCTCTGCCTTTTTCAGGTCGAGGCTGATGCGGTCGTTGGTGGTATAGCAGAAGCAGGTGGGGCAGACGAGGGTGCAGTTGGCGCAGCCAAGGCACCAATCCTTCATGACGTCCCACTGGGGATGTTCGAGGCCTTTCATCAGACGCTCCGGCAGGTCCTCGGTGTTCAGCCGGCCGGACGTGCGCTCGACGACGTCCGCCACGGCTGACTGCGCCTCGGCCAACTGCTCCGGCGTCGCCGGCTGGAGGGGAAGCCGGGCGAGAATGGCCCTCCCCTTGTCTGTGCCCGCCTCGAGGAGAAAGCTGTCGCCCGTCTCGGTCATGTTTATGTCGTAGCCGGGATTGGGAACCGGACCCGTGCCCATGTCGTGGCAGAAACAGGTGCCAGTCGCCCTCGTGCAGGTGCAGGTTACGAACAGGGCGCTTTCCCGTCGCTTCCGGTAATGGGGGTCGACGGGATCCCTCATGAAGATTAGGTCAAGCACGTAGGCTGCCTGCCAGTCGCAGGCGGTCGTCCGGAAGAAGGCCAGCGGCCGCTCCGGCCCCGGCTCCTCCTCGATCTTGAACCCGTCCGCGGCCACGTCAGCCGTCCACATGACCAGGCGGGGAGGGTGGAGAAACCATTTGAGAGAGGTCTCGGGGTTGCCGTACTGGAAGTAAGAGCCGTCATCGGCCGCCTGCAGCCGGTAGTTCCCCGGCCGCTGGCTATCGACGAAGCCGACGGCCAGATCGGCAAACGTCCGGAGCTTGGTAAAGGTTATAGCCTGCCCCTTCACCTGGTCGCTGAGCGTGGGAGCGATGACGTCGTAATCCACCATCAGCAGCTCGATAAATCGGCGCAGGTCCTCTTTCGGCAGCGCCAGAAACTTGGCGTTGGGATCCTTGCTCAACACCACCCTGTCAGAAACGGCCATGGTTAGCACTCCTCAACAAAAGGGTCTTGCCGGTTTCCTGTCCTGCCCCCTCCTCCTTGCCCCTCAACCCTCCACCCTCCACCCTCAACCCTACGTCCTTTACCCTCAACCCTCTACCCTCAACCCAAACCGGCAGCGCGACCACGAACGTCGTCCCCTCGCCCGGCCTGCTTCGCACCTCGATGCGTCCACCGTGGGCATCGACGATCGCTTTCACGATGCTCAGCCCAAGGCCCGTGCCCTCGTGGATCATCTCCCTCGCCTGCCTGCTGCGGAAAAACTCCTCGAACAGGTGGGGTAGGTCCTGCGGCTCGATGCCGATGCCCGTATCGGACACGCTGAGGATCAGTTCGGCCTCCCACGCCGCCAGAGTCACCCGGGCCTCGCCGCCCGCCGGGGTGTACTTGATGGCATTAGAGACGAGATTGGAGAGCAGCTCCTCCATGCCTTCCGGATCGGCCCAGGTCTGGGGCAGGTCGGGCTGGACGGATACCGCCATCGTCAGGCCTTTGTCGACGGCCTGAGCCTGAAACAGGGGCATGACCTCGGCGGCGATCGCCGCCAGGGATACCGGCTGGCGCGCCTGCTCCGGCCTGATCTCCCTGGCCCGGGACAGAGCGAGGAGATCGCTCACTAGGTCTAGCAGCTCCCTCGTCCTCGTCGAGGCCCGACTCAGGATCTCGCGCGTCTCAGACGGGATATTGCCCGTGAAGCCCTCTAGCGCTACCGTGATCAGGCTCTGAATAGAGCTGAGCGGGGCCCGTAGCTCGTGGCTTGCTTTCCGCATGTACCGGGACTTAAAGCGGTCGACCTCCTGCAGCCTATCGTAGGCTTCTTTGAGCTTGACCTCCTCTTTCTCCAGCGCCTCCTTGAGCTCCATAACCTGCGCCTCTCTGACCCTTAGCCCCCGAACAATCGAGGTTGCCATGAAGGCGGAGAAGTAGAGGGTGCTCGTTAGGGAGGCAAGGACGGCGGCGACGTAGAGGCTATCGTCGTACAGCCCGGCAGCGCCCAACTGGGGGATGCTGACGTGCGGGACAAGGCCGGCGGCCTCGAGGACGGCGAGGGAGGCGAATAGAACCGCAGCGAAGGTAGCCTGTAGGTAGGTCGCCTTGCGTGAGAGGAGAATGCTGGCGATTATGACGTGGAAAACGTAATAGAGGAAAAAGGGGTTCTCTACCCCGCCCACGAAGTGGAGCAAAAAGGTGAGCGCCACCAGATCGAAGGCGATCTGAACATTTGCCACAAGTCGGGGGTCAGTTAGGGGTCGGCGGGTGCGGGCCCCGAGGGCACCCCGGCGCGGGGTCGGGGGCCAGTCCCCCCTCCCCTGTCGCGACTCACTTGGGTCCCGTCCTCCGTCCCTTGACCCCTGTCCCCCGTCACCCGTCACCCGCGCAAACAGCCAGAAGGCCAGGTTGTAAAGGGCGATGGTCAGAGCGATGCCGAGGAGAGGCAGAACCTGAAGATCGATCCCGACCAGCCAGCGGAGGCCGGCGACGATCGCGGCCACGCCAGCCGCTGCCATCCAGCGCAGGCTGATGAACCATCGTAGTCGATCGCGGAGCTCGGAGAGCTCCAAAGGCCGAGCTTCCATGAGCTATTCCCCAGCGCGCTACTTTCCCCGGGCGAGGAGCGCCTTCTCTACCTCTCGCAGCAATACTTGCGGTGGAACCGGCTTATCGAGGAAGCACTGCACGGGGAGAAACTCTCCTGGCTGGTAGAGTGGATCACTCACCTCGGGGTAAAGTCGGAGTCCGGTGGTGGAGTGAATGGCAGACACGACTATGATGGGAATGTCTCTCAAGGCGGGATCGGGGTTATTGCGCAGGTTCCAGGCGAAATGAAAGCCTTGCGTGCCGGTCGGGAGCATTACGTCGAGAAGAATCAGGTCCGGCTTGTCTTCCGCCACCTTTTTCAGGCCCTCCTCGGCGGAGCCGGCCGACACGACCCGGTAGCCACGACTTTCCAGAACGATGCGGGTCGCCTGCACCAGGTCGAGGTCGTCATCGATTGCCAGGATCTTGTCGGTGTGTTGCACGGCTGGTTCCTCCAGTGGCGGGAATTGACCCACGGCGTCGCGCCATGCGCTTCTCTTAGATCCATTCTACTGCAAGCCAGGATCGCTGGCAACTGGCAGTCGAGGCAAGGGGCGAGCGTGGGCATTGAGCCGCGGCTGGCCGGGCGTGGGACGACTGTAAACGAATTTGTGGCAGCGGATTTCACGAATGCCAGCCTCATTTCGCTGCTTGAAGCGCTTGTCCGCATGGGAAGGTTGACTGGCGGTTTATTGTGGTATGTGATCGTGCCAGGTACGGCGCGGAAGCTATTACGGAATCAAACAGGATGAGGCATATGCCGTTAAGAAGGACAATGATTGGCTAGTCATCACGGTGAATGATTGAATGACAGGATGATCTGAGGGGGGAACCAAAGATGCGTTTCACGTACGATCCGCGTTATAACATCGCCTATATTCGTCTCATGGAAAAACGGGCCGAGGTCGAGGGTATCCGAGTAAGCGACGAGCTAGTGGTGGATGTGGCTCCCGATGGCACCGTCTATGGTATCGAACTGTTGAATGCTAACGAGCAACTCGGACGGGAGGACGGCGGCCGGATTCTGGTGGTCAACGAAGCCACCGAAGAACGCACCGAGATTCCCCTCACCATTCAATGACAGGACTTGCGCGGTGGTCTCCATTATCGTTCGGATTGGACCCGGTCAGCGTAGGGGCGAAGCGTTTGCGCTGGGCCTCAGACTGGCCGCAAGTCTTGTTCGCAAACGCTTCGCCCGCCCTGCGCTGCCCCGCGATCACGACTGTTCCCTGCGATAGAGCTCGGCGCGGCAACAACCCGGGCGGGCGAAGCATTCGCAAACATTGTTGAAAGCTCCGAATGGGCTGGTTCTGCGAGTGCTTCGCCCCTACATGAGGACGGCAAGGTCGCCCTCCACACAATGTGACCGCGTAACTCCTGTCAATGACTTACAACGCGGGGAAGGAAGGCAAGGCCATTGGCGGTAAAAGATCCTCATTGTACTTTTCGGTTTTCTGTGCTTTCCGTGTCTTCCGTGGTTAAACTCCTGACCGCAGTCGTTTGACAGAGCTGATACCCCTGACTATAATGGCGCCGTTGGGTTGCCTCGGCTGCGACGAACGGGGCTAAAGTGCTTGCGAAAGGGGGTATCCAATGAAGAGACCGTGTGACGCCGGGCAGAATCGGGCTTGCCCTGACGAGAATGATTGCCATTCCGATTCTGGCGGGCCAAAACAGCGCCGCGAATGGCGCAAGCCAACAATCACCTTCATCGAGGTCGAGAGGACGATTCATGGTCCTGGCCCCGCGCTCGATGGGGGCACGGTTGACTCATGATCGTCTTGACATCGGGTTCGCGTTTGGGTTATAGTGCCCTCGGCGGCAAAACGGAATTTCTAAACAATCTTGGAAAGCTGATGGTCCTTCTGAGGAAGGACTGACAGCTACTTGCAACAGAGACTGCCTCGGATATGGGCATAGGGGAGCGAGAGGCTTTGTCCTCTGGTTCCCTTTTTTGCGGCCAAAACCATGTCTGGAGGAAGACCACATGAACGTCGTACGCGTTGCCGGACTGCAGACGGCCCCCGTACAGGACGACCTCGTCATTCTCGATCTGCAACGGGACCAATACGTTGCGCTGGACGCCGTGGGCCGGGGCATCTGGGAGCTGATCGAAACGCCGCGCTCGCTGGAAGATCTCTGCCGGCATCTGAGCGAGGAGTTCGACGCTGCGCCGGAGGAGATCACCGCCGACATGCGGGCCTTTGTGGAAGAACTGGTGAAGAATGGTCTGGTACAGGTCCTGGACTCATGACCTGAGCGGGATCGGCCGGCGTTCTTGGACGGAGCGCTGGCTGGTGCTCGAAGCGCTGGTCGGGCTATTGCTGGCCGGCGCTCTGGTGCGTTCGATTCCCTTCAAACGTCTGTCGCGATGGTATGGCTTGCGACTCGGGGATGGCGTCGCCGAGATACCGGCGGCATCGACAGCAACCGCCTGCCGTGTCGGCTGGGCGGTGAGCGCCGTCGCCCGGCGCACGCCGGGTTACAGCACCTGTTTGGTTCAGGCGCTGGCGGGAGCGGCCATGCTGCGCCGCCGCGGCTTGCCGGCGACGGTCTACCTGGGAATGGCCAAGGACGAGGTGGAGGGCTACCTGGCCCACGCCTGGCTGCGCTGTGGCGACCGTATCCTGACCGGCCGGCACGACGGACGCTTTGCTACGGTCGCCTCGTTTTCTTCGCATCAGGACCCTGTCTGAACCGCTGATTCACCTGATTAACGGACTACGCTGATGGAGGGCGGACCGCTACCTCATCTGCGCAATCAGGCAATCAGGTGAATCAGCGGTTCAGACTCGGGCCCATTCTACGCATGATCGAAGCCAGCACAGCGCTCGTTCTGGAATCTGGCCTGAGGCGCAGGGCGCAGTCCAGCCAGAAGTTGACCGATCCCCGCGCGGGGGCGACGCCGAACTGCGGCGCCACACGCCGGTACAGGCGATAGCACTCGGGACCCAGATGCGCCGACCTCTGGCAGGCCGCCCGCCAGCGCTTGGCCATCCGCCGCCGTAGAAAGGCATCCGGCGTCTGCGCCAGGTGTACCAACCAGGACCCGGCCCGCTCCAGGTCAGTCAAGTTAGAAAATGGTTCTCTTTCGGCGACGCGAGAAACCGCGGCGTAGTCCTCCGCCGTCGCTTCGGGGAATAGGGTATCGAAATAGCGGCGCCGGACCCTTCGCTGATCCTCGCGGAGCCGGACTACTCTGACTATCGAGGTCTGCTGCGGATGGCGACGGTACTTGACCAGGATTTGCTGCAAGTTTCCCAGGACGTAGCGCGGGGCGAGCCGGGTCCACATCTCGTAATCTTGGAAAACCACATCCTCGTCGAAGGGATGTTCTCGGGCGATGTCCGCTCGCATCAGCACCGTGGTTTCCAGCAGTGCGCAGCGAAAGAGCAATTCGCAACGGATCGCTTCGTGAGTCTCGGGGAACCAATACAGATGATCGTCCTCGCCGAAGACTTTTGCCAAGCTGCCGCCGACGACCGCGCCGGTTTGCCGGATCCAATCCATTTGAATCGCCAGTCGCTGCGGCAGCGCGATGTCGTCGGCCTCCATGTGGGCTATCCACTCGCCGTGAGCCAGGGCGATAGCCACGTTCAGAGCGCGTGAGACGCCACAGTAGGGCAGAAAAAGGGGGCGGATCCGGTCATCGCGCCCGGCGAGATCGCGCCCGACGTCTGCCGAGGCATCGGTCGATCCGCTCTCCACGACGATCAGCTCCAGGCGGCGGTAGGTCTGCGCCAGAATCGAGCGAATGGCATCGCCCACGTAGCGCCCGGCGTTGTAGACCGGCATCACCACCGAGATCAGCGGATCGCCGGACACCGGAACAGGCTCGGGCATTGGCTCGTCCTCCCAATCGGACAACCCGAAGATTGCGGTCAGCTACCGTAGGTCACCAAATCGCTAAAAGTAAGATTGCCGCCTCCCGTGAGCGCCTCCTCCAGGTCGACGCGCTCGAAGGTCGGCGTGACCCACGGGCGGTGGGCTGGCCGCTTTTCTACCCGTAGCTCAGTGGCTTTGACGTCTTTCTCCTGCTTGGGCATCGTCTTCTCCTCCAAAAACAAGTTCCACCTTAGCGGTGCATCCGCCAAGTTGGGTGGCATTTCTGTAGGGGCGGTTCGAGAACCGCCCAAGACCGTTCTGTTGCTCATCCTGCGTGCAGGGCGCTTCCCGAAGCGCCCCTACGCCGGTTACCCAAGGTGCCACGGACTTAGCGGATGCACCACTCAGCTACGTCTCCCGACTTCCAGCGCCAGCGACCGTCGACCGACCGCCGGGCTCACCGTCCAACGAAGCCCGGTCGGGATAGTACGCCAGCACATGGTAGTCTCGCACCACGTCATGCCCGACTACCACCTCGCTGCCGTCTTGCAGCCAGACGTGGGCGGTCAGGCCGCGCTCCGGCAGCGTGGCCGCACCGTAGCACAGGGTCACGCCAATACCCAGCCGGCGAAGGAAGACCTGCGCGGCGATGGAGCGCGGAAAGCAGGCCATCTGGCACGGCAAGAACCACGCCGCCTGGTCGATCAGCCACGCCGTCCCCTTGAGCAGACGCTCACGCTCGGCGCCGGTGATCTCGTCTCGATGCACTGTGTAGGGCGTTGGCCAATCCGACCGGAGCCGCTCGCGCTCGGCCCAAGTGGCCTTCGGCCGTCTGGGCGGGCGCTCGAACACCCGGGTCAGCCGCCGAAATGGAATCACCCGCAGCGCCAGGCGCGCAGCCAGCAAATAGAACATCGCTTCGAGCAGATACGGCCGCCTGTGAGCCGGAAACCGCCGGAACCTAGCCAGCCGCTGGCTCAACCACCTGCAACAATCCAGCATCGTCTAGCCTCTGCAGTAGCCTGATGACCTCGCGCTGGCAGGTCGTCTCGTCCACCTCGTACTCTTCTCGCAACTGCGCACAGACGGCGTCGAGGGACATCGGCGTCGCGATCAGGTCCCACACGCGTCCCGCCGTTTCGTTGAGCGAGTAGCAGCGGCCGGCCTGCGCGTCAATGGCCAGAAACTCGTCGTCCAGTTGGCTGAACGGGACGTCCGTGCCGCGTCGGAGGATAGTAGTGGATTCAATCCTGGCGTTGGCTCCCACAGGTTCTCGCCCTCCGTCCAGAGTGTGGACCTCCATCACGAGACCCCTCGATTGCCCGGCGGTAGTCTAACACTGTGCTTTCACATTGTCAAGTTTGTGGTTCAGACAACATCACTCCAACAGCAGCGCCATCACGCGTGGGCGCTGAGCCTGGCCAACCCTCGCCGAAAGATAGCCCGAATTGGCGACCAGTCGCCCTGCGACAAGCGCCGTCCATTTCGTCTCACCCGCCGCAGGAATTCGGCCGCCCGGAGAACGAGCTCGGGTAGCCACACCGGATCGAGACGGCGCAGGGAAGCGGACATCAGGAGCGCCATCAGCCAGTTCAGCACGCTTTGCGTCTGGAACAATGCCAGCAACCCGTTGACATAGGTACGCTTGGGGCGAGAGGGTCCCAGTGTCAACGGATGTTCACCGGATAAACGGATAGTCATTCCGCCTCCATCCGATTATCCGTTTCCCCATCCGGTGACGCCGCGCCCGTGTATTTGTTTAACATTGTTACCCGGAGGTGTTCCCACGCTCCGCAGGAAATGCGAAGAAACCATAATGACGTGTGACGCCCTCGCGTGGACAGCCCCACCCGACCAGCGTGGCCAGTATGGCACCCTCGATTCTGCTTGTCAATGCCCTGTGGCCATGCCTGGTTGACGGGAATAAGGTCGGTGCTTATAATGGCACACGGTCTGGTAGCAATGAGTACTGCTGTCCGGACTGCCGATTACGCCGATTCGGGGATTTGGCCGGCGCCGGTCCCCGGAAAACGGGGAACTTCTCGATGACGTCAGCCACTGCATGGGAACATCTCCTGACCCTGGTCGCCGCTGGCGAAGGGCCGGTTCCGGCCATCCCAGACGACGAATGTGATGACCTCATCGCCATGGCGGGCCGGCACCGCTTGCTGCCACTGGTCTACCGCCGTTCCCGCAAACACGCCTGCCGCTCGCTACCGCCAGCGGTCGAGCAGACCCTCCACCGCGCCTACCTGCTCGGCGTCGTGGCCAACAGACGAATATACCATCATCTGGCCAGGCTCTTGGGGGCGGCCAATGAGTCAGGCTTACCGATCGTCGTGCTCAAGGGCGCCTGCCTGGCAGAAGTGGTGTACGGCGACGTCGCTCTCCGCCCGATGACCGACCTGGACCTGCTGTTTCGCTGGCACGACCTGCCGCGCCTCGACTATCTAACCTGCTCGCTCGGTTACACGCGACCCGACGGCGATCTCGTGGCGCTGGCCGAGGCTGGCGCCCGCCACCATTTCCCCATTCTCCGGCAGAGCAACGGCCCCCCGCTGGAGCTGCACTGGACCATCGCCCACGAGGACCGCCACGGCGTGTTCATCGATCAGGCGGAGATCGAGGCGCTCTGGTCGCGCTCCCTCCCGATGACCATCGCCGGCGTCGCCACGCGCATGCTGGCCCCCGAGGATCTGCTGCTGCATTCGTGCCTGCATCTGGCCAACAATCATCTCTTCGCCTGGGCCGGCCTGAGAGGGTTGGTCGACCTTTCTCTGACGGTCAAGAAGTACGGGCATCAACTCGGCTGGGACGCGGTCGAGCGGCGGGCGCGAACCTGGGGAGCCTGGCACGGCGTGTCGCTGGCGCTGTGGCTGGCCCGCGACTGGCTTGGCGCTCCTATTCCTGACCCCGTCGCGGCGCGCCTGCTGGCGGCCCTTCCTCCTGACGACATGGTCGGGCGGGTCCGCGAGAAGATGTGCCAGCCGGCGCCGGCATCCCTGAACGTGGAGATTCCCCCGACGCTGGCTGACCGGCGGCTGAGAGATACGCCGGCGCGCCTGGTCCGCAGTCTCTTCCCCTCGCGCCGGACCCTGGCCGGGCTGTACAGGAGGCCGGCTGACTCGGCTCGCCTCTACCTCTACTATCCCCGGCGGCTCTTCGACGCAGTCCGGGTATACGGGAGGTTTGCCTATCGCCAACTGGGGGGCGACCGGGATGGGCATCTCTTGGCGAAGCGGGAGGCGGCGCTGCGGCGCTGGCTGCGGGAGGAATCCTATGGGCGCTCCTGAATCGTACCATTTGACCCACCTGGAGCAACTCGAAGCCGAGAGCATTCACATCATTCGGGAGGTCGCGGCGGAGTTCGAGCGGCCGGTGATGCTATACTCCGTGGGCAAGGACTCGTCGGTTATGGCGCGTCTGGCGCAGAAGGCCTTCTATCCCGCTCCGCTTCCCTTTCCCCTCCTGCACGTCGACACCGGCCTCAAGTTCCCCGAGATGTACGAGTTTCGCGATCGGTTCTGCGGGGAGGTCGGCGCCAACCTCGTCGTCTATCAGGCGCCGGAGGTCGCCGACCCGGCCGTCAACCCCTGGGACCTCGGCACCGTGCGCTGCTGCGCCCTCCTCAAGACGCGGGCGTTGCTGGACGCCCTGCGCGCCGGCGGGTACGACGCGGCCCTGGGCGGCGCCCGGCGGGAGGAGGAACGCTCGCGGGCCAAGGAACGCGTCTATTCGTTTCGCGACGCCCGCGGCCAGTGGGACCCCAAGCGACAGCGGCCGGAGCTGTGGAACCTGTACAATGGCCGCCTGGTCCGGGGAGAGCACATGCGCGTGTTCCCCCTTTCCAACTGGACCGAGCTCGACATCTGGCTCTACGTCGAGCGCGAGGCCATTCCCGTGGTGCCGCTCTACTTCGCCAGGCCCCGTCCGGTGGTGGTGCGCGACGGCCAGATGATCCCGGTGTACGAACACACGCGCCTCCATGCCGGCGAGGATCTCCGAGAGCTGATGTGTCGTTGCCGGACGCTGGGCTGCTATACCTGCACGGGCGTCATTCCCTCGACGGCGGCCACGGTTCCCGATATCGTCGCCGAAATGCGGACGGCCAGGCGCTCGGAGCGGATCACCCGGATCATCGACCACGATCAGGACGGGTCCATGGAGCAAAAGAAGCGCGAGGGCTATTTCTGATGGCGCCAAGGGTCCTTTCATTCGCGAATTCGCTCTGTCATGCTGAGCCGCAGCGAAGCATCTGGGGCGGGGAGGGCCCCCACCCCGCCAGACCCTTCGCTGCGGCTCAGGGTGACAGCGAGTAGGCCGTATGATGGGGTCCAGTTATTCCGCCTCGTCGACCGGCCAGACAGATATCCTGCGGTTCATGCTCGCGGGCAGCGTGGACGACGGGAAATCGACGCTGATCGGGCGTCTCCTCCACGACACCGGAGCGGTCTACGAGGACCATCTGGACTCGCTCCGGCGACGCGCTGCGCAACTCGGGCAGGCAGGGCCGGATCTGTCCCTGCTCACCGACGGCTTGCGAGCCGAGCGGGAGCAGGGGATCACCATCGACGTGGCCTACCGCTATTTCGCCACGCCGAAACGCCGCTTCATCGTCGCCGATGCGCCCGGCCACGAGCAGTATACCCGCAACATGGCCACGGCCGCCTCCACCGCCGACGTGGCGGTGGTCCTAATCGACGCCACGCGCGGCGTGCTCACCCAGTCGAAGCGCCACGCCTTTATCGCCTCCCTGCTCGGCGTTCCCCATCAGATCGTGGCCGTGAACAAAATGGATTTGGTCGGGTATGCCGAGGAGGTATTCGAGCGGATACGGGCCGAATACCTGACCTTTGCCGACCGTCTCGAATGCCGGCATTTCACCTTCGTCCCGGTGAGCGCCCTGGCGGGGGACAACGTCGTCAAGCCGGGCGTGAAGATGCCCTGGTATTCGGGTCCCACGCTCCTGTCTTGTCTCGAACAGTTGGACCGGGGCGGTCTCCGAGATTGCCTCGGTCTGGTGGACCTTCGCCTTCCCGTCCAGTACGTCCTGCGACCGAGCGCCGATTTCCGCGGCTATGCCGGCACGCTGGCCTCTGGCATCATCCGCACCGGCGACGAAGTGCTGGTCTTGCCCGGCGGGCGACGCACGCGCGTCCGGCGACTCATTCACGACCGGCGGGACGTGCAGTACGCCTTCGCGCCCCAGGCCATCGCCGTCTGCCTCGAAGACGAGATCGACGTCGGCCGCGGAGACATGATCGTCCACCCCGCCAACCTACCCTGGCTGGCGGAGGAGCTGGAGCTAATTGTGGTCTGGATGCACGAGCAGCCGCTGCGCCCCGGCTGCGAGTACCTGATCAAGCAGACCACCAACCTCGTCCACGCCCGGCCCAGCCAGATCCACTACGAGATCGATCCGGACACCCTACGCCGGCGTCCGGCAGAGTCCTTGGGCCTGAACGCCATCGGCCGCATGACTTGCCAGTTGATGCGCCCGTTGCTGTGCGACGAATACTCCCGCAACCGGCAGACCGGCGCCGTGATCTTCGTCGACCCCATCGGCAACTTCACAGTGGGGGCCGGCGTCATCATCGACCGCTCCCACCGCTACCGGCGCCCAGCGGACGAAGAGCCTGCAGACCTTGCGCCGAAGTCAACGCCAGACCGACTCGGTCTGCGAGACCGAGTCGGTCTTGACACTCCGCCCCAGCGCCTCGCCCTGCTCCGGCAACGAGCATGCACCATCTGGCTCACCGGCCTCAGCGGCGCGGGCAAATCTACTCTCGCCTCCGCCCTGGAGGAGCGATTGCTGGCTGGCGGCTATTCCTGCGTCATTCTCGATGGCGACCGGCTGCGGAGCACCTTGAATCGCGACCTCGGCTTCTCGCCCGCCGACCGGAAGGAGAACATCCGGCGCACGGCGGGATTGGCCCGGCTGTTCAATGAGGCGGGAGTGACCGCCATCGTCGCCCTGATTTCCCCGTATCGAGAGGATCGCCAACTGGCCCGCCAGGCCATCGGCTGCGAGCGCTTCGTCGAGGTCTACGTGGACGCGCCCCTCGACGTGTGCGAGGCCCGCGACCCAAAGGGGCTCTACCGGCGCGCCCGCGCTGGCGACCTCCCCCAGTTCACCGGGGTCTCGGCGCCCTACGAGCCGCCCGAGCGTCCGGATGTGCGTATACCCACGGCGGAGATGCCGCCCGACGCCGCGTTGGAGCGTCTCTGGGCCGTGCTCGACAAACGCGGAGCGTTGCTCGAGCACTCATGAACCCATGCGACGTTCAGCAACAAGATCGGGCGCCGGTGCGGGGACAACTGCGTCGACGGGTATTCAACGGACAAACGGATAGGCAACCCATTCCAATCCGCTTATCCGTTGCTCATCCGTTGGCGCCGCACCTCGCGTTTTGTCGAGGTTGAGTTTGTGCGTCCTTCTTCGGTGGGTGAGTGTCCTTGACAAGGGCTGGGACATTGCCTATACTGTCCCTGTGCTCAGAAGCCCGGTGTTTACTCGACCAGTAGACATCCGCCCGGGCGAAGCCGGTTGCCTACGGCTTCGCGCGAAAGACGATGCAGGAGGCCATCCCGTGCAGGGCGACAAGGACTCGCAGATGATTAATGACAGGGACCACGACCAAGCCATGACAGCCATCGGTCCAGCCAAGCGGCCCTGGCGCCGTCCTACCATCACAGTCATCGAAGTAAAGCGGTCGATGTTTAACTTTGGGGTCGGATTGGACGGCTCAACAAGCCACAGCTAATTCCGGGCGGCCTTTAGGGCCTTGGTCATCCGTTCGGCCGGCCTCGTTGCCGGGGGCAATGGGCGAACCAACTGGCTATCATTCCGCGGTGCTCTCTACGCTGCCGCAGAATGGGCAGCGCCAGAAGCTTCAGCTCACGAGCAATGGTCCCCACTTCGATCAGATGCGGGTCATCCGCCGGCTGGAGCCATACTCCAACCTCCGGCGAACGCAAGCTGCGTCGCCGACCGCTCCCTGATTACGATTCCGATCGTATTTCTGTTGACAAGGGCAGAAGCATCTGCTAGAGTACCCCTGCGCCTCGAAAGCTAGACCCGCGTAAGCGCATTTTTCTTGTGCAGACATTCGCCATGTGTGGAGCCAAGCCTGCTTGTTGAAACACGAAGGAGGGACCCTAATCATGAGCGACCCAAATAGCACACAACCGAGCACCGAGACTTCCATCCATACCGACACAGTTGCCGTCCGAGGCAAGAAACCGTGGAGGCGTCCAACCGTCACGATCATCGACGTGCAGCGGACGGTGTCTGGTGGCTCAATTAACGGGGACTTTCCCGCGTATAGAGCTAACCGCCAAGAAGCAACTCTGCCGTCCTTGTCAGCGAATGCTCAGCGTTAAGCGAATGAGCAGACGGCAGCGGTGTACAGTCCTTCCGGAGAACCACGAGCTTGAATCGATCGATAATTCGCTTATTCGCTGGTTGATTCGCTGACGCCGAATCCTAACCATAGTTCGCCGCTATGGCGCGAAGATTGTCCGCGGCGACGCCAACTGTCACAACGCGGTAAGGCTGGACTGGTACATCCGCCCGAAGGACCCGGTACAGGGGTCGCTTTCCTCGTCGATGGCGCGGAAGTCCGAGGATAGCCCTCCCATCGATCGAGGTGAAATGTAGACCGTGGCGAGGCGAGTGCGCTGGCGCACCTCGACGGAAGAATGCTAAAGGGGTTTATTGCGATGCATAACCACGAGGACCCACAGACGGTCTCTGGCAAGGCTTCCGGTCAGGCCGACACAGTTGCCGGACGAGGCAAGAAACCCTGGCGGCGTCCCACCATCACGGTGATCGGCGTGCAGCGGACGGCCCTTGGTGGTCCCAACCCCAGGGTGGACGCTACCAGCGCCTATAGCTGACGCCGAAAAGCTGTCAACGGATTCGGGTACGGATTGAACGGATGCCCGCCGCGCCATGCCCAGATGTCCTGACGCCGCTCTCCCCCAGCCTGGGACGACTCTTCCCAGTACCCATCCGGGAACAGAGGCACACGAATACGAGGTGTCAAGCGCTCATCCGTTCAATCCGCTCCTGAATCCGTTGACAGTTCGCGGCCGAGCGCTATTGACACTTCGACTCGTCTCTGCTAACATAGGGTCAATCGAATAGCTGACGAAGGTGCCCCTAACCGGGCTTAATCGGGGAAGTTGGTGCAAAGCCAACGCTGTCCCGCAACTGTGACTGGGAACAGGGTAGAGGGTAGAGGGTAAAGGGTAGAGGGGAGGTAGGCTCCTCCTCTCCACCCTCAACCCTCAACCCTCAACCCTAACCCAGAAGCCAGAGCACCGGCCTTTGTCGTATGCCGAGAGCCTTCGAGGAAAGGCGTGAGCAGACTTAGTCCAAAAGACTTGTGTCCCCTTGTCTCACTCGCTCAAGGCAGGGGGTTTTTTGTTGCCACCGGGCCGATCTCCCCTTGCCATTTCTGTTTAGATCGGGACGCCTGTTTTCTGGGGAGTGCTCTTTCCTGGAAGGGGAAATAAAAAAAGGAGAAGATTCCCCCTATGAACCGACTGGTGACCTTGTTCGGCGCGGTGCTACTGGTTGCTTCTCTTCTTTCTGGCTGCGGAGCCTCACAACTTGGCAAGGCGCAAACTTCGAGCGCGATCAGCTCGTTTCCTATGACAGTCACAGACCATGCAGGCCGCTCGGTGACCGTTCAGAAGGCCCCTGAAACGATCGTTTCCCTCGCCCCCAGCAATACCGAGATACTCTACGCTCTCGGCCTCGGTGGCAAGCTAGTGGCCGTGGACGACTATTCGGACTATCCGGCCGAGGCGAAGTCCAAAGATAAGGTAGGCTACTCCAAACCGAACATCGAGAAATTGGTTGCCCTCTCGCCCGATATCATCTTCGCGGCCCAGATCCAAGCGAAACAGGCGGTTTCCGAGCTGGAGAAAAGGGGCTTGACCGTCTTTGTCTTGCAGCCAGGCACGCTGGAGGCGGTGCTCGACGGCATACTTACCGTCGGCAGAGTCACGGACAAATCGATGGAGGCGGACGCTGTCACTGCCCAACTTCGGAAGCGGGTAAACGAGATCGTGGCCAAGATCGCGTCGGCCAAGGGAAAGCCGAGGGTCTTCTTCGAGCTCGCCGGAACCCTTAGCACTGCCGGTCCGGGCACTTTCGTCGACGACCTGATAGCCAAGGCGGGAGGCGCCAACATTGCCGCCGATGCCAAGATCGACTGGCCTCAACTTGGGCAGGAAGCACTGATCGCCAAAGATCCCGAAGTTATCATCCTGGCGGATCACACTTTCGGCGAGACGCCGGAGAAGGTGATGGCCAGGCCCGGCTGGAGCGGAATTAGCGCTATAAAGACTGGCCGCATTGTCGGCTTCGATCCTAACCTGACGAATCGGCCGGGACCGCGCGTCGTGGATGGTTTGGAGCTGATGGCCAAGGCTATTCATCCGGAGTTATTCCAATGAAAACTGCCGAGCTAGGCAGTCTGTCCCTGTCTCCTGCGGCTCAGGAATCCAACTTGGACGCGGCCTCCTACCTCAAGGGTAGACGGCGCTGGAAGGTGCTGGCCATAGCGACTGGCGTTGCGGTCGTGTCGCTGCTGGTGGCCGCGACCATTGGCTCGGTCGGAATCCCGCTACCTGCCATCGTGCGCATGCTCCTAGCGAGGCTTCCTTTTCTATCCATCGTACCTGACTGGCCGACTGCTTATGAAGCGATAGTCTTTCAAATCAGGCTGCCAAGGGTGATCCTGGCGGCTATGGTGGGAGGGTCCCTCGCCGTATCAGGTGCCACCTATCAGGGCATCTTCCGCAATCCCCTGGCCGATCCCTATCTCATCGGCGTGGCATCGGGTGCCGCTTTCGGGGCGACGCTGGCTTTTTTGCTTCCCTTCGACGTGCCGTTCCTTGGCCTCGGGATTGTCCAGATTGCTGCCTTCGTGGGAGCACTGGCGGTGGTCGTCGCCGTCTATTCCCTCGCCAGAGTGGGCGGCTCCACGCCAATGACAACCCTTCTTCTGGCAGGAGTGGCTATCGGTTCCCTGTTTTGGGCGGCCTCGGCTTTCCTGATGATAGCCGCCGGCGACAAGCTCAGGGTCGTGTATATCTGGCTTCTCGGCGGATTTAGCCAGGGCTACTGGTCCGGCATCTTGGCGATCTTGCCCTACCTGGTCGTGGGATTGGCTGTGACCATCTTCTACGCGAGGCCCATGAACGTTATGCAACTGGACGAAGACCAGGCTCGGCAGCTTGGCGTAGACGTGGAACGGCTCAAGCTGATTCTTGTGGCCGCCGCCTCTCTCATGACCGCGGCGGCCGTATCGGTGAGCGGCATCATCGGCTTCGTCGGGCTAGTCGTTCCCCACGCCGTGCGCCTGGTCTGGGGTCCCGACCACCGCTTTCTCCTGCCGATGTCAGCGCTGGTGGGGAGCGCCTTCTTAGTCTGGGCCGATACCGTTTCCCGGGTGATTCTCGCTCCGGGCGAGCTGCCCGTGGGAATCCTGACGGCTTTCTGCGGCGCTCCCTTCTTCCTCTATCTGCTAAGACAGAAGAAAAGGGCGGTGTTCTAATGAAGTGTAATCCGATACTCGAGGTGGAGCAGGTCAGATTCTCCTACGACAAGCGAAGGGTGCTGGATGGCATGAGCTTCCGGCTGTCTCGGGGAGAGACGCTGGGTGTTGTCGGTCCCAACGGCTCCGGCAAGACCACCCTGATTAGGATCCTGAGCCGCCTTCTCGCGCCGGCAAGAGGGAGAGTGCTGTTGAATGGGATCGACATTCGCACCGTCGGCCGGAGCCGGCTGGCCCGCACGGTGGCAGTGGTTCCCCAGTCCCCATTTCTGCCCGACACCTTCACGGTCTTCGAGCTGGTTCTCATGGGACGCACGCCTCATCTCGGGTTTCTCCGGGGTGAAGGACAATCCGACGTGGCCGCGGCAAGGCGGGCAATGGAGGTGACCGATACCCTGGCAATGGCCGAACGGCGGGTCGGCGAGCTTTCCGGCGGGGAAAGGCAGCGGGTCGTGCTGGCGAGAGCACTGGCGCAGGAGCCCTCGCTGCTCCTTCTCGACGAGCCAACCACCCATCTCGATATCGCCCACCAAATCGAAATGCTCGATCTGGTGGCGGGTCTCAGCGCCGGGCAGGGCCTGTCTGTCGTCGCCATCTTCCACGACCTGAGCCTGGCGGCGCAGTACTGCGACCGGCTGATCATGTTGAGCGAGGGCCGTATCTATCGCGAGGGCAGCCCCGCCGAGGTTGTGACCGAGGCCGCCATGAAGGAGGTCTATCGGGCGCAGGTCCACGTGCACCCTCACCCGCTGAATGGCTTGCCCACGGTGGTAGCCGTCACGTCGAGGAAAGCGTGAACACGATTCATATCGCGGAGAACGCCGGGAGCGCGGAGAGAACCAGAAAGAATAATTCCGCGGTCTTCGCGGTGAAAGGGGAGGATAGATGCGAAAACAGGAGCGAATCGGTCTAACTATAGTCTACACCGGCAACGGCAAAGGAAAGACCTCTGCCGCTTTGGGACTCGCCTTCCGGTCGGTAGGCTACGACTACAACATTGTCATGGTGCAGTTTATCAAAGGGGCGTGGCAATCGGGAGAGGTGGTGGCGGCCAAGCGACTGACGCCGAATCTGGATGTCCTTCCTCTGGGCAGGGGCTTCATCATCAGCGACAAGCAGAAGAAGGCGGAGAAGAACCTCCAGATGGTGCGGGATGCCTGGGAGGTCGCCAAAGAACGGGCGCTATCGGGCCGCTACGACGTGGTCATCCTCGACGAGATCACCTATCCTCTCAATTATGGCATGCTGCCGATGGCGGAGGTCGTCCAGTTTCTGCGGGAGAAGCCGCCCCGGTTGCATGTGGTCATCACCGGCCGCGACGCGCCAGCGGAGATCGTCGAGCTGGCCGACCTGGTGACTGAGATGAAGGAGATCAAGCACCCGTTCCAGAAGGGAATCAAAGCCCAAGAGGGGATAGATTATTGAGTAGCTTTCAGCGATCAGCATTCAGCTTTCAGCAAGGAGTTTGTGGAATGACGAAACTTCGGGAGACCATAGGAAGAATCGGGCCGCTGGACGAAGGGGCGATGGCGGCGGCCAAGGCCAGGCAGGATAGCTTGACCAAGCCGCCCGGCAGTCTGGGACGGCTGGAGGAGCTGTCGATAAAGATCGCCGGCATTACCGGCAAGCCGCTGCCCGGCGTCGAGCGCAAATCGATCGTGGTGATGGCCGGGGACCACGGCATCGTGGAGGAGGGTGTGAGCGCCTATCCGCAGGAGGTGACGCCGCAGATGGTGTACAATTTCCTCCGCGGCGTAGCGGCTATCAACGTTCTCGCCCGCCACGTGGGGGCGCGGGTTGTGGTAGTGGACATGGGCGTGGCGGCTGACCTCGAGCCTCACCCAGACCTCCGGAGCCGCAAGGTGGCCCCCGGCACGGCCAACTTCGCGAAAGAGCCGGCCATGAGCAGGGAGCAGGCCGTCAAGGCGCTGGAGGCGGGCATCGAGGTGTTCGAGGCGGAGCTGGCCAAGGGGCTGGACATCGTGGCCACCGGCGACATGGGCATCGGCAACACCACGGCCTCGACGGCCATCGCCGCCGTGTTCACGGGTGAGCCGGTGGGTCTTCTGACCGGTAGGGGCACAGGCATCGGCGACGAGCAGTTGGCTCATAAAGCGAAGGTGGTCGAGGAGGCCATCGCCCGCCGCCAACCGGATCCAAGGGACGCCCTCGACGTTCTCGCCAAGGTGGGCGGGTTCGAGATCGGCGGACTGGCGGGGGTCATCCTGGGCGCTGCCGCCCATCGCGTCCCCGTGGTCATCGACGGCTTCATCTCCGGCGCGGCGGCGCTGGTCGCCACTGGCCTCTGTCCGGCGGCGCGAGAGTACCTCATCCCTGCCCACAATTCAGTGGAGATAGGGCATCAGTCCGTGCTGCGCCACCTGGGACTGAGGCCGCTGCTCAATCTCGACCTGCGCCTGGGCGAGGGCACCGGCGCCGCCCTGGCCATCTCTCTGGTCGAGGCATCTCTCAAGATCCTCGGTCAGATGGCGACCTTCGCCGAGGCTGGTGTATCCGGCGCTCTCGAAGCCGAGCCGACGCTCCCAAAGTGAACACCCATTGTATGGTGGAACAAATGACGCGAACTCTGGTTCCGCGGCTGGTGATCGCCGGGGCGACCAGCGGGGTGGGAAAGACGACGGTGGCGTCGGGCGTGATGGCGGCTCTGAGCCGGCGAGGGCTGCGGGTGCAGCCCTTCAAGGCTGGGCCGGATTACATCGACCCAAGCTACCACAGTCTGGCCACGGGAGCGCCATCGCGCAATCTCGATACCTGGATTCTTCCTGCTCCCCCGCTACTGGAGCTCTTCGCCCGGGCGGTCGGTAATGCCGACGTCGCCGTGATCGAGGGAGTGATGGGGCTGTTCGACGGCCGCGCCGGCAGGAGCGAAGAGGGCAGCACCAGCCAACTGGCAAAACTGCTGGGAGCGCCGGTGATACTGGTTCTCGACGTGAGCAAGATGGCCCGCAGCGCCGGGGCGATGGCTCTGGGCTACCGGCAGTTCGACCCCGAGCTGAACCTGGCCGGCTTCCTGTTGAACCGGGTGGGTAGCGACGGCCATCTCCAGATGGCACGGCAAGCTGTGGAAGATGCAACCGGACTTCCGGTAGTGGGATACCTGCCGCGGCGGGACGATATCGTCCTGCCCGAGAGGCACCTCGGGTTGGTCCCGGCGGTCGAGGGCGGGGCCTCCGGCGAGTTCTTCCATTGCTTGGCCGGTCAGGTGGAGCGCACCGTGGATGTGCCGGCGCTCCTGGCCATCGCCACGCGGGCGGGACCGCTATCGTGGCGCGCCTCCGGCCTGTTCCCGGCGCCGCCATCGTCGCTCGAACTGAGAATCGCCGTGGCCGCGGACGAGGCGTTTTCTTTCTACTATCAGGACAACCTGGACCTCCTGGCCGCTCAGGGCGCTAGCATCGTGCCCTTCAGCCCCATTCACGACAACGTCCTGCCCGCAGGAGTCGCCGGCGTGTACATCGGCGGCGGCTTCCCCGAGTTATACGCTGCCCGCCTTTCTGCCAATGAGGCCCTGCGCCAGAGCCTGTCGACAGCCATCGAAGAGGGAATACCGGTCTACGCCGAGTGCGGCGGCCTGATGTACCTGACCGAAGGCATCCTCGACTTCGAGGGTGCTTTTCATGCGATGGTGGGAGCGATCCCCGGCCGGACGGCGATGCACCGCCAGCGGCGGCGCCTCGGTTATGCCACTGTGAGAGCGCGGCGGGATAACTTGCTCCTCCGGCAGGGGGATACGGTTCGAGGGCACGAGTTTCACTGGTCCGACCTCGACCGGCCGGCTGACGAGGCGACCGGCGCGTACGAGGTTCTCGACCAAGACGGGCGGCTCGAAGGCTACGCGCGGGAGAACCTGCTCGGCTCCTACATTCACCTCCACTTCGGGAGCAACGCCGGCCTGGCCCGGAACTTCGTCGCCGCCTGCGCCCGTTGGGCAGTGGGTGACGGAAACGCGAAGGCGCCAAGAGTTAGGGATACTGAAGAAGCCCCCGAACGCTTACGGTCCTTCCAAAGAAGGACTGGCAGCTACTCTACGCTAACGGCTGTTGGCCAGAATGCGGGCAAGGGGGCCGGAGCGCAGCAATAACTCCTCCGCCTCGCCGATGATGCCATCGACGAGCTGTTTGCAGGTGGGCACGTCGTCGATGACGCCAATCGCCAGCGAGGGCAGACCGGCCCCCACTAGCTCCGCTTCGTCATACTCGTCGCCTTCCCTGATATCGCCGCCCATGGCCTTTTCGAGGGTCGTCAGCCATTCTCCCGTAATCTGGGAACCCCGCTGCGCGTAAACCCGCTCCAGCGCCTCCGACTTTGGCGGCAGGAGTGCGTGGTCCCGGAACTTGGGGTCGAGAGGGCTGCCTTCCACCATCATCTGTTTGGCCCGCTCGGTGATGGGACACTCCCTCGTGGCCATGAAACGGGTGCCCAGATACACGGCCTCCGCACCCATGGCGAGAGCAGCCAAAAAGCCGCGGGCATCGCCGATGCCCCCGGCGGCGATGAGAGGCACCTTCATCATCTTGGCCAGGGTCGTGATCCCGATGAGAGTGGGGAGCTGTATGGCGCTCTTGAAGCCGGCCCCCTCGAGTCCTACCAGCACCACGGCGTCGGCGCCCTGGCGCTCGGCGGCCAGAGCGTGCTTTATGGTCGCCACCTTGTGGACCCAGGTGAGGCCAGCCTCCTTGGCCCGCATGCCCAGATACTCAGCCTTGTAGGCTGCGGTGAAGAGGACCGGCACCCGCTCCTTGATGACTACGTCAAGGTATTGGGGTGCTATCTCCATTACCTTGTGGATCATGGAAATGTTAACGGCGAAGGGCTTATCGGTCATCTCCCTGGCCCGACGGATATCTTCCTTAAGCCGCTCCGGGCTCCTCAAGGCCCCGGCGGTGATAATGCCACAGCCGCCGGCTTCCGAAACCGGCGCGGCGATGGCCGACGTGCCAAAGCCGCCATAGGCGCCCTGGATGATGGGGTACTTGCAACCTAGTAGCCCGGTTACTCTGGTATTCCAGTTCACGGGGTACTCCTTTCCACGAATCGGACTGATCCGACGGATCGGTCGGATCTCATGATAGCGTCTAACGGCTGTCGGCCAGTATGCGGGCCAGAGGGCCGGAGCGCAGCAATAGCTCCTCCGCCTCGCCAATGATGCCGTCGATGAGCTGTTTGCAGGTGGGCACGCCGTCGATGACGCCAATCGCTAGCGAGGGCAAAGCGCCGCCCACTATCTCCGTATCGCTCAAACCATCGCCGCTGCCTTCGCCGATGTCGCCTAACATGACCTTCTCGAGCGTGGTCAGCCACTCTCCGGTGATCTGGGAACCCCGCTGCGCGTAAACCCGCTCCAGCGCTTCGGCCTTCGGCGGCAGTAGCGCGTGGTCCCGGAACTTGGGGTCGAGGGGGCTGCCGTCCACTATCATTTGTTTGGCCCGCTCGGTGATGGGACACTCTCTGGTGGCCATGAACCGGGTGCCCAGGTAGATGCCCTCCGCTCCCATAGCGAGGGCACCCAAGAAGCCCCGGGCGTCGCCGATGCCCCCGGCGGCGATGAGAGGCACCTTGATCGTCTTGGCCAAAGTGGTGATTCCAACGAGAGTTGGGAGCTGAATGGGGCTCTTGAAGCCCGCTCCCTCGAGTCCTACTAGCACCACGGCGTCGGCGCCTTGGCGCTCGGCGGCGAGAGCATGCTTTGAGGTTGCCACCTTGTGGACCCACTTGAGGCCAGCCTCCTTGGCCCGCATGCCCAGGTGCTCGGCTTTATAGGCTGCAGTGAAGAGGACCGGCACCCGCTCCTGGATGACTACGTCCAGTAATTGGGGCGCTATACCCATCACATGGTGGATCATGGTGATGTTTACGGCAAAGGGCTTATCGGTCATTTCTCTGGCCCGACGGATGTCTTCCCTCAGCCGCTCCGGGCTTCTCAAGGCCCCGGCGGTGATAATGCCACAGCCGCCGGCTTCCGAAACCGGCGCGGCGATGGCCGACGTGCCAAAGCCGTCAAAGGCGCCCTGGATGATGGGGTACTTGCAACCTAGTAGCTCGGTTACTCTGGTGTTCCAGTTCACGGTGTGCTCCTTTCCAAGAATCGGACCAATCCGACGGGTCGGTCGGATCTCATGATAGTGCCTCTCTCATCCACGGGGGGATCGAGACGGGTTTGGTGTGCTGGTCGACCACAACCTGAGTGGTACTGCCGGCGGCGATAAGGGTCTCGCCGTTCTCCTTCAGGCGTAGGATCTCGAAAGAAAACGCCACGCTAGAGTTGCCAAGGCGGTCGACGCGAGCGTGAACAGTGAGCAGATCGTCGAAATAGGCCATGGCCCGAAAGCGGATATTCGCTTCCACGCCCACCAAGCGTAGCCCATCCTCCCGTGAAAGGCGGTTGAGGTTGATGCCCACCTGGCGGAAGAGGTCGTGCCTCGCGCAGGAGAAGTAGGTCAGGTAGTTGGCGAAAAACACGCCGCCATCGGCATCGGTGTCGGCGAAGCGTACCCTGACCTGCGATACGATGGATTTTCCCATGCTTACCTCAGCCAGCATTCTATCTTATGGACAGCCCTGTGTCAATTGCGAAAGTGGCAAAGATCGAACAACTCTCAAAGATGTTTGACTGCGATGGCGAACCGGTGATATATTCTCGCTCACAGCGACTAAGTCAGGGAGAGTGCTTTGCAGTTTGCGGTACGACAGGCAAATTGGGTTCGGCGAGGAGCGTTCGTCTTGCTGGCACTCTGGCTCCTCGTAGAGGTTCCCGTGGTGTGTCCGCATGGGCCGATGAGCTTATTTACTTTCGAAGCTCACCAAGGTTATACCGGTCAGCACGCCGGCTTGTTAGTCCAAGGCGAAACTGGCTCCGGGCACCACCATGTCACGGCCAGTTCCATTGCCAGCCCAGCGGTTTGGGGGCTCATCCGGGTTTTTCCACCGCAGGATATCGTGGCTGCGACTGCCCTCGACGCCATGACTGGCCTTTCCGAGGGCGCGGTGCCGATTCTGGCGCTGCGCTGGCAGTTCGCGCCGGCGCTCGCGCTCCCTGCCGCCGTCTTGCATCTCTACAGGAGCTTACCGCTGTCACCCCCAGACCAGCCTCCTCGTCCCCTGTCTCCAATCAGAGTATAGCTTTCACGCCTGGTTTGCTTTGCCGCGGTCGCCGAGATGGCGGGAATTCCACGACTAGGCATGGCACATGCCATGCTATCGCTAGAGACGTTGCGTGCAACGCCTAAACGTCGAGAACAAATGCCGCCTGATTCTTTTCTCCGCGCTCTCGGCGCCCTCAGGGGTGAAAGGCGGGCCAGCGTTGGAAAAACGAAGGACGGAGGAGGAATAATTCTTTGCGACACATATCACTACTACTTGGGATAGCCTCAATCGCGGCTCTAGTCGTGCCGCTGGCCTTGCCTAGCCTGGCGCTGGCCCACGAGCGCCGCACCATAGGCGGCGGGAAGTACGACGCCGTGGTCGGCTTCGACAAGGAGCCGGCTCTTGTCGGCCAGCCGAACGCCGCCGGTATTCGCCTTACCCGGGCCGGGACCCAAGACCCGGTCGAAGGTATGGAGAAGACGCTGAAGGTATCGATCGCCTTTGGCGGCGGCGCAGCCAAGGAATTTGCCCTGCGACCGGTCTTCGGCCAGAAGGGCTACTACGTGGCCGATGTCCTGCCAACCAAGGCCGGTAGCTACATCTTTACCTTTCGCGGCGATATCGATGGCGCTCCTATTGACGAGCGCTTCGAATCGGGCCCCGGTCGCTTCGACGACGTGAAATCGACGGAAGCCCTCCAGCTTCCCCAGGTCGTCCCCGACCCGGTGGCAATGGGCGGCGAGGTCAAGGCGGCCAGGGAGGAAGCGGCGACGGCTCGCAATCTAGCCGTCGGCGGCCTTGTCGTCGGCGTGGCAGGTCTGGCGACTGGCTTGGCGGCGGTCCTGAATCGTCGGCGAGTCGGATGAACGGTGGTTTGGGAGGCAATCGATGAGTTATTGGCGGAGATGGTCTAGACACGCCTGGAGGTTGCTCATCGCTGGCGTGTTGCTCGCTCTCTTTCTGCTGACGGTGGGGATCGCCCATGCGCATGCGGTGCTGGAGAGGTCCATTCCGGCTGACGGCGCCGTGCTCGATACGGCGCCGACGGAGCTACAGCTCTGGTTCTCCGAGCCAGTGGAGATGACCTACTCCCAGGTCTACCTACTGGATAGCGCCGGCAAGCGAATGGGCTCGGGGCGGGCGGTGCGACCCGGCCCCGGCGACCCTACGCTGCTGATAGCGCCCCTCGACCCGCTTCGCCCCGGCGTTTACACCGTGGTCTGGCAGGTGGTTTCGACGACCGACGGGCATCCAACGGCCGGCGCCTTCGCCTTCGCCGTGGGCCGCGACCAGGTGCCACCCGGCGGCGTGAGACCGGTGAGTACCGGGATCGGTATCGACGGCGCTAGCCTGCTTACCGAGTTGGGGATTACGGCGAAATGGCTCGCCTATCTTTCGATGGCGACCATCGTCGGCGGCTCGTCGTTCTTCCTGCTGGCTGGGAGACAGGCTATCCCTTTGCGGCAGGCCCTCGACCCTGAAGCGGGCAATCTAAGTGGAGAGGCCAGTCCAGCCCAGAACTCTACCAGAGCGTCTCCGGGAAACTCCTCTGCGCCCCTTTTCGCCGTTGTCCTGGCTGGCTGGGTCCTGACATTAGTGATCACACTGCTGGGGGCACTGGCGCAGAGTGCGATCAACGCGGGGACCGGACCGGCAGCAGCGCTCGGCCCCTCGCCGGTTCTGCCCCTGGCGGGACGCCAGGGGGCGCTCTATGGGATGCGATTTCTGCTTGTGTCGATCCTGGCGGTTCCCATTCTCCGCGGCCGCGTCGGGTTGAGGCGGCGTGGCGTGGTCCAAGGCTGGGTATGGTGGGCTTGCCTGGGATTGGGCGGCCTCGTCCTGCTGTTTCTCAGTCTCGGTAGCCATGCCGCCGCCGGGGCGCAGCCGATATTCAACATCGCCGTCGACTGGCTCCACCTGATGGCGGCGAGCATCTGGGCCGGCGGCCTGCTGATGCTGTTTCTATCGCTGGTCCGGGCGCACCGGACGGAAGGATTCCGTTCCGCCGCCGTCTCGCGATTGGTGGGACGTTTCTCACGTCTGGCTACCGTCTGCGTCATGACCCTCATCGTCACCGGCATCATAAGAGCAGTCGACGAGGTGGGCGACTGGGATAACCTGACGGACACCGCCTACGGCACCGACCTGCTGATCAAGCTTGGCCTGCTAGTCGTCCTATTGGGACTGGCGGCGGCCAATCTTCTTCTTATCGGCCCGCGGTTGGCGATGGCAAGCCGGTCCACGGGATCGCCGCCTGCCGACTTGTCCTGGCATAGCCATCTGCGTCGAACGGTTGGAGGTGAGGTCATGGTTGTCGCCGCGCTCTTGCTGGTGACCGGCATACTGAGCACCACGCAGCCGGGGCGCGATGCCTTCGGCCCAGGCGTCGTCGTCCGCGCCCGAGGCGACGACCTCCGCGCCGTGCTGGTCATCAAATCCGACGATCCCGAAGCAAGGGACTTCGACGTCTATCTACGAGACGGCGCGGGCGGGCCGTTGGCCGACGCGGACAAGGTGGCCCTCATCTTCACCACGGCCGGAGAAAGTCGCCTCGAAATCGAGAGCGAAGCTGACAACCAACTGAACGGGCATTATCTAGCTCGAGGAAAGTACCTCTCCATGATGGACAAGCGGAAGGTTCAGCTCCTGGTTCGTCGCAGCGGCCGTGACGACGTTCGCCTCATCCTCGACATCTCGAAGATGGACTCGCCTTGACGCGCCAAAATGCCAGGCAGTAGAATAGCCACCAACTGCTAGCGTGGACGCAGATGGTTTCTAGGCGCAGGAAGGCACAGGAGAGGGGACCTGCTTGGGCTTCTATACAGCCGTGACGTTCTTAACTATTTTCCCGCTGCCGAAGTGGATGAACAGGCCGTCTCCCCATACCTTAGGGTCGAATCCTTCCGGGAAGGATTCGACCCTACCATCTACGGATGAGCCTGCCTTCGCGGAAGCGAACGTTTTCGCCAGGTCGGTGCCTTACTTCCCGGTGGTGGGGCTGCTTCTGGGGCTTGTTCTAGTCCTCCTCGACCTCCTGCTGCGTCTCGCTTTTCCACCTCTCGTGGTCAGCGCCCTGCTAGTCGGCGCCGCGCTGCTGTTGACTGGCGGGTTGCATCTGGAGGGGTTCATCGATAGCTGCGATGGCCTGCTGGCCGCCAAATCGCCGGAGGAGAGGCTGGCGATAATGAAGGATAGCAGAGCGGGAGCCTTCGGCGTGGCCGGCGCGGGGGCGCTGCTCCTTGTTCGCTTTGCCGCCTTGGCCTCCCTTACGGGGGACGTCCGGCTCGTGGCCCTCCTTCTCGCTCCCGCTCTCTCCCGCTGGGCCATGGCCTACGCTATGGCCGCTTTTCCCTATGGCCGCCACACGGCCGGCCTGGGCAAGATCTTCAAGGACTACCTCGAGCCGAGGCATGCCATTTATGCCACCGTCGTCGCCCTGCTGATCGCCGGCGCCGTCTGGCAGTTAAACGGGCTAGCGACCTGGGGCATAGCCTGCGTGACGACCTGGCTGGCCGCCAAGTTCACCCTCAGCCGCATTCCCGGCCTGACCGGCGACGTGTACGGTGCGGTCAACGAAGTGGCAGAGGTGGCGGTCTTTCTGTTTGCCCCGCTGTTGCTTTCTCTTGCAAGCCGGAGCGTCTAGAATTGTTCTTCGCCATGACTGACGTCGCCATCCTCGTTCTCGCCATCGCGCTGGATCTCCTGCTGGGCGAGCCACCGACCTTCGCCCATCCGGTAGTCTGGATGGGAGCCGTCGTCGGCCTGTTCCAAAGATTCGTAGGGGCGAATCCTTCCGGGAAGGATTCGCCCCTACATGATGCGGCTGCCGAGGAAGATCGAGGGCGTCCGCGCCTACGGATTTGGCTCCAGCTCATCTGCGGAACCCTGGCGGTCCTCGTCGGCGCCGCCCTGTTCGGCGGGGCGGCCTACTTCGTCCTCGACCTTCTCTCCGATCAGAACCCGCTGGGCTACATTCTGATCGGCGTGTTCCTGCTCAATGCGAGCTTCTCCGTGCGCGCCCTGCACACGGCCGCCAGGCGAATCAGGCTCCTTCTCGAGGAAGGGGAGATCGAGGAAGCGCGCTTTCGCCTGCGCGACCTGGTGAGCCGGGATGCTTCCACTCTCGATGGACCCCTCATCGCCGCCGCCGCCGTCGAGTCGGTGGCCGAGAACATGGCAGATAGCCTGGTGGCGCCGCTGTTTTACTTTGCCGTCGTAGGCGTGCCCGGGGCTGTCGCATATCGCGTGGTGAACACCTTCGATTCCATGATCGGCTACAGGGGAAAATACGAGCACTTAGGCAAGTTTGCTGCCAAGCTGGATGATCTGCTCAATCTCGTTCCCGCGCGCCTCGCCGCCCTGCTCATCGTGCTCGCCGCCGCCGTGACCGGCAACGACGCGAAAGGAGCCTGGCGCATCATGGCTCGCGACCACCGGAAGACGGCCAGCCCCAACGCCGGCTGGACCATGAGCGCGGCCGCCGGGGCCTTGGGCATTCAGCTCGAGAAGGTCGGTCATTACGTTTTGGGCGACCCCCGGCAGCCTGTCAACAGCCAGACGATCGAGAAGGCGCTTCGGCTGATGCAGGCGGTCTTGGCTATCTGGGTCGGCCTGCTACTGCTGATTGGGGTGATCCGCTATGCCATTTGGCGCTAGGCCGCATATCCAGTCTCTAACGATCGGCGTACATGGAGGCATAGACTTCGGGGAGATCGAGCGCCTTGGCCTCAGGCCGGAGGAGGTGTTGGATTTCAGCGTCAACGCCAATCCCTGGGGCCCTCCGCCCGGGGTGCGCGAGACGATCTCCCGAGTCGCCATCGACCGCTACCCCGATCCGGAAGCCAAGGCCCTCAGACGCCGCCTCGCATCGGTGCATGAAGTTGATGTCACCAGCATCCTCGTGACCAATGGTTCGGTGGAGGCGATCTGGTGCGCCTGTCTCGCCTTCGCCGGGCCGGGAGATTGCGTCCTTATTTGCGGGCCTACCTTCGGCGAATACGAAGTCGCCGCCCGGATGATCGGGGCGGAGGTCGTCAGGTTGAGGGCCAAAGAAGAGGACGGGTTCCAGCCGGACGTGAGCCGGATTCTCCTGACCATATCCCAGCGCCGTCCCCGTATGGTGTTCCTCTGTAATCCCAACAACCCCACCGGCGTTTACCTATCCAGGGACGAGGTCGAGGCGATTCTCGATCTACTGTGTCAGCACGACGGTGCACTGGTTCTCGACGAGGCCTACGTGGACTTCGTGCGGGATCGCTGGTCCCCGGTCGATATGATCAGTGGCGGCCACCTGCTGATTCTGCGCTCCCTGACCAAGAACTTCGCCCTCGCCGGCCTCAGGCTTGGCTACGTCCTCGCAGAGGCGGAGCTCGTCTCCCACCTCCGCCGGGTCAAGCCGCCGTGGAGCGTCAACGCCGTGGCGCTGGAGGCCGGCCTTGCCGCCCTGTCGCAGGCCGGTTTCGTGGAAGGCTGTCTGGAGTCCATCTGGCGGGCCCGAGACTATCTGGCCGGGGCATTTCGCCGCCAGGGTTTCTCCGTGGTCGACTCGAGCGCCAACTTCTTCATCGCCAGGGTGGGCGACGCCAGGGGATTCCGCGCCGGGCTATTGGAGAAAGGCTGCCTGGTCCGGGACTGCACCTCTTTTGGACTGCCGAAGTGCGTGCGCGTCTCGCCGCGGCGGATGAATGACTGTGAGCGGCTGGTGCAAGAATTGGACATAACGCCGAAGCTGACAAGCCCGTAGGGGCGAATCCTTCCGGGAAGGATTCGCCCTACCTCCGATGGGCGCCACTCCTGAACAACGCCACCGCCAAGAGGATCAATCGGTGAAGTTCTGCGTGAACATCTCCCCCTTTATCCCGCCGTCGATCACCCCGATGCCCACCCGCCGGAGGCCGGGGTTGAGGATGTTTTTGCGATGGCCCGGGCTGTTCATTAGGCCGCTGTGGGCCATCTCGACGTTGGGAGCGTAGGCGAGGTTCTCGGCGGCCAGCGTGAACTTCACCCCAGCGGCGCGAATGCGGTCGGCGGGGCTGCCGTTTACCGGCGACTCGTGGTCGAAATAGGACATCTCGAACATCTCCCGGCTGTGGTCTCTGGCTACCGCTCGCAGGCTCTCGTCCGTGACCAGCGGCTGTAGTCCTGCTTTGGCGCGCTCGGCGTTGACCATGTTCAACATACGGTCTTCGGCGCTGGTGTCCACCGACAGGTTAGAGGAAAGCGGGAAATCGAGGTTCAGCGGTTTGCCGGGCTGCGTGCGGGACAGGAAGGCGAGAGTTTCCTCTGCCGTCTGCCCCAGAGAAGATTCGAGGCGGGGGGCAATGTCCGAGGCCGCCGCCATCAGCCGGCTGCCGGTATAGCTTTTGGCAATCTGGCCCTTGGCCTCGGGGACAATCGGAAACAGGCCGAACGGCAGCATGACTAGCGTGACGATCAGGACCCCTTTGACCATTCCGGGGATCACGCCGGCGACCTTGTCTAGCAAGCGAAGGGGAGGCAGGAGACGCAGAAGCAGTCTCATTAGTCTCGCCGCCAGACCGAAGACGAGAGAAAACGCGATCTGGCTCAGGACAAACACGCCGATGAAGCCGCTCAGGTTGGCGATTCCCCGCGGCAGAGGAAAGAGCTCGACGACGTGGTCAGCGACTAACCCGTATCCTTTGAAGGCAAGGTAGACGCCGGCGGCGAGGCCCAAGAGGTCGAGGAAGCCGTTAATGAATCCGTTTCTCACGCCGGCGATGGCCGTGAGCAGGACGACAACGAGCGCGACGATGTCGACGACGTTTACGGCTGGGCCGGTGAACTCCATCTTCCCGCTCCTCTAGGGCGCTTGCGTCACACGTTGAACAGTACGGTGAGCAGGTCGCCGTCCTTGACCACGTAGTTCTTGCCTTCCAGACGGAGCAGGCCCTGCTTGCGGGCCTCGGCCAGGCTACCAACCCTGGTCAGGTCGTCGTAGTGGACGACCTCGGCGCGAATGAACCCCCGCTCCATGTCGGAATGAATGGCGCCGGCCGCCTTTTGCGCCGAAGCTCCCTTGCGGATGGTCCAGGCCCTCACCTCGTCGGGGCCGCCGGTGAAGAAGGATAGGTAGCCGAGCAGGTGATAGCATAACCGAATAACCCGGCCGAGAGCCGATTCCGTGATCCCCACCGACTGGCGAAATTCCGCCGCCAGCTCCTCGTCGTCGAGCTGGGCGATCTCCATCTCCACCTTTCCGGGAACCACCGCCACTTCGGTTCGCGGCCTGACGTGCTTCTGACGCAGCCTCGCCTCCAGGTCGCCGGCCTCCGGAATCTGGCTCTCGTGAATGTTGACGAGGACCAGCATGGGCTTGGCGGTAAGGAACTGGAAGGGACGAATGACCTTGTCCTCCTCATCGCTGAGATTGAGAGCGCGAATAGGAGTGTCCGCTTCGAGCGCCGACTTCAACTTGGCGAGAACCGCCGCCTCCAGCTCGTAGGCCGCCCTTTCGGTCGGTTTCACCTTGTGCTGCGAATCCCTGATGCGCTCGAGGCGACGCTCGATTATGCCGAGGTCGGAGAAAGCCAGCTCCATGTCGAGCGTGGTGATGTCACGCTCCGGGTCCACCGTCTCCTCGGTATGGGGCAGGGTGATGTGGGGAATGGTGGGATCGACGAACGCCCGCACCACCTGGACGAGGGTGTCGGCCTTCTGCACGTTGGACAGCAACTGGCCGCTAAACCCCTCGGTCTGCCCGAATCCAACGGCGAAGCCGCCGATATCCACGTAAGTGATGTCGGCGGGAACGATTCGCTTGGGCTTGAAGATACTGGCCAACTTCGATAGGCGGGCATCCGGCACCTTCACCACGGCCACGTTGGCCTCCATCCCGGCCGGCGAATGGATGTTCAAATCGGCGTGCGCCCGGGTCAGTGCGTTGAAAACCGTCGTCTTGCCGCTGGTGGGTAGGCCAATAATGGCTACCTGCATGATCACCTCGCAACCAATGATGCTGAGAGCAGTATACCACAGTTTGAGCCTTGGGGAGCCCTGCCTTGGTCCCCAGGCCAAACGTTCTCGGCCCTTGCTATCATGCTGAGCCGCGGGCGCTGCATGACGAATACGGCCAGAGGCCATGCGTGCGGAACGCCCAAACTACTGGCCTTTGCATGAATATCTAAACTCGTAGTGGCTGCCCTTCGTGGCCGCTACAGAGGCCGCCATTACAGAGATTTAGTGCGTCGCTCCGCAAATCCGGCGCCCTTCGGTCGCCGAAAGTACTACTGAAAACGTCTCTTTGGTCCTTCCCAAGAAGGACCGTCATTTGTGAGAAGGCCCCCATCCGTCTGGTGCAAGACGCCGGGGAAGTGTATAATGTCTTCGGCGGCCTCTGCCACGTGGATTGAGCCTAAATACAAAGACACTGAGAGACAAAGTTTCACGGGGAAAAGAAGAGAAACAACTTGATGCACTTCGTTCCCTTCGAGCCTTTGTGTTTCCGCCTCCCAGACCCTGAAAGCTGACGGCTGAAGGCTGACCGCTACACGAACGAGGTACGATATTGCGCGTGGTCGTAACCGGTGCCGACGGGCAGCTCGGCACAGAAATCTGCCAAACCATGGCGAGCCATGACCTTTTCCCCTTGACCATAACCGATTGTGACGTGGCCGATCTGCGAATAATAGAGATTATCAGAGGGTTTCGCCCCGACCTGGTGATCCACACGGCCGCGCTGACCGACGTGGACGGCTGCGCCCTGAATCCCGAGCGGGGATATGCTATCAACGCCCTCGGCACTCGCAACGTCGCCCTGGCGTGCCAGCGGGCTAACGCCGAGATGCTCTATCTCTCCACCAACGAGGTGTTTGACGGCGCCATCCTACCTAAGAGGACGACTTACTACGAATTCGACCGGCCAAACCCGATCAATGCCTACGGGATGTCCAAGCTCGCCGGCGAGGCCTTCGTCCAGATGCTGCTTTCCCGCTTCTACATTGTGCGGACAGCCTGGCTTTTCGGCAGGTTCGGCATGAACTTCGTCAAGAAGATGATGGCTCTTGCCGACCAGCATGGCCGTCTCCGGGTGGTCGACGACGAAACCAGCTCGCCCACCTACGCCACGGACCTGGCTGGCGCCCTAGGGAAGTTGATCGAAACTCACGTATATGGCACCTATCATTTCGTCAATTCCGGGGGGTGTTCCCGCTGGGAATATGCAAAGGCGATAATGGAGCTCTCCGGCAGGGGGCACGTGCCAGTGGAGCCGATCAAGTCGAGCGACTTTGCCCGACCGTCAAGGCCGCCGCCGCATAGTCCATTGCATAATTTCTGTGGGGAGTCTCTGGGCATTTCCCTCAGGCCCTGGCAGGAGGCGCTGGCCGCTTACTTTTCGACCACGGAGAAGGGTTGTTAGCTTCCATCATTATTCCCAACTGGAACGGCGCCAGATTCCTTCCCACCTGCCTCGCCTCTCTACGGGCGCAGACCTGTCGGGATTTCGAGGCGGTAGTGGTGGACAATGGCTCCTCCGACAACAGCGTCGAGCTCCTTGCCGCCGATTATCGCGAGGTGCGGGTGATCAGGCTGCCTTCCAACCTGTTCTTCAGCGGTGCCGTGAACGAAGGCATCCGGCAGACCCAAAGCCAGATCGTGGTTCTGTTGAACAACGATACGGAAGCCGAGCCAGGTTGGCTGGCCAGTCTGGTGGAGGCGCTAGAGTGGAATCCCGACGCCGGCATGGCGGCGAGCAAGATGCTGCTGTTCGACCGGCGGGACATTCTCAACTCCGCCGGGGATTGCTATGGCACCGACGGCATCCCCAACAACCGGGGCGTTTGGGAGCGCGACGAGGGGCAGTTCGACGACGCCGTCGACGTGTTCGGAGCCTGCGCCGGGGCAGCGGCCTACCGTCGAGAGATGCTGGAGGCCATTGGCCTGTTCGACGAGGACTTCGTCGGCTACTGCGAGGACGTCGACCTCAATTTCCGGGCGCAGCTCGCGGGTTACCGTTGCGTCTTCGCCCCCGGAGCGCGGGTCTATCACAGGCTCAGCGCCACGGGTGGTGGACCGGTGGCTAGCTTCTTCTGCGGCCGGAACTTCATTAACGTTATGGTCAAGAATATGCCGTCGGCACTGATATGGCGGTTCTGGCCGCGAATCCTCGGGGCGCAGCTTCGCTATTTTGGGCAATCGCTGCGGCATTTTCGGGAGCCGGCTGCCAGAGCAAGGTTGCGAGGCCAGTTGGCTGGTCTTGGATATCTCCCTCGCATGCTCAGTAAGCGGAAGGAAGTGAAGCAGTTGCAGAGGGTACCGGTAGAGTACATCGAATCGATTCTGACCCATTAGGGTCGAGGCTCGCTAGTCGGGAGGAAGGCCATCGACGCATCTCCATTCCTTTCAATAGTGATTCCCGCCTACAACGAGGAGACGAGAATAATCCCCTCGCTGGAGAAAATCGTCGCCTTTCTTCGGGAGCAGACGTATAGCGCCGAGGTGATCGTGGTCGACGACGGCAGCACCGATGGCACGGCCAGGCTCGTAGAGGAGTTCGCCGGCAAACATCCGATCGTGTCCCTCATCCGGGCCAACCACGGCGGCAAGGGGCACGTGGTGCGGACGGGGATGCTGGCGGCCAGAGGCAGGACTAGGTTCATGTGCGACGCCGACCTGTCTATGCCCATCGAGGAGATAGGCAAGTTCTTCCCCGGGCTGGGGAACGAGTACGATATCGCCATCGGATCGCGAGAGGCCCCGGGTGCAAAGCGGATCGGCGAGCCCGCCCTGAGGCATCTGATGGGCCGGGTCTTCAACCTGATCGTCCGGCTTGTGGCCGTTGGGGGATTCGCCGATACGCAGTGCGGCTTCAAGTGCTTTAGCCAGAAGGCCACCGAGCTGGTATTTCCCCTCCAAACCATGGATGGTTGGGCGTTCGACGTCGAGCTACTGTTCGTCGCCCGAAAGTATGGGCTCCGCATCGCCGAGATGCCGATCGACTGGTATTACATGAGTAGCAGCAAGGTAAGCCCGGCGCGCGATACATATCGTATGTTCAGAGAAGCCCTGAGCGTGAGGGTCAACGATTGGCGGGGGCAGTACGATTGCCTGAAAAGCTAAGGCGCGCCCTGTTGGCCACCCTCGTGGCGGTCTACCTGCTCATGGGCGCCGCCTACGCCATCAAGACTCCCGCCTGGGAGACGCCCGACGAGCCGGCCCATTTCAATTACGTGCGCCACCTGGCCACGCGGCTCGAGTTCCCGGAACTCAAGGTTGGCGACTACGACCAGGCTTATCTGGCGGAGGTGAAGGCAAGCAAGTTTGCTTCCGGCAAGTCCATTGATTCCGTCCGCTACGAGTCGTGGCAGCCGCCTCTCTACTATCTGCTCTCGGTTCCGATCTACTGGGGGGGGCAGAGCTTGCCGCAAGCCCAGTTGGTAGTCCTCCTCCGCCTCTTTTCAGTATTACTGGGAGGCGTTGTCCTGCTCGTCTCTTATCGGATCACTAGACAGGTGTTCCCCAAGGATGATCAGCTGGCCCTTGCCGTGCCCGGCTTCATCGCCACTTTGCCGCAGCACCTGGCCATCACCGCATCGGTCTCTAACGACACCTTGGCGGAGCTAATCCTATCGCTCGTCCTGCTGGTCATGGTGAAACGCATCTCAAGTCAAAGAGAGGGAATTCAGGCTTCGCCTGGGGAGGGGACTTGGCGTCAGGCTCTGACACTGGGAGCGCTCCTCGGTCTTGCCCTGCTCACTAAGTCCACAATCTACGTCGCCGTCGTTTTGGTCCCCGTCGCCCTGTTGCTCGAGAAATACGGCAGGAGCAGCCAGCTTGCTCCGGGGAAGGCTCGGCAAAGCCTCCGCATCTTCACCGTCGTGACAGAATCGGCCGTAATCTTTGCCGTCGCTCTGGCGCTTTCGGGCTGGTGGTTCGTCCGGAACGCCTGGGTTTATGGGGGCTTAGACCTGTTCGCCTGGACAAGGCACGATCTCGTCGTCCAGGGTCAGCCTCTAACCGGGTCCTTCAACCTAGCCTATGCCAAATTCTTCGCCCTGACCACCTTTAGGAGCTTCTGGGCGCAGTTTGGCTGGATGGGCGTCCTCGCCGACGAACGGACCTATCTGCTTCTGGGAATTCTCACCGCCGCTGGATTCGGGGGACTTGTGCTTTTCCTCCTCCGGACGGTCCGGCTAAGGCAGTCGTTCAGCCCAACACAGCGATCCAGCCTCTTACTGATGGGGGTGACCTTCGTCCTGGTTCTCGGCGTCCTCTTGTTCTACAACTTCCATTTCATCCAGGCGCAGGGGCGCTATCTGTTCCCTGCCCTCATTCCCATCGCCTTCTTCTTCGTTCTTGGGCTGCGGGAAATCATGTCCCCGCTCTATGCGTTCCTCCTCTTCGCCCTCCTCTACCTGGCTCTTCTCACCCTCGACTACATCTCTCTGACCAGGTTCATTCTGCCTCAACTCGCCGGTTGAACTGATTGATCGTATCGATTATACTTATCACGAGGACATGCTCGTGCACCCTACGCTCGGCCAATACGTTGAGGAAGTGAACAATGGTAAAGGAATTGAGACGAGTACACCTTAGTCCGGAAACCAATCTGCTTGAGATCCTGGAGGAGATCCGTTTCGATAGAGCGCCTCGACTGATTGAGCGCGATGGGGAAGCTTTGGCAGTGCTCGTAAGCCCTGAGGACTATTCGAGTTCGAGAGTGCCTCCGAAAAGTAAGCGGCTGAAAAAAAAGCTTCTTTCCCTGGCAGGTTCATGGAGCGACCTTGATGCCGATCGCATGATCGATGAGTTGTACAGAGCCCGCCACGAGTCTCCGCCAAGTTCGACGGTCGAGCTATGAGATATCTGCTGGACGCAGACTGGCTCATCAGCTTCCTCAATGGGAAGGCAAATGCGGTTGAGTTGGTGGCCAACCTAGCCAATGGCGGTATTGCTTTGAGTATCATTACCCTGGGCGAGGTTTACGAAGGCTTGCTGGGAAGCTCCGGTAAGCCTCGCCACAGCGCTAAGCTCGATGAGTTCGTAGATTCCGTCGACCTGATTGCTCCGACCGTTCACGTTGCTCACCAGTATGCCAACGTGCGCTCCAGACTTAGATCGCAGGGGATTCCGATTCCCGACAACGACCTCTGGATCGCCGCTACCGCTCTGGCTCACGATATTGTTCTGGTGAGTCGTGACCGCCATTTCGAGCGTATTCCGCGCCTCAAACTGAATCAATTAAGTTGACGGAGAACACAGCAGCACAATCTCTGTTCCGAACAGCCGAGACATGGTGTCGTTAGCGCCCCTCGGGGGTGTAGGCCGCCTCGCTGTAGATGGCGGAGGCGTTCCAGAACATCCAGCCGGCGGCGCCAGCGGCGGCGGCGGCCTTCTTTTGGGCGAGGACCTCCTCGACGCCGTAGCGGCGCTTGCTCGGGCCGTAGTCGTCGAAGTCCTGCAGCCAGGGCCTGAGGCGCACTGTTGGGAATCTGGCCAATCGCTCGATGCCGTACTTCGCGCTCTGCTCGACGATGTCATAGGGACGGGCTACGGGGTCGCTTATCCCTCGCGAGCCCGGCCCCCAGCCGGAAGGATAGACCATGGGACAGAGGTAATCGACGTAGGGGGCGAATTGCTCGATCTGCTGGCCGATTCCCATGTCGTCCTCGCGGAACATGGTCCAGCCGAAAACATCGGCGCCCAGAAACACGCCCAGAGGCTTAAGCCTGGCGTGGGCGGCGGCGAGAAAGCCGGCGATGGCCGCTACCCGGGATTCTTCGGTGGGCTGCTTCGAGTAGACGTTGCTGCCGACGCTCCCCTCGGAGGGGAAGCGGACATAATCGAATTGGACCTCGTCGAAACCCTTGCGGGCGACCTCTACGGCGATGGCAATGTTGTAGTCCCAAACCTCTTTCCGAAATGGATCCACCCAGCGCAGGCCCTCGTTGTCCACGTAGGCCCCGCCGCCCCGGGTCTTCACCGCCAGGTCCGGACGCTTTGACGCTAGCTCGTCGTCTTTGAACACGACGATGCGGGCGATGGCGTAGATGTTGCGTTTTTTCAGGCTGGCGACCATAGCGTCCATGTCTTTCACCATGATCTTCTCGGCCTGAATCTCCCTGGCGAGAGGCACGCCCGTAGGATAGCTGAGGTAGCCGTAGTCTCCCTTCACGTCGAAGACGACCGCATTGAGCTCGGTCCGGTCGACGAGGCTCAGGAGCTTGTCCCGCCTCTCGTCCCAACCGGTAGTATAGAAGCTGAAATAGATCGCCTTAGCGGCAAACGGCTCGAGCTTGAGGTCGAGGGCCTTCTGTCGGACAACCTCCGTCTCCATCTTCTTGTAGCCGGCCGCTGCCACCTTTACTTTGAAGTCCCTCGGCACATCCTCCAGATGGAAGGTGCCAGTGACGGTCGTCGTCATCATCGTGCCGTTGTAGAAAAGCGTGGCGCCGGCGACCGGCTTGGTCGTGGCCGCGTCGAGCACTCTGCCGGTGAAGGTTCGCGGCCGCAGGGCGACGGACATATTGATCCCGCTCTGGAGCGAGCCGGTGACCGGCTCGTAGCCAAATGCCGTGAAGCTAAGGGTTGCTCCCTTGGGTAGAACGCCGATGACGTACTCGCCGTCGGCGTCGGTTTCCACGGCGAGGTCGCCGGACCTCACCGTGGCGCTCATGATGGGCGAACTGGAGTACTCATCGGTGACGTAGCCCCACACGGGTTTGGGCGGTGGCGCGAGGACGCCAGTCACGCCATCGGTTTGGGACGAGGAATCGAGAACGAAGACGAAAGCGGCGGCCACGACGAGAGGCGTCGCGGCCAGGATAATCGCTCTCACAAGGCCGCGACCTCTCCCCGGCCTCCGGCCTTCTGACCGGCTGCTGGCAGCCTCTTTACCGGCCAACGGCGATGCTCCTGACAATCTCGAACGTTTGTTGCGTCACTGCTGCGGGCCAATATAGCATATCTGCCCCCGCATGTCACTTCCGATGTTGGCTTCAACCGCCCCCGCGCAGCTTCTCCAATCGTTCCTTTACGGCCTTCTCCTGGCCGAGCTCGCCTGGCTCGTAGTACCGCTTGCCTTTGAGGGCATCGGGCAGGCCCTGCTGCTCAACGTAATGGCCCTCGTGGTCGTGGGCGTACTTATATCCCTTGCCGTAGCCAAGGTCTTTCATGAGACCGGTGACGGAGTTGCGCAGGTGGAGAGGCACGGGGTCGCTGCGAGTCTTCTGCACGTCCTCCTGCACCCGGCCGTAGGCCAAATAGAGGGAGTTGCTCTTGGGCGCTACAGCCAGGTATACGACTGCCTCGGCCAGCGCTAGATTCCCTTCGGGAAGGCCGATGAAATGGACGGCCTGCTGGGCTGCCAGGGCGATGACCAGGGCCTGAGGGTCGGCCAGGCCGACGTCTTCCGAGGCAAAGCGAACGAGGCGCCTCGCCACGTAGAGGGGGTCCTCGCCGGCCTCAAGCATGCGCCCGAGCCAGTAGAGAGCGCCGTCGGGGTCGCTGCCCCGCATGGTCTTGTGGAGAGCCGAGATGATATTGTAGTGCTCCTCGCCCGCCCGGTCGTAGAGAAGTGACCGGCGCTGGAGGGCGTCCTCAATGGCCGCCAGGCCAATCGGTCGGGCTCCCTTCTCGTCGAGGGTTACAGCAGCGGCGGCAAGCTCGAGGGCATTGAGGGCGACTCTGGCGTCGCCGTTGGCCATCGAGGCCAGGTGGTCCAGAGCGGCCCGCTCCAGCTCGACCTTCTCCCGGGCCAGACCCCGCTCCTCGTCGGCGAGAGCGCGGAGGACAATAGTTTTAACCTCATCCTCCGCGAGCGCTCGAAGGGTGAACACCCGGGAGCGGGAGAGAAGGGCCGAGTTGACCTCGAACGAGGGGTTCTCAGTGGTAGCGCCGATAAGAGTGACCACCCCGCCTTCAACGTAGGGCAAGATGACGTCCTGTTGGGCCTTGTTGAACCGGTGGATCTCGTCGATGAAGAGAACAGTCCGCTGGCCCAGCGTCTTTTGGCGCTTTTTCGCTTCGTCGACGACCTTGCGGAGGTCGGCGACGCCGGCGGCCACCGCGCTGATCGGTGCGAAATAGGACTTAGTGAAGGAGGCGATGATCTCGGCCAGGGTAGTCTTCCCTGTACCCGGCGGCCCCCAGAAGATCATCGAGCTCAGCCTGTCGGATTCGACGCTCTTCCGCAGCACCCGGTCCTTGCCGGTGAGGTGCTCCTGGCCGACGAACTCCTCGAAGCTGCGCGGCCGCATGCGAGCCGCCAGTGGCGCTGACAGTTGCGGCGTGTGCTCAGGCTGGTTACTGAAGAGGTTTGGCTGCGCGTGTCTGTTCATGCTATTCGCCGTGTTCCTTTGCAGTCGGGATAATTGGAGCAGCCCCAGAACTGGGACCCGGCGTTTGCCCCTTTGCGGGCCATGCGCATGATCAGCGGCTTGCCGCAAAGCGGGCAGGGTGGTAAAGGATCCGACCGATCCGACCGATCGGTCGGATCCGTCCGGTTTTGTCTTCTGCGCTCTTCCAGCCTTGCTGCTGCCAGGCGTTCGGAGTAGCCGCCCTCCTGAATGAACTGGCGCTCCAAGGCGCTGATCTGCCGGTCCAGGAGATAGTTGGTCTGGTGGATTAGGCAAATCACCGCATTAGCAGCGACGGTGGGGTCGGGATGGGTTAGCCAGGGGGAGTAGGCTTCCTGATCGGACCGATCCGACCGATCCGTCTGATCGGTCCGCCTCATCCCCACCTCCCGCACCGCCCGGGAATCGGGGTCGTCTTTGGCCCAAACCGCATCCCGCGTTGGCGGAGGTAATCCTCGTAATCCAGCAGGAGCTCATCCAGGCTGGCGCGGGCCACGTTGATCAGGCGCAGCTCCGTTTGGCTGGAAGCAGTAGAAGCCCGGCTGCCTTCGGCGATGTTCTGCCTCCCACTTCGCGCCGCCTGAACCATCTGATCATGGGTGCGCGAATGCTTGTCTACGAAGCGCTCGCAAAACGACACCGTGGCGTCGTAGATAACGGTCGCCGCTCGAAAACTGCGCAACTGCCGGAAACCCCCGCTCGGTCGCAGCCTCTGACGAGATCGGTCCGATCCGACCGATCCGTCCGATCCGTCTGTCATGATAACACCTGCCGGATGATGGCGATCGCCTCCTCTACGTCCGCTCTCTCGATGCCGTAGTGGGTGACAAAGCGTAGTGTGCGCCTCCCCATCGTCGACGCCTTGACGCCGGCGGCTGCCAGTCGTGCTTGCAGGTCGGTGGCTAAGCTGTCGGTGGCCTCTACCAGGACGATGTTCGTCTGCACTCTGCCGGGATCCACGGCGATGCCAGGCAGTTCCTGGATACCCTCTGCCAACAGCCTGGCGTTGGCGTGGTCGTCGGCAAGGCGATCGACCATCGTCTCGAGGGCCACGATCCCGGCCGCGGCTATGATCCCCGCCTGCCGCATGCCGCCTCCCACCATCTTGCGCAGGCGCCTGGCCCGCTCGATGAAATCCCCGCTGCCGCAAAGGAGCGAGCCGACCGGCGCAGACAGACCTTTGGATAGGCAGAAGCCGACCGAGTCGGCGCCTGTCGTCAGTTCCTTGACGTCGACGCCCAAAGCCACCGCGGCGTTGAAGATGCGCGCTCCGTCGAGGTGAAGGGGAATGGCGTATCGCCTGGCCAGATCGAACACCGAAGCGGTGTATTCCGGGGTCAGCGCCTCGCCGCCGCAGCGATTGTGAGTGTTCTCGAGACAAATCAACCTAGTTCGGGGGAAGTGGATGTTGGGCACCCTGATTGCTTCCTCGATGTCCGCCAAGCTCATCGTGCCATCCGGCGCGTTGGCCACCGCCCGATGGTGCACGCCGCCCAGGCCGGCCGACCCGCCGGCCTCATACAGAAGGATGTGGGCCTCTGTGCCGACGATGAACTCATCGCCTCGCTGGCAGTGGCAGAGAACGGCGATGAGATTGCTCATCGTGCCGCTGACCGTAAGAAGGGCCGCCTCTTTACCAAGCCTCTCTGCCGCCATCTCCTCCAGCTTATTAACCGTGGGATCCTCGCCCATCACATCATCGCCGACTTCTGCCCGAAAGATGGCCTCGCGCATCTCCGGTGTCGGCAGCGTCACCGTATCACTTCTAAGGTCGATTGGCCTCACTGCTGAGCCTCCTGCAGCCATTTGCCTCGTGTAGCACTTCGATTTTAGCACTTATGGTGGCCAAATTCCAACGCCACGGCCACGGTTGCCGTCGGGCCGTCGCCTATCCTATAATGAACTGTGTCAAAGATCGCTTGGAGGAGTCGCATGAGTGGTCGGCAGGTCGATTTCCCCTGTGGTAGTCTGGTTCTCGAAGGAGAGCTGGCGATTCCGGCTGGAAAGACCGGCAGCCCTGCCGTGGCCGTTTGTCATCCCCATCCTCTGTACGGCGGTGACATGGATAACCATGTAGTGATAGCCATCTGCCGCGCCCTCGAGTATAGGGGAATCGCTACACTGCGGTTCAACTTCCGGGGGACCGGGAGGAGTGCCGGCAGCCATAGCCAGGGGGTTGGCGAGCAGGACGACCTGCGGGCGGCTATCTCCTATTTGGCGGCCAGGCCGGAGATCGCCGGAGACCGGCTTGGGGCGAGCGGCTATTCCTTTGGCGCCGTGGTAACGGTGAATGCGGCCGCCGCGGATGACCGGATAAAGGCCTTCGCCGCCGTCTCGCTGCCCACCCGCTTGGTATGGCCGCCAGCGGCCGCTGCCCGGCCTGGACCCAAGATATTCATTTCAGGGAGCCACGACCAGTATGGCCCCGTGGGAGAACTGCAAGGACTGGTCGAGCGGTTGATAGAGCCTAGAAAATGCGCGATCATCGAGGGCGCCGACCATTTCTGGCTGCATGGCGTGGCTCAGGCCGCAAGAGAGGTAGCGAGGTTCTTCGAGGAAGCCCTCTGACGAATCCTTCGGCAACAGTAACTGCCACTCCGCCTTTCTTGAGCCATGCCCTTGCTCGCAATGGGTGGCATGGCTCGCGCTGGCAGCCGTGGCCATGCCAGAACTCAGGCGTACCCCTTACCATCGAGATATAGGTGATAGGAATCAGGAAGTCCTCTGCTCGCCGGCCTTACCACTTCTTCTGGCTTGGGAAGCGACCTCAATCTTATTGTAGATATCCCCGACGCCGGTCACCCACCAGGCATCGTCGCCTACGGCATGCTTCACCCGCTTGTTCGGCACGGTGCCCGTGAGGGTCACCACGCCCTCGGTAGCGTCGACGGTTATGTCGGAATCATAAGGAACCGCCGGATCTGCGTCGATTACGTCGTAGATCATCTGGGTGATTTGCTCGTCGGTTGGGCACCAAGGCGCACCCCCGAAGCCAGGCCCGTACATCCCCTGAAGATAGGCGCCGCCCCAGAAACCGGGCGGCGGAAAGTCGTAGCCAAAGGCCGGACCAAAGCCCGCTGGATAGCCGGGGCCGTAGGCGACGCCGGGTCCCATCCAGGACGTTGGCTCGGGAACGCCACAGGTCGGGCAATAGGTGGAATACACACCGGACATATCTCACGCCTCCTTTGAATCGAACTGGCTTGTCGACTTCTCACAGAATCCGTATTGTTGGTCACTGGGCCTCAAAGACCAAGGCTTGAGGACGAATTTGCAGCAATACTAGTGCCAAGCCTCCAAAGCGGCACTACAGGCAGATACAAGCTCTCCTGTCTCTCTTGCAACATCCGGGAAAATATGCTAAACTTGCAGTAGGTTCCTCCGGCGGTTGCTATGGAGCGAGGAGCAGCAACAAACCCTTCAGCCGGGGGCCAAAGAGGTGGCACAGGAATTGCGGTAACTGCCCCAAGTCAGGGACGGGCTCAGGCGGGGGCAAGTGTAATTCCTAAGCCTTGGGCACGAGGAGCACACCTGTGATGCCTGGAGGCCCCAAGCCTAAGTTCTGTGGGAAGGACGGATGGCGCATCTTCTGGGGGCCCGGTAACTCCCGGAGTGAAGCTCTAGACTATTACACGGCCTGACGAAGCTATGGTACGTGCGGAAGGAGGGACAAGAACGGTCATGGTTCTACCCGAACGTGGCAGGCTGAGTTGGCAGGCAATAGAGCAAGAGGCAAACAGGGAATGGGAGGCCGCCTACGGCAAGACAGGCTTGCACTGGGACCAGGCGAAGGAAGCCTACCAATATGGCTGGGAAGCCGCTCAGCGCCCCGAGCTAGCTGGCCTTGACTGGGAAATGGTCGAAAGCGACCTCGCCGGACATTGGTTTCGGCCTCAACTCGCCACCGAAGAGTTCTCTTGGGACTACATAAAGGTGGCGGTGAGAGCAGGTTGGCAGAAAGCAAGACAGCAGAATCAGGGCCGTAAGGCCTAACTGGACACCAAGGGGGTACACAACATGGCACGAGAGAAAGCAGGCGAGAAGAGAGAGATGACCGTGCGCGAGGCCGGCAAGAAGGGTGGAGAGAAGGTCAAGGAGAAATACGGACCTCAGTTCTACGCCCAGATCGGCCGCAAGGGTGGCGAGACGGTCGCCAAAGAGCGCGGTCGCGAGTTCTACGCCATGATCGGCCGCAAGGGCGGTGAGGCCGTAAAGGCCAAGAGAGGCCCGGAGTTCTACTCCACCATCGGCCGCAAAGGCGGCGAGGCCGTCAAAGAGAAGCACGGCCCGGAGTACTACTCCACCATCGGCAAGAAGGGCGGAAGGGCCAAGAAGCAGGGGAGCTAACCTCTGCTAATCGAAGGCTAATCTCCAGTTAGAGGCTTGCAGCAGGCCAGCACGCGGGGTTGCCGTGTGCTGGCCCGCGCCCGCTTCAAGCTATTCTCCTCATCATCCCAGTACAGTATCTTGTCCTTTGTCAACCGAGTTAACGTCGCCTCATCCAAGCCAAGCAGGTCGCAGACGATGTACTCGTTGTGCCCGCCCATGAGCGGAGCGTGGCGACGGAGCGAGCCTGATGTCTCGCTTAGCTTCCATGCTGAACCTCCTCTGCGCCGGCGGTCAGCCTGAAGGATGTCTATACGCCTACCTGCTCCCAGGCAGGGATGAATTTTTGCCATTCGTCCTGATGCTGAAGGTGCTGGTAGAAAACATAATAGCTGCTAGGGCGAGGCCGTTGGGGCTGCCGAAGCAGACCCATGCGGGCTTCCTCGGGAGTTCGACTGCCTTTGCGATGGTTGCAGTTCTTGCAGGCGCTTACCAGATTGTCCCAAGTGTGCTTGCCACCGCGATGTCTGGGGACGACATGGTCCAGAGTCAGGTCGCGCGTCTTGGCGCCGCAGTACTGACAGGTAAAGTTATCTCTCACGAATACTTCCCGTCGGGTCAACCTGACCTGCGGCCGGGGTCGCTTGATCATATATACCAGTCTTATGACCGAGGGCAAAGGTAGCCGGCGGCTAGGGGTGTGCACCGCGCCGTTGCCATGTTCCAACACCTCCGCCTTGCCCCGATCGAGAAGGACAAATGCCCGGCGAACGTTGCAGACGTTTAGAGGCTCGTAGTTTTGGTTCAACACAAGCACTGGCAAATTCAAGTTTTTCCTCCATCTCCGGTTGCCGGCTGTCCTATTTTACCACGACAGTCGGAGCCGTCGCAATGTGCACCAACACCAATCGTGGAACCGGTCCCACGGCCCATCAGGTTTGTTCTGCCAATCCCGCTCGATAGGCAGATTACCCTTCCCGGAAGGACCGCGTCAGGGCAGAATCAGCGGAAAAAGGAGTGACAAACTGGCTGAAACCTGTTATACTGGGTTCCCCAGCTAGATAGAGAAAGGATGACATGGGAAAGCAGACTTACCTGGTGACCGTAGAGTTCAGAGAGGATATCCAAATCCCAAAAGAGGATATCGCCAGATACGTGCGGGATGGCATCAGGCACAGCGTGCTAGGGCGACTACCTTTTAAGGTTACCATCCACGGTGGCGAGGTGATGATCACCGTCGCCTCGGGCCGACTGGAAGAGCCCGTCGCCAAGGACTGAACTCCCCGATCAGTTGAGCGTTATTCCCAGTTGATGATCCAAACACACAAGCCGGCCAGAACGATGGTCGCGCCAACCAGCGCCGCCATTTGCGTTGGCAACAGACCGACGTCCTTGGCAGAATAGACGAGCATCGCTACCATGCCAATGGCCAGAACTATCCAGGCCGTTATCCGGGGATGCCTCTTTACAAAACCTATCACTGAGGTCACGATCTGCCTCCATCGGAAAGTGGCCCCATTTTACAGCTTTTGGCCAGTCTTGACAACATTCAGTCCTTGGCCAGCTCGATCCAGCAACTGAACGACGTGCACGGCCTTCTTCCTCAGGCCAGCCAGGTTCAGGCTGCCCTGAATTCGCTGGAGGCAGGCAGGACAACTGCTGGCCACGTACTCCGCCCCCGAGTCGGCGATGCTTTTGACCTTCTTGTTTGAAACCGCGGTGGATAGATCCGGGCAGAGAGCCTGAAAAAAGCCGGCCGCCCCACAGCACTGGCCGGCTTCCGCCATCTCCCGATACTCGAGGCCTGGAATCTCCCGGAGCAGGAGGCGCGGCTGGGCGGAGATGCCCTGGCCTCGCAGCAGGTGACAGGGATCGTGGTAAGTTACCGACGACGCTAAGAAGCCGCTTTCTCCCGACCGGAAGCCAAGCTGGTCGACGAGGAACGCCGAGATGTCGAAGGTACGGGCCGACAGACTTTCGGCCGCGGCCTGCATGGCGGGGTCGCCACGGAACACGTAGGGGTAGAGCTCCTTGAGGGCGTGGCCACAACTTGCACAGGCGGTGACGACGGCGTCCCCGCCCATCTCGGCGAGAAGCGCGATATTTCGCCTGGCAAGAAGCTTGCCTGCCTCCGTGTCTCCGGCTACCAGCATGGGCAGGCCACAACATTGGGCCGACCGGGACAAAGCCACCTCCACGCCGCTCCGGTTCAGCACTCTCACCAAAGATTCGCCGATGGCAGGCATGGTATAGTCGACTAGGCAACCGGCGTAGAAGACGACGTGACCGCGAGGATGAGAAACGGTATTGAGGGCCGGCAAACGGCGTCGCAGCGAGCGAAATGTTGTGGGAAGATGACGCACGTCGATCCCCTTGGGAACCAGCCGGTCCGCCCCCGGCAGCCGCAAAACCGTCTTCTGTGCTATCCTCAGAGAAGCCGATGCCAGACTTATCCTTCCGTTGGCCGGCAGAACCTGACGAAGAGCAAGCCGCTTCGCCCAGGGTAGCCCCTTCGCCGAGACGTAGTGCTCGCGGGCGGCAAGAATGATCTTGTCGATCCGAACGCCGCTGGGGCAGGCGCTAACGCAGGAAAGACAGTAGAGGCAGCCTTCAATGCGACGAATGTAGCCTTCGGTGATAGGGAGCTCACCATCGATCACGGCACGAATTAGCCGGATTCTCCCACGGGCCGCGTTCGACTCGTCCTTGGTCTCCTTGTAGCTAGGACAGGTTGCCTGGCAAAAGCCGCACCTATTGCAGCAGAGCGTCTCGTGGCGGAGCGCGGCAAAATTGAAGACTGGGGTCAAACGATTCCCCCGGCGACGATCTTGCCCGGATTCAGGATGCCGTTGGGGTCGAAGACCTTTCTCAACCTGGCCACCAGAGACATCTCGATAGGGCCGTATTCCATGGGAAGATACTCCCTCTTCGATAGACCGATGCCATGCTCTCCCGACAAGGTGCCTCCCAAGGCGAGGGCTGCCTTGCAGATCTCCTTTTCCGCCGCGTGGACCTTCGCCAGATCGCCGTCCCGGCGAGCGTCAAACAGGACGATCGGGTGAAGGTTACCGTCGCCGGCGTGGGCCAGCACGCCGATAGGGAGGTCATACTTGGCAGAGATGTCGCCGATTTCCTCCACGATGATCGGCAGCTTGCTCCGCGGCACCGTAACGTCCTGCAGTCCATAGTTGGGCTCCAGCCTCCCCACGGCGCCGATTACCGTGCGTCGCGCCAGCCAGAGGTCGTCCACCTCCTTGCTCGTCCTGGCGTGGCGAAGCTCGCGCGCCTGATTGGCCCGACAGACCGCCTTGATTTGGCGCATCTGGCCATCCAGCGATTCCCGAAAGCCGTCGACCTCGATGAGGAGGACGGCGCCGGCATCCTTGGGTAGGCCCACGTGGACGAAATCCTCGGCGCAGCGAAGGAGGATGCGGTCCATCAGTTCCAGGGTGGTGGGGATGATGCCGCGGGCGATGATGGCACTGACGGCGCTGGAGGCATCGACCACCGAATCGAACACGGCCAGCATGGTCTTCTTGGCTTCGGCGAGGGGCAGCAGCCGCAGGGTAATCTTGGTAACCACGCCGAGGGTCCCCTCGGAGCCAACGAACAGGCGAGTGAAATCGTAGCCGGTGCAGTTCTTCATCACCGATCCCCCGGTGTGGATGACCTCGCCGGTGGGCAGAACCACTTCGAGGCCGAGGACGTAATCCTTGGTCACCCCATATTTTAAGCAGCGCGGCCCCCCGCTGTTCTCCGCCACGTTTCCGCCGATGGTGCAGACGTTCATCGACGCCGGGTCGGGCGGATAAAACAGGCCTAGGGGCGCCAGCGCCGCCTGCAGCTCGGCGTTGACCACTCCGGGCTCGACCACCGCTACCAGATTCTCCCGATCGATCTCCAGTATCCTGTTCATCCGGCTCAGACAGAGGATCATTCCCCCCTCGAGGGCTAGGGATCCGCCGCTGACGTTGGTTCCGGCGCCTCGCGGCACCACCGGGAGGCGATGCTCGTTCGCCACCCTCATAATAGCGGCCACCTGCTCTGTCGACTGCGGGAAAACGACGACGTCCGGCCGGTACTCCGGCATCGTGGCATCATAGGAGTATACTATCAGGTCCTCCGGCGAGAAGGTGACAGCGCCCTTGCCCGCCGCCGCCTGCAATTCCTGGATAATAGCTCGGGAGACCAAATCTTTCCTCGACGTCGGCCGGAATGGTGACAGTGTAGCACAAAGAAGGAAGAGCGACAACGCAGGGCGCGTGCTCCCTTACTTGTGCTGGTCAAATCGCCTGTTCAGCAGCTATCCAGCGATGATCAAGGTCAAGCTGTCGCACGCCATCTTGTATGTCACCATCGCCAGAATACATGATAATTACACAGTATTATGGCTTGCACCGTCAAGCTCTATCTGCTATATTGATTTGCGATAGTCTCGGCGCCAGAGCCAGTGGGCAGAGACGACCGCAACAGTTCTCATCGTCAGAGACACCCATCGACGACGATGGCCCAGTGTCCGGCGTCAGAGCAAGAAGTCAGGGATGACCTCAATTGATGCTCAGTATGGGCTGGAGGCCAAAGACGACCTTTCAGCTATGGCCCGGTCTTGCCGCAAGGGAGAGTTTCCCCACAGTTCGAGTTTGTGAAGGAGGTTTCGCGACAATGTGTTCCAGGTTCATCGGGCTCGCGTCAGTGGTCTTGGTGGTTGGTGTCCTTTTGTTAGCATCCTGCAGTACGGCGCCGTCATCCCCCGCTACGTCCTCCACGTCCGCGGCTAAGCCGACGGCAGTGCCGACGGCGGCCAAGCCCTACGGTAGCCTGATCGTTGCGACGAAGTTCGGCTCCGGCGTAATCGATCCCCAGCAGGAGAGTGGGGTGACGTGGACCTCCCTAACCGCCGCGTTCTTCGAGTCCCTGGTCAACCTCGGTCCTCAGGGCCAGTACGTGCCCGGGCTAGCGGAGCGATGGGAGATAGCCAAGGACGGCATGACTCACACCTTCTACATCAGGAAGGGGGT
>JACPQF010000124.1 GCA_016190625.1 Chloroflexota bacterium | reverse complement strand
CCACCCTCCACCCTCCACCCTAGCAGTCTCGAGGGCGCGGACGGTGGTGGTCCCCACGGCGATGACCCGCCGATTCTCCGCTTTGGCCCGGTTTATTTTGTCGGCCACTTCCGGAGCGACTTCGCAGTACTCGGAATGAATGGCGTGGTCCTCGGCCTCGTTCTCGTCGACGGGGCGAAACGTGTCGAGGCCGACGTGGAGGGTGACGAAGCCAAACTCGACCCCCACGCCCTTCAGTCGCTCCATGAGCTCGGGCGTGAAGTGAAGGCCGGCGGTTGGCGCGGCGGCAGACCCCTTAGGGCGAGCGTAGATGGTTTGGTAGCGCTCGGGACAGAGAAGCGGCGCTTTGATGTACGGCGGCAGGGGCATGGCGCCGAGCGATTCCAGCCGGGAAGGGTCAGAGAAGCTGATTATCCGCCCGCCAGCGTCCGTCCGGTCCACAACCTTGGCGGTGATGAGGGTAGAGGGTAGAGGGTAGAGGGTAGAGGTGGAGGGGCGGCCCCTATACCCTATACCCTCTACCCTGTACCCTAATTCAAGCGTCGTCCCCGGTCGGGCGCGCTTGCCGGGCTTCACGAGGGTTTCCCAAACTCCCTCTTCTAGTTGCTTGAGCAACAGAATCTCTACGTGGCCGCCAGTATCTGCTCGACGGGCGAATAGACGCGCCGGGATGACGCGGCTCTCGTTGCACACCAACAGGTCGCCAGGGCGTAGAAAGTCGCCGATGGCATGGAAGCGCCTATGGGCGACGATCCCTTGCCGGCGGTCGAGCACCAGCAGGCGGGCGCGGTCCCTTGGCTCGATAGGCGTCTGGGCAATAAACCGATCGGGCAAATGGTAGTCGAAATCGCCTGTCTTCATCGCATCAGCCGGAAAATCAAGTTGGCGACGATGGTGAGAATGACCGAAATGATGAGGCAACTGAGAAGCGGCAAGTAGAAGACGAAACCATCGCGCCTAATGAGCATGTCCCCGGGCAATCGACCAATGCCCGGCAGGCGGGAGGACAGCATAACGATCGCCCCGAGGACGACCACGCCCACTCCCACGAGGATGAGGATTCTCCCGACGCTTTCGATCTCCGACATCCAGACTCCGGCGGATAGCTTTTGGCAATTGGCGGGTAGCTATCAACTCTCAGATCTCATTATATCCCGATTCGGAGGAATGTGTCGAGGAACGTGGAAAGGCACACCATCCTTCGCTTAGTCCCTCCGCGCTATCTCCAGTAACATGCCGAACTATTCTCTCCGCCACCATAGCCCGCTCGGGCTGTCAGAAATATGAGCCTTCTGGAGACCCGTAAACCATACTGTTGAAGCATGGACACCCTCTTCGGACGGTTCTAGAATGGAGCAGAAGGGTAGAGAGAGCCATCACGAATTAGCTCCGACGCGGGGCAGTGGCTGGGCCGCCCCGGGCGGTGAGAGAAGGAGGTACAGGAAAATGACAGTGTGGTCAATCGGACTGGCATTTCTGGTGTTCTGGTCCATAGCCGCCGTGGGGCTGTACGTAGTCCTCACAAGCCTGAACCGGCTATGGCAATCCCATCCTTTCAGCCGGAGACGGCTCGGCGAAGTGCGAGCCATCAACGCCGGCGCATCGGCGCTAGCGGTGATGAACGCTGTGCTACTGCTTCTCGGCCTCGTCCTCGTATTTGAGGGTTTCTGGCTCACCTACAGCACCATCTTCCGATAATAAGACGGCGAGTCAAGGGAGGTAAAAGCCATGGGTAACATTGAAGCGCTGATAGCTCTGCTGGCGGCGGTGGGAGTCCTTGGCGTAGGCGCGGAGATCCTCGTTCGAAGCGCGACTAGCCTCCTCGGCGATAGCGCTGCTAGCCAGGCGCTCAGAGCGCAAGTGAAGCACGGCAGTCGCGGCCTTGGCGGCCACATCGTCTCTCTGATCGTCGGGATCGTCGTGTTGCAGGAAGGACTCTGGATGACCTATTTGCTTCTGGTGTAGGCAGTTGTCAGCCATCAGTGGCCGGCGAGGCTGGCGAGGCTGGGTCGATGGTGACCCGGACCCTGGACAGACGCCCTCACGACTGGGGGCGAGAAACAGGAACAAACGCGATGAAGCGAGAATCGACTAGTCGGCTGAACATTACCATAGCGGCGCTGGCCGGCGCCATAATCCTCACATTCATGATCGCGCGGACGCTAGGCGCGGCGCCCCCCGACATCCCGGGTGACGAGACTTGCCTGGGCTGCCACGCAGCCAAGTCGCTATCGACCGTCACAGACAAGGGGGAGTTATTGTCCCTCTACGTCGACAAAGCGGCTTTGGATGGCTCGGTCCATGGAAAGCAAGTGGGCTGCACCGGCTGCCACAGCGATATCAAGTCCTACCCCCATCCTAAACGCTCTATGGTCGACCGCCGGAGCTTCGCCATCGAAAGCTATTCTCTATGCCAGCAGTGCCACTCAGTGGTCTATCAAAAGGCGCTGGACAGCGTGCATAGTCAGGTGCTCAAAACCCAGAATCAGAACGCCCCCATTTGCACCGACTGCCACGGCTACCACAATGTCGTCAAGCCCGATACGCCGAAAACAAGAGTATCACAGACCTGCGCCAATTGCCACCGCCCCATCTTCGACAACTACGTGGGCAGCGTGCACGGCAAGGCCCTGACGACGGAGGATAACCCCGACGTCCCGGTCTGCACCGATTGCCACGGCATCCACAATATCAAGGAGGCGAGGACTGCCTCATTCCGGATCGAATCGCCGGAGGTGTGCGCTGGCTGTCACACGAACAAAGAGATCATGTCCAAGTACAACATCTCGACGGACGTCTACCAGACCTATCGCAATGAGTTCCATGGCATCACAACGCTCTATTACAAGGTGAACTTCCCTACCATCTGGTGCTACAAAGCGGTCTGCACCGACTGCCACGGCGTACACGACATCAAGCCTCCCGACGATCCATCGTCCTCCGTCGCCAAGGCGAACCTCGTCAACACCTGTGGTAAGTGCCATGAAGGAGCCAACCAGAGCTTCACCGACGCCTGGACCGGACACCTTCCGCCGTCGCCGGAGAAGGGCTTCCTGATCTGGGCTGCCCAAGCAGCCTGGGCCTGGTTCCTCATTCCGGTCACGGTGGTCGGCATGCTGGTCCACATCGGCTTCGACTGGCGCAAGGCCAGACAGCACAGACGAAGGGAGAGCGAAGATGAATCGCGTTAGTCTTAGCGAGGATGTTCTGATCAGTCTGGGACTTCAAGATAACGTGGAGTTCATCCGCTTCAGTTTGGTGCGGCGGGTTGAGCACTTCCTGTTGATCATTTCTTTCGTCGCCCTGGCGGCAACTGGCTTGCCCCAGAAGTTCAACGCGGCCGACTGGGCCCAGTGGATGCTGACGGCCATGGGTGGCATCGAAACCACCCGCTGGCTCCACCATTTCTTCGCCATCGTGTTCATCATGGAAGGCATATTCCACGTGGTCTATGCCTTCTATGGGTTGCTGAGGAGACGGGTGGGACTGGAGATGCTGCCGGCGTGGAAAGACGTTCGGGCCTTCCAGCACATGGCCCTTTACTTCATCGGGAAGCGACAGGCGATGCCCAAGTTCGGACGCTACGACTACCGGCAGAAATTCGAGTACTTCGCTATGGTGTGGGGCTGGCTGCTGATGGCGGCTACCGGTCTCATCATGTGGCAGCCTACTTGGGCCACCAATTACCTGCCGGGGATCCTCATTCCCGTGGGAAAGATGCTCCACGGCTGGGAGGCAGTGCTGGCCGTTCTCTCCATCGTCATCTGGCACGGCTACCATGTCATCTTCCATCCGGACGTCTTTCCGGTGGACAGTAGCATCTTTAGCGGTAGGATTTCGAGAATGAGAATGATAAACGAGCACCCTTTGGAATTCGAGGAAGCGGTTGGCAGACCGGCCATCGTCGAAGGTCTCAAGCGTGGATAGGCTCCCTGCGGATGGAATCCGCACCAAGGCATCTAGATGATCCGGCGCGACGAAAGTACGAGCGAAAGATTTCTTGCCCGTACGGGCGAAAGATCTTTCGCCCGTACGGGCAAAGATTCTTCGCCCCTACGGCAGGCGCACGTACAACAACGATTGCGCCGGATTCTTGCGGATGAAATCCGCAGGGAGGAGGATAGGCAATGATAGGTAAAACCATCAGCAGGCGGAAGTTCCTCGTGGCATGTGGCGCCACAGCCGCCGTGGCGGCGGTGGGCGGAAAGCTGATCCGGCAAGGCGACGTCGTCCACGCCGGGGAGCTAGAGGGCATCACTCCCAAGCTGGTTCCCACGGTCTGTGGGATGTGCGATGCCAACTGCGGCATCATCGCCTACGTGAACGGCGATGCTCTCTACAAGCTGGAGGGCAACAGCGGCCACAGCCACAGCGACGGCAGGATCTGCCCCCGAGGGAGCGCCGGGGTGAAGCTGCTCTACGATCCGGATAGGTTGCGCTACCCACTGAAGCGAGTGGGGACAGACCGGTGGGAGCGGATCTCCTGGGACCAGGCATTCGAGGAGATCGGCGAGAAGCTGAAGCAGATCAAGGAGATGCATGGCCCTCAATCACTGGCCTGGGTTCGCCATCCCGAGCTGGCCGACGAATGGGATCAGCAATTCATGAAGGCCTTTGGCTCGCCCAATATCTTCTCCCACCTCTCGGTGGCTCAGTCTGCCCGCCAGTTAGCCTGCCGCTATACCCTTGGCGGCGAGCCGATCATGGACTATCGCAACTCCCGCTATATCCTGCTCTTCGGCCGCAACCATGGCGAAACCATTTTCACGGCTGACCTCCAAAGTCTGATGGCTGCCAAAGAGAAGGGCGCCCGAATCGTGTCCATCGACCCCAGGCTAAGCAATACGGCGGCGCAGGCGCACGAGTGGATTCCCATTCGACCTGGAACCGATAACGCCTTGCTGCTGGCCATGATGAACGTCATCATTCGCGAAAAGCTCTATGATGCCGATTTTGTCGCCAAGTTCACGGACGGTTTCGAGGACCTGAGGGCATTAGTGGCCGACAAGACCCCCGCCTGGGCGGCGAGGATAACCGACGTCCCAGCCGAGACCACAATCAGAATCGCCCGCGAGTTCGCCGAAGCAAAGCCGGCGTGCGGCGTCGACCCGGGGCACCACGGCCCCTGGGGCGACTTATACACGAATAGCTTCCAGACGGCGCGCTCCGCCCTCATCCTGAACGCCTTGATGGGAAGCTACGGCGCCAAAGGTGGCGTGGCTCTTCCTCCCCGGCCCAAACTGGGGAAATTCAATTTCCCCGCCACCCCGCCCATCAAGATCGGCAGAGCCGACGGGGTTGGCGAAGGCGAGTTCTCCTTGCTGGACCAAACGGTCGGCCTGGTTCAACGTCTGCCTGAGATCATTCTGAACGAGAACCCCTATCCCGTCCGGGCCCTTGTCGTCAACCGTTTCAACCCGGCCAGAGCCCTCCCCGACAGCAAGAAGACGATGGCGGCGCTGGCCAGCCTCGATCTGCTGGTGGTCATCGACACCATGCCCAGCGATACGGCCATCCTCGCCCACTACGTCCTGCCAGAATCCACCTATCTGGAGCGCCTCGACCCCGTGGCCGTGTCGATGCGCCTTCGCCCGGAGATCGCCATCCGCCAGCCGATCGTGGCGCCGCTCCACGATACGAAGCCGGCGACCGAGATCATCGCCGGTTTGGCTAAGGCCGTGGGGCTCGGCGAGTTCTTCAAGTTCTCGGTCGAAGATGTCATCAGGGCGAGAATCCAGCCTCTCGGCCTCACTGTCGAGCAATTTGGCCAGAAAGGCGTGATCCGGGGCGACGAGGGGGCAGCCTACGGCGTTCCCAGGTTCGAAACGCCCAGCGGCAAGATCGACATCTACGCCGAGCGGCTGAAAGAGGTCTGGATCGATCCCATGCCGAACTGGCAACCGCCGCTCGTGGAGCCTGATGGGCGATCGTTCCGCCTTCTTCAGGGTCGCGTGTCGCTTCACACTAATTCCAGCACTCAGAACAACGCATGGCTCAACCGGCTAAAGCCCGACAACGACCTGTGGATCAACACTGTCAGGGCGGCTCGCCTCGGCATAGCCAACGGCCAAAAGGTGCGGGTGCGGTCCGAGGCGGGCGAGGTGGTGGTCAAGGCCAAGGTCACCGAGGGAATTCATCCGTCTGCCGTTTTCTTGGCCTATGGCTTCGGACACGAAGCCAAAATGCAACGGCTGTCCTTTGGCAAAGGCGCCAACAGCAATGCTCTCGTAGTCGGGCGTACCACGCCCGGCTCCGGGGGCGCAGCAACTTCCGAAACCATCGTGACCGTGGAGAGGGCGACTTAGCCATGCAGCGAGATTCACTGCTCAGGCAGAGCTCAAGGGATAGCTATCAGGCAATTAGCCTTTTGTTCTGCGCTCCATTAGTCGTTCCCTAGTATTGTAAGGCTAATTGCTGAAAGCTGATGGCTGAAAGCTGATGGCTGACAGCTAGCTAAATGAGGAGGCTGAGATGGCTAAATATGGACTAGTGATCGACCTGACCAAATGCGTCGGCTGTCAGGCCTGCACTCTGGCTTGCCAGGCCCAAAACGAGCTGGAGCCGGGCGAGGTTTGGGTTAGAGTGGAAAGCGTGGAAGAGGGGCGATTCCCCACCGTATCCCGGCGGTTCCAAACGGTGCAGTGCAACCACTGCGACAACCCACCCTGCGCCCAGGTCTGCCCGACCAAGGCCACCCACAAGCGCCGGGATGGCATCGTTCTCGTCGACAACAACATCTGCATTGGCTGCAAATACTGCGTGGTGACCTGCCCCTACCAGGCCCGTGTCTGGAACGAGGATAGGGGGACGCCCGGGGGATGTAAGCTGTGCGCAACACGCGTCACGCGGGGAGTGCAGCCTGCCTGCGTTCTCGCCTGCCCTGCCAAAGCGCGCACCTTTGGCGATCTGGACGATCCCGACAGCGAGATCTCTCGCCTGATCGTCCGCAAGCGGCCGATCAGATTGCGGCCTGACCTGGGAACGGGCCCCAATATGTACTATGTGAGAGGTGAGAAATGACCTGGGGACCTTACATCGCCATGTATCTGTTCTTCGCCGGCGCTGGCGCCGGCGCCTTTCTCGCCGCCGTTACGGCGGAGATCTACAGCAAGGAAGGATTCAAGCCTCTCATACGGGCGGGCTACCTGATCTCGGGGCCGCTGGTGGCCTTCGGCACGCCCTGGCTGTTGCTGGACCTTGGCATGGGACTCCGCCAGCCCTGGCGCCTCATCGGACTCCTCAACAACCCCGGCTCGGTCATGACCCTTGGCACCGTCGTACTGAGCCTATTCATGCCAGTGGCCTTCCTGTTCGCCATCATGGAGCTCAACTGGCGCTGGCCCCTGGGTTTCATTAACCGGGCTGTGGCGTGGATCTCCGGCTATCGTAACGTTCTACTCTACGCCGGGACGAGCTTGGCCTTCGCCACCGCCATCTACACTGGCATGCTGATCGGCGTGGTCAGAGGCGTTCCCCTGTGGAATACGTCGATCCTCCCCGCCCTGTTCTTCATCTCGGCACTCTCCAGCGGCCTGGCGGCCGCCGTCGTGTTCGCCGTTGTGTTCCCCATGGAAGAGCGCCGTCTCATGGCAGAGCATTTCTTCTACCTAAACCAGGTCCACTCCCTTATGGTGGTGGTCGAGCTGATCTTCGTCTTCAGTTGGCTGTTCATTATGGCGGGGCTATCGGTCAGCAGCGGGCAGTCGGTGAGCCTTCTTCTTACAGGAAATCTCGCCATCTGGTTCTGGTTCGGCGTGGTCTTCCTCGGCATCGTCGACCCGTTGATCATTTATGTTTGGGAAGTAATCCTAGGGCGGCCGCTGGTCGGCTATGCCATGATCATCAGTGATACCAGCGTCCTGGCAGGAGGCTTCAGCTTGAGATGGCTCGTGCTCGCCGCCGCCGTGCCGCCAATGCTCTACTGAGGCATAACGGAACAAACACGGGAACACAAGAATGAGCGAGGTATGATGCAATGAGCGAAAAGAAACAAAGAGTCACGCCGAAGCGCCTCCGATGGCTCTCACGCAGTCTATTGCTTGCCATTCTGGGAGCGATCGCCGTCATTCTCGGCGGTGCGAGCCTCACCAATGCGAAGCTTTCATCCGGATCCAATAACTGCGGCAGTTGCCACCAGATTCAGCCGCTGGTCGAGGAGTGGAAAACCTCGACCCACAAAGATGTCGCCTGCGTCGAGTGCCACACTCCGCCCGGGCTGGCCGGCTTTGTCGCCTTACAGGCGAACGCCGCCAAGAACCTGGCGATTCAGGCGGCCGGTCAGCAAGGCCCACTCCACGCCAGCGTTAGCGATTCCAGTTGCCTGCAATGCCACCCGCGCGAAACGAGACCCGAAGTCATCAACCAGGCCACCCTCCGGATTGCCCATAGCAAGCATGAAGGACAGGGGTGTGCCGATTGCCACAAGCAGATCGTTCATTCCCGGCGATTCGAACCGCAGACGGTGGCCAGCTCGACCGTCGAACAGGTCCAATCTAGGTGTCAAACCTGCCACAAACCCAGCCAGACTTTCGTTCACGGCTCGGCCGATGTCGCCTGCGCTAGCTGCCACAGCGCCGTGATACCCAATCACGATCTGGCCCAGAAGAAGGGCGTATTCCCGATGTCGAGCTGCACCCAGTGCCACGAGAAACAGAAGGTCAGCACGCCGGATCAGTGCCAGACCTGTCACGTCAGTCCCCACGGGATTCAACAAGCCTGCGGGCAGTGCCATATTGCCGACAACACTACCTGGGCCAAACGAACCTTCACCCATCCGGTGGAGCTAGTAGGAAAACACGCCACTCTGAAGTGCGATCAGTGCCACACGAACGGAAAGGATTTCAAGGGCCTGACCTACACCTGCGCCAACTGCCACCAGCCCAAGCACGAGCCAAGGGCCAACAACCAATGCGCCGCCTGTCACACGCCCCAAGGGTGGCGAGTGTTCGGCGCCGGCAGTCTCTGACCGGCGTTGCAATGGTAGGGGCAAACGGCCACCTGAAATCGTCGGGGCGAATCCTTCCGTCGAAGGATTCGCCCCTACCCGGTACCACAGGAGGAGGAACCCGAGGCATGAAAGAGAAAGTGCTGTTGGTAGATGACCATTTGCTATTTCGCAAAGGTCTCGCCAGTCTCCTCCGATCTGCAGAGACCGTGGAGATCGTTGGCGAGGCCAAAGACGGCTTCGAGGCCATCGAAAAAGCCCGGCAGGAGAGACCGGACGTGATCCTCATGGATATCCTCATGCCGGCCTGCGATGGAATTGAAGCAACTCGCCGCATTAAGGAGGAGCAACCGGAATGCAAAATCATCATCCTCACCGTGTCCGACGAAGACAGGAGCCTGTTCGAGGCCATCAAGGCCGGAGCGCACGGTTATCTCCTCAAGAACACGGAACCGAATCTGCTCTTTGCCATGATCGACGGAGTAACGCGGGGAGAAGCCGCCCTATCGCCCACCATAGCCACGAAGATCCTCAACGAGTTTGCCAAGCAGCTTAACGGCGAACCATCAGCCGAGATAGAAAGAGAACTGCTGAGCGGCAGGGAAAAGGAGGTGCTCAGCCTCATATCGCACGGTGCCGGCAACCGGGAGATAGCCAGTGAGCTGGGCATCGCCGAGAACACCGTGAAGAACCACCTACGCGCCATCCTGGACAAGCTCCACCTCCACAATCGAGTGCAGTTGGCAGCCTACGCCGTGCGAGAGGGGCTGCACACCGATGAGAGCCTCGGCGAGTCGCAGAGCCGCTGAATACCCGCTCACGCCCGCAGCTCATTCATTGTGAGTCCTCGCGGACGCTCCAAAGTCGAATCCCGATACTATCTTGACGGAGTGCTATCTAGCCGCTTATAATCATCCCAGGGCCATTCGAGAAGCGCAGCAGGCGCGTCGGTGGAGCGACGGGCACTCCCGGCGCGCAGGAAAGGTCTGGTGAGCCCCATGCTGGCGGACGGCAGCAAAGTCGGAATCATCGGCGGTGGGCCAGCCGGCTCGTTCTTCGGCTACTTCCTCCTGGACATGGCCGAGCGGGTTGGCATCGACGTGACGGTCGATACCATCGAGTCACGGGATTTCAATAGTCCGGGACCCGCCGGCTGCAACATGTGCGGCGGCATCGTCTCCGAATCGCTGGTACAGAACCTGGCCGCCGAGGGAATCAATCTCCCTCCTTCCGTGGTTCAGCGCGGGATCGACTCCTACGTCCTCCACACCGACCTCGGCAGCGTGAGGCTGGAGACGCCCACCCGCGAAAAGCGGATCGCTGCCATCCACCGGGGCGCCGGGCCACGCGACCTCAAGGAGACCAAATGGCACAGCTTTGACGGCCACCTGCAGTCGCTGGCCGTCGAGAAGGGCGTCCGCTTGGTGCACGGACGGGTGGACCAAATCGGCAGATCCGATGGGCGGTTCTGGGTCAAGGCCCGGGGCGGTGAGCCGCAGACGTACGACCTACTCGCCGTCGCTATGGGGGTCAACACCGCCGGCCTGAAGCTGTTCGACGGGCTGGGGGTGGGTTACAGTCCGCCCAAGACCACTCAGACCGCCATCCGGGAGTACCGGCTGGGGGCGGAGACAATAGGGAAGTATTTCGGCAACTCCATGCACGTGTTCCTGCTCGATATTCCCCGGCTAGAGTTCGCCGCCATCATCCCTAAGGGCGACTATACCACCGTGTGCCTTCTCGGCGACGACATCGACGCGGCCCTTCTGGACGGGTTCCTGACCTCCGCGGAGGTGAAGGGCTGCTTCCCTCCTGATTGGAAGTGGGACCAGCCGGCCTGCCAGTGTATGCCCCGCATCAACGTAAAGGGCTCGCCGCAGCCGTATGCCGACGGGTTAGTGTTCATCGGCGACAGCGGCGTCACCCGCCTGTATAAAGACGGCGTTGGGGCAGCCTACCGGGCAGCCAAGGCCGCGGCGACCACCGTGGTCTTTCACGGCACTTCGGCGGAGGACTTCCGGCAACACTACTGGCCGGCCTGCAACAAGATGGCCAGCGACAACTCCATCGGCCTGTTCATGTTTGCCTTCACCCGCCAGATCCAGCGCCGGCGTTTCGCCCGTCAGGCGGTTACCCGCATGGCCGCCTCCGAGCAGCGCAATCCGGGCAGCGCCCGCAGGATGAGCACGGTGCTGTGGGACATGTTCACCGGAAGCGCCCCCTATCGGGAGGTTCTGACCCGCACGATGCATCCCCTATTTATCAGTCGCCTCGCGGCTGACGTTGCCGTCGCCCTGTGCTCGATCCCTCTCGGAAGGACAGCCCTCTGGCCCGGTCGGCGGTCGGAAGAGACATAGAAGGAGGTCGCAGTGGACACTGGCGAGTTGGGCAAGGTTTACGAGGACGGCGAGGCCATCGTTCGTCAGGGGGAAGAGGGCGACTGCGTGTACGTCGTTCAGGAGGGGCAGGTCGAGTCTGCTGTCTTTCTTGTGGACAACGCGGAAATCGGAGAGCATATCGTATACTAGATAGCTTGCCATCGCAAGACAGTATGTTAATTTCCTCACAGGCTCTGAGAAGGACGACGCCACCGATGTGGCCGGGCGTATCGGTTGGACTCGCGGGTATACCTCGCCTGCCTGGTGGCCAGCCAAGCTGGGGACGGTAAACTCCCTGGGCCGGGCGGCCGGTGAACCTGAGCAGTTGGTGGCCTTACCCGCCCAGTTCCGCTTCCCCGATGGCAATGGGGTGGGACGGAGCGGGTGTTCAAGGACCTGACCTCCGCCGTCTACTACTCCAACTCCAGCCAGCGCCTCCAGCCCTGGGTCCGCTTGGTGCAGGCCAGCTACGACGTCAACGCTCTCCGGACCCGCTTCAGCGCGGAGGGGGTAGGAAGGACCATCGACGGCGGGTCACCGACCCCTTCAATCTGTCCGCCTCGAAGGCGCAGACGGTGACCGTGCTCAACAAGGTCCCGCTGGTGAGCGGGCCAATCGTGGCCCAGCCGAATGCTGTCTCCGTTCGTAAGCCTGTCGAGGTCACGGCCCCGTTCAGCGACCCTGGGACACTCGATACCCACCGGGCCACCTGGGACTGGGGCGACGGCACCAGTTCGAGCAGCACCGTGGTCGAGACGAGGGGATCTGGTACGGCCAGCGGTAGCCACACCTACGCGGCAGCCGGCTTCTACACGGTTACCCTGACAGTCGCGGATAAGGATGGGGCCTCGGCCCAACAGAGCTACAAGTACGTCGTGGTCTACGATCCGGAGGCTGGCTTCATCGACGGCGGCGGCACGGTCGAGTCGTCGGCCGGCTTCTACCGAGCGAACCAGTCGCTCTCCGGCAGGCTCATCTTTGCGTTCACGGCCCGCTATCAGAGGGATGCGACTGTCCCTACCGGCCAGACGGAGGTCCAATTCCAGGCGGGTAATCTCAGATTCGACAGCACGGGTTATGACTGGCTGGTCCTTCTCCCCCGAAGGGGGAAGGATCGGCCAGAAAGCCTATCTCCAAGGCTCGGGCAAGGTCAACGGCGGGGGCAGCTACGGCTTGTTGCTGGCTATTGTCGACGAGCAGACGACCGGTAACACGGGGACCGACAAGATAAGGATCAGAATCTGGGACAAGGCCACTGGGACCACTGTTTACGACAGCCAGATGGGGGCTGACACTCCCGCCTATCCCGGCGTAGCGCTGGCCGGCGGGAGCGTACAGATTCAGAAGTGACATGCGTAGGGGCGAATCCTTCCGCCGAAGGACTCGCCCCTACCCCCGGTGAGCTATCCCGAGCCATCCTCTACTTCCGGCGGAGGACGAAGATGCGTTCGTAGCCCTTTCCCTGAGCGCTACCCATGTATGCCTGGCCAACCTCTTTGGCCCAGACCATGATATCCTTCTTCGTCTCCGGATCGTCCGACCAGATTTCCAACACCCCACCAAATCCTACATCGCCGATGGCCTTCTTGGCCTCGAGAAGAGGGCCGGGGCTGGCGCTACCGCGCGCGTCGACCGTTTTGTCGATATCCAAACTCGCCACATCCACATCAGCCATTGCTCTTTCTCCTCAGCACCAGATTCCACCTTGGTTGACCAAGCGATCCCTTCACATTACAGCAATTCGCACAGTTCTTGAGCGATCGTAGGGGCGAACGGCCGTTCGCCCCTACAGGTTGGCGGCGCGACCCCTGCATCAGCGCGAGAACAAGTTTGCTCGCTCAATGTCGATGCGAACTGCTGTAGTTGGCCGTCACGCCACCACCGGCAGAGATAACCCCGCCGCCGCCTCCCTCGATCATTATCGGAATCGCTTCCGGCAAGCCTTGAATTGGGCGATCAGATTGATGGCCATCTATACGCCCCGACCACCGTCGACGTCGAGAGTCGTTCCCGTGACCATGCTCGACTCGTCGCTGGCCAGGTAGAGCGCGGCGAAGGCAACGTCATCGGCCTGAGCCAGCCGGCCCAAAGGAATGCTGGACAGCGTGAGCTTCCTAATCTGCTCAGGGTCCGCTCCTTCCCGACTGAATTGCGGGAACATGGGGGTTTCTGCCGCCACTGGAGCGATGGCATTTACGCGAATGTTGTCTCTTGCCAATTCGAGAGCGAGGGCCTTGGTTAGGACAATCGCCGCGCCCTTCGAGCTAGCATAAGCGGCACCAAGCATTCGCGGCCTCACCGCGCTTATGGACGCCGTGTTGATGATAACGCCGCCGCCAGCCTTTCTCAGCTCCGGCACAGCATATTTCGCCCCCAAAAAGATCCCTTTGACGTTGACCGAGTAGATGAGGTCCCACTCCTCCTCCGCCATTTGAACAACCGACGTCGGCCTCTGCGGCCTACCGGCATTGTTGAACAGAATGTCCAGCTTGCCGAAGGTGTCCACAGTCGTCTTGACCAGTCGCTCCACCTGCGCCGCCTTTGAAACGTCCGTGTGCACGAAAACGGCCTCTCCCCCGGTCTCCCTGATCGCCCTGACGGTCTCTTCTCCCCCCGCATCGTTTACATCAACAACGACGACCTTGGCCCCCTCCCTGGCAAACAATATGGCCGAAGCGCGCCCGAACCCTGACGATGCGCCGGTGATGATGGCTACCTTGTGTTTCAGTCTCATAGTGCCCTACCAACCTCCATCTTGCTTCATTCTGACGCCACCCACGTGAGGATTCTAGCACAAGCCGCGTCAGGTTACAACCGCGCCACACCATGAAGCAGGGCTTTTTCGTTTTCGCCTCCGCCTGATGGTCAACCATCAGGCCAACAACTGGAAGCAGGCTCCCTCTCCCAGCCCGAATGATTGCCAAACCTACCACCGAGGTAGTGCGGAATCTCGCCGTGCGGCTGTTGGCGATAAGGCGGGTCTCGTCCATGTCCAGACGCATGGGATTCTGCTCGATTTCTCCGTAGCCCGTGGCTTTCTTAAGGCAGCGGTCCGCTGCGGCGCCATGCCCTATGCTGTGATTGCTTTTCACTGTATCGAGCAAGGCGACGCCAGGCAGAGCAATCTTGGCTCCGCCACCGTAGCCGGCCGTGGGATGAGGAACGATGATGCCCACGGCGATCCTCAGATCGGCGTTGAGGGCCTCGCTGTTCAACTGAACCGGCGTTCCCCGACTGGTGGTGCCGATATGTGTGCAGTTGCCGCCACATAAGCGTGGCGGATTCACTACCTTCTGGTAGATTTTAAGAATCCGCGTCTTCCACGCAACAATTGTCTCACTTCTGTAAGCGTCCAGAAGTCTGGGATTGGGGCCAATTCTGGGGCCGATCGCTGTTAGGATCCCATTTCTGACGCTCCATAACATTGCCACTTAGTGACAGGATTACGCAGTGGACATCATGACGAACGCGATTTGCAGCCGACCGTGTAGGGGCAAAGCGCTCGCAAAGGGTGTTGGTAGTGCTGAACCAGGCTGGATTGCGAGTGCTTTGCCCCTACGATCTCGGATGATCGGACCCGTCTTTGGAGGACCACCGCGTAACTGCTCTGAAAATAGGTTTTCATCCTTGGTGGTGCCCCAGCGGGGCATGGCTGACTCCTGTTAGTGAATTCGTCCCAGACTTCTGACGACTTATACTTACACTTGACAACCATGCTTTCCATAACTGGGAATCAGTTGGTATAATAGACATTGCCGTTGGCTGCATGAATTGGTCGGGGTCGCGAAGTCTGGTGCGGCGAGTGCTACTTCTCACACCGATCAATCTAATCGCTGTTGTGCATCCGAAGCAATAGTCGAGCGCATAAGCGTTCGTAGGCTACTGGGTCACGCAACGAGATCTGAACGGAGGAGTTATGAAGAAAGGGAGACACCACTCTGACGAGACCGAAATGCGGGATGAATATGACTTTTCGAAAGGGGTGAGGGGAAGCACTACGAAGAGTACCGGCAAGGACATACCGTGCGCATTCATAAAGCCGACGGGAAGGTCTCTATACAATACTTCACCCAGCAGGAAGGCGCAATCATGCTGGACCCTGACGTTAAGGAGCGGTTTCCCGATTCGGAGTCGGTGAATCGTGCCCTTCGTTCCTTGATGGCAAGGGAAGAAGCAGGGCAAGGAAATGCAGAACTAGGCGCTCAGCCAGACCAGTGATAAGCCGCATGCGGTGAGGACTTTATTCAGAGTAACTTGGGCATTTAGCTGGTTCCGCCTTTAACATTGCGAGGTTCGAGCATGGCGAAGATCAGCGTCCGAGTTCAACCCGGCGCTTCAAAAAACGAGATCGTGGGGTTTGCCGAGGGGATTTTCCGGGTGAGAATAACCGCGCCCCCCGTGGAGGGCAAGGCGAACGGGGCCCTGATCGCCTTCCTCGCCAAGACTCTGGGAGTCCGCCGGAGCGCGCTTACGATACTCAGGGGAACAACCGGACGCGAGAAGCTGGTCTCCATCGAGGGTCTGTCCGACGAGGAGCTATACCAGCGTCTGCTCAGCCCTTCTGCCAGAGGGGTGATTCCACCTATGTTGGGGCGAATCCTTCGGCGGATGGATTCGCCCCTACGATCGCCTGGAATCTAGCCAAAGGCCGCCGACCCCGGATCGATCGACACCTTCACGAGCTGCCGCAAATCGGGTCGATTCATCCTCTGAGCGCCCTCTCCGAGGTCGATGACGGCCGGCTAAGCTACGCTGTCCTGAGCAGTCCCTGAATGATGTAGAGAACAAAGATCGCCACCATAGGCGTGATGTCGATCATGCCGAAACGGGGCACGACCTTGCGCATGGGGGCAAGCACTGGCTCCGTGATCTGGTCCAGTATCTGCACCAGCGGGTTCCTCGGATCGAGAGGGAACCAAGACAGGATCGCCCTCGCCAGAATGGCGAACATCAACACCCTGGTTAGCCAATAGAAGAAGTTCAGTATCAGTAATGCTGGATCCATTTATTTGACCTATTATCCTCCCAACAGCCTTGCCTTGTCGTAGGCTGCAATCACCGCTTCGGCGAAAGCAGACCTGAGCCCTGCGCGCTCGAATTGCAAAAGAGCCTCGGCGGTGGTCCCCCCCGGCGAGGTTACCATGTTTCGTAGTTCGGCAGGATGTTTTCCCGACTGCTGGGCAAAGATCAGCGAGCCGAGTAGTGTCTGGATCACGAGTTCTTCAGCCACGGGGCGAGAAAGTCCGATGTGAACGGCGGCGTCGACAAAGGCCTCTTGGATTAGAAACACATAGGCGGGGCCGCTGCCGCTAACCGCCGTCGCCATGTCGATGTGTTTCTCGTTCTCGGTGAAGATCTCCTTTCCCAAAGCCTGCAGGATGGAGCGCGTAGCATGTCGCTGCTGCGCGTCTACGGTGGGCGTCGCCGTCCAGACGCTCATCCCCTGGCCAATTTGGGCCGGCGTGTTGGGCATCACCCTCACTATCACGTCATGCTCCAGAAGGTTGGCTATCTTCGAAATGGTCGCGCCGGCCACGATCGAAAGGACCAACTGGTGGGTCTCGAGAGCGCCGCGCAGCTCACCTAGAGCTCCTTCTAGACTCTGCGGCTTGATCGCCAGAACGACGATGTCGGCGGCGTGCGCGGCCTCCGTGTTGCTCGGCGTGGTCACGATCCCGTAGGTCCGGGCCATATAGTCCAGGCGATCCTTCACCGGATCGCTGGCGGCAACGTGGTCTGCCGGCGTTACTTTGTTTTCGATTATGCCCGCCACCATTGCCTCCGCCATTGTACCTGCGCCAATAAAGGCTATTCGCATCTGTTTGACCTCACCCTCGCCTTTCGCCGAAGATAGCTCTGCCGATCCGGACGATAGTCGCTCCCTCCTCGACCGCCACCTCGAAATCGTCGGTCATTCCCATCGAGAGATCCCGAAGTCCCGTTTCATCTCGCAGCTTTCTCAGCCGGCGAAACACCGGCCGCACTTCCTCCGGGTCGGAAACTGCCGGCGCCACCGTCATGAGGCCCCGCACGTCGAGATGGGGCAGCCGGCCTATCTCCGCCAGCGCCTCACTCAGCTCGGATACCCTGAATCCGCTCTTGCTGGGCTCTGCCACTACATTCACTTCGAGAAGAACGGGAACGACCCGGTCCGACCGCCGGTCGATCTCCCGGGCGAGCCGCGTGGAGTCCACGCTCTGTATTATATCAAAAACTCTGATGGCTGTCCTGACCTTGTTGGTTTGCAGATGGCCGACCATATGCCAAATGGGCTTGTAACCCAGTTTCTCTATCTCGGCGATCTTGGGCATCGCCTCTTGAACCCAGTTTTCGCCAAAGTGCCTAATGCCTGCCTCGTACGCTGCAATTACCTTGCCAGCTTCGCCCATCTTGCTCACCGCGCAGACGGTCACTTCTCCCGGCGACCGCCCGGCTCTGGAAGCTGCCCGCTGGACCCGTTCTCTCACCGCAGCGACGTTCTCTGCAATTTGGCTCATTTGTATCCGTCCCCCACTGTTCTACTGTTCCCCTTGTACGTGTCTCTTGCCCCCAGCCTTGGAGCAACGGGACGCTGAGGCTAGTGATGTTCAATGGAATATGGGTACGGCGTCAACGAATATTCAGCGAATAAGCGAATAGCCAGTCCATCCTTATTCGCTTATTCGCTTATTCGCTTATTCGCTTATTCGCTGCATATCCGCTGACACCGTGTCCTCGTCGCCGGTACCCGATCGTTCCGTTGAACCTCATTAGCTGGTCAAATCAGTCGATCTACCCGGTTCATCCATGATTACCGGCTGAAGCCTCACTGTCCAGAATCGGCCTGGTAATGACCGCTCTCGGCAGTGACTACCCCGTTTGTCCTCGCGCTAGCGCCCTGTCACGCTGCTGCCTTATGGCCTCGACTGAGCCCCCAAGGTCTATGACCGACCAGGGCAGCTTGTCGGCGAAACTGCGCTGCCCGATGAATTCCTGGGCGCTCAGGCCGGCCGCCGCCATCGCCTCGTTCCAGGCTGCCGGCGAGCTATCGGGCATGCTGGCCAGCACGCCTGCCAGGCGATGGTCGCCGCGCGAAAGCACCGCCTGAACCACGCCCCAATCCACGCTCTCGGCTCTCACCTCGATGCCTGCCCTTCTCAAGCCGGCCTGGATAGTTGTCAGGCGCCGCCTGATATCTTCCGGCGCCGCCACAGGCTCCCACTGGAAGGGCGTCCCGGCCTTGGGAACGAACGGCGTGACGTTCACCGTGAAGCGTCCCCCTCGCCTTTTCCTCTCGAAACGCTCCTTGCAGCTCAGGGTGAGATCGACGATCTCCTGCACGTCGTCGTCCGTCTCGGTCGGCAGCCCAACCATGAAATAGAGTTTGAGCTGTTTGGCGCCGAGGCCAGCCGCCATCTCCACGCCGCGGAAGACGTCGTCTTCTGCCACCTGCTTGTTGATGAGGCCACGCAGTCGCTCCGAGCCCGCCTCTGGGGCAAAGGTGATAGTCCGCGTGCCACCCTCGACGAGCGCCCGGAGCAGACTCTCTGACAACGGATTTAGCCGCAGAGAGCTTACGGCGATGGAGACGCCCATTCTGCGGAGTCCCGTCGCCAGTTCGTCTATCTCCGGATGGTCGGAGGTCGCGGCGGCCACCAGACCCACCCGCCGGCGAAAGCCAAATCCGGCCTCGGCAGCGCTCAGGATCGACTGAACCGAGCGATAGCGAACGGGCCGAAAGGCGTAGCCGGCAAGACAGAAGCGACACGCCCTGCCACAGCCGCGGGCGATCTCCACCAGATGCATGTCCCCCAGCTCGGTTTCGCTGCTGTAGACCACCGAGGTCGTGGCGAAGGAGTCCAGATCCCTCGCCCAAACTCGCCTCACCGGTTCCGCCGACAGGCCGCCAACGTAGATTCCCGGTAGTTTGGCCAGCTCGGCCAGAACCACCGCCCTTTTCTCGTGCCGGGTGGCGTGGAGGGTCACCACCAGAGCCGGGATGACCGGCTCACCCTCCCCGACGACGAGAAAATCGAAGAAGGGAACGATGGGAGCGGGATTGGCAAAAACGCAGGGTCCCCCCGCCATCACCAGCGGGTCTCCCTCGCCTCTATCGCGGGCGAGCAGGGGAATGCCGCTGCGCCTGAGCATCTCGACCACGTTGAAGTAATCCAGCTCGAAGGAGATCGAGAAGGCGACGACGGCGAACTCCCTGACCTCGCGCTGCGACTCCAGCGACAGCGCATGGCGTGCACCAGCCTCTGACACCATGTCGCTCCGAGGGCGCCTGTTTCGTTCTGGCCGGTCCCCGTGGCGCGGGCCGGAGACGCCTTCGAGGAACAGACGCTCGCATACCACCTCGGGAAAGCCATTCAGCATGCCGTAGACCGTCTGATATCCGAGGCTGGACATGCCGAGGTAATAGGAGTTGGGATAAGCCAGGGCGATGGGAAGGCGTCCGCCCCAATCCTTGATAATCACCCCTTGTTCTCTGCTGATCCGTCGCCTATTAAAGGCAGCTTGCTCCCACATCTACTAAGACAGTCTTCTTCCCAAACTCGCGGAAGAGTAAGCTATCCAACCCGCTCTTTCGCGTGATCTCGCCGTAAGCTACGCTTATTATACCAGCAATCTATTCCTTTCCGCATTCTGAGGACAAGTACGGCCTCCCACCCGGACGGTATGAATCCTGCAGCCTATGAAGCCGTCTTGTCTTACCGGGATCGTTCTCAAGCCAAGGAGTAGACCGAAACAGAATTGATGCGCGAATTCGTCATTCCAAAGCCGCCTCGCGAATTCCGTGGTCTAAGACACGACTCTGGCTTGACCGGCTTTGATCGACCCCGCGGCATCTGCTATACTTTGTTTGTGGCATAGTACAAAGTCTGTACAGGTACAACTCGCGATGGCACAAGATGCGAACGTGGCGGAATTCAAGCGCTGGTATGCGCAGGCGCAGCATGACCTTGAGGCGGCCCGGTCTAGCTCGAGCTCGGGCAGCTTCGAATGGGCCTGCTTTCAGGCGCAGCAGGCAGCAGAAAAAGCGCTCAAATCATTTCTTTTCCTAAGCGGCGAGAGGGCAGTGATCGGCCATTCGGTTACAAATCTGGTTCGTGAGTGCGAGCGGATCGATCCGTCCTTCTCCACCCTGCAGTCGGCCAGAGAATTGGACCAGTATTACATTCCGACTCGCTACCCCAACGGGCTGCCAGGGCAGATTCCTCACGAGTATTTCAGCGCAGAGGATGCTCGAAAATGTATTACTCACGCGGATACGGTGCTCGCGTTCGTGACCGCGCGCGCCAAACCGTCAATCACGTAGTAGACTGCATCGTGCACCACTACGACCCCGACAAGATAATCGTCTTCGGCAGCTACGCCCGTGGCGACCTCCACGAAGGTAGCGACCTCGACCTGCTCATCGTGAAAGACACCCCCGAGCGCTTTACCGACCGGATCGGCGCCGTTCTGCGCTGCTGTGATTTCGACGTGACCGTCGAGCCGCTGGTCTACACGCCCGCCGAGCTGAGCAACATGGTCGAACTGGGGAACGACTTCATTCTGACGGCTCTCCAAGAAGGCCAAGTCGTGTACGAAAAACAGCAGCAGTAGCGCCGGCGAGGGTCGCCACCCTCACGGAGACTTCCTGAAATCTGCTCGGTAGAAGCCAATCGGCAGGAAGGCTAGCCGCGGCGAGCGCGCCTTGCGGGCAGGGCTGCAGCGGAGGAGTCAGAGGGAAAGAGGGGCAACTGCGCCTCCGACGGCTTAGCTGGCTGGCGATGGCTGGTGAGAACGTCCAGCTCCTGTCTGAGGCTGTCGACGTCCCGGAAAGGCCGGTAAGCGCTGGCAAACCGGATGTAGGCGATGTCGTCGAGCTGGCGCAGGCACTCCATGACCCGTTCGCCGATCAGCCCGCTGGGCACCTCGGCCCTTCCCAGCTTATGGAGCTCGGCCTCGACCTCGTCCACGACCCTATCGACGGCGCCATTGGGAAGAGGCCGCTTTTCGCAGGCTTTGCGGATGCCCACGGCCAGCTTCCGCCTATCGAAGTCCTCGCGCCGCCCATCCTTCTTGACCACCTGGAGCCCGGCGAGCTCCACCCTCTCGTAAGTGGTGAAGCGAAGCCCACAGCGGAGGCACTCCCGGCGGCGGCGCACGGCGCCGTCGACATCGCGAGAGTCGATGACCTTCGACTCGGGATCACTGCAATAGGGACACTTCACCGAGCGCCTCCTGGTAGGGGGTCGGGGGCCAGAGGTCAGAGGATGGGAAACGAGCTCCCGTCCCCTAACCCCCCGACCCCTGACCACTTTCGTCTATCGTAGCACGAGATCTGGCCGCCGTCAACGGTTCAGGCGCGAGGCTACTTTACCTGGCCGCTTCGGAGCCATTTTGGCAGGTCGATCTGGGTTTCCTCGGCCGCCGGCAAGGTGCTCACCAGGCGCAGCGGCGAGGTTGCTCTGGATGCCACAGCGGGTTGCTGTTGTTGCGATTTCTGCTGCGGCGGCTGGATGACCTTGGACAGCTTGCCCTCGAACCCGGTAGCGATAATCGTGATTTTCACTTCACCGTTCAAGCGAGTGTCCGTTGTAGTGCCAAAGATGATGGTGGCGCTCGGGTCCACCGAGTTCCTCACCATCTCGGCTGCCTCGTTGAGCTCGAATAGGGTGAGGTCCTCGTTGCTGGCGAAGCTCAGCAGCACGCGCTTCGCCCCCTCGACGGACACGTCGAGCAGCGGGCTGGAAATAGCCAGACGGGCTGCGTCCACCGCCCGATTCTCCCCGGAGCCGTGGCCAATGGCCATCAGGGCCGACCCCGCTTCGCTCATGACCGCTTTGACGTCGTTGAAGTCCAAGTTGATGTTGCCCGGCATGGTGACGAGCTCGGAAATGCCTTGAATTCCCTGTCGCAGCACATCGTCGGCGGTGCGCAGCGCCGTTTCCAGCGTCGCCTTCTTGTCGCAAATGGAGAGTAGACGGTCATTGGGGACGACGATGACGGCGTCGACTTTCTCTTTCAGCCTGGCGATCCCTTCCTCTGCCGCCGTCCGGCGCTGCGTTCCCTCGAAGGTGAACGGTTTGGTGACTACGGCAACCGTCAAAGCTCCCGCTTCTTTGGCTATTTCGGCCACGGTGGGAGCGGCGCCAGTGCCCGTGCCACCACCCATGCCCGCGGCGATGAACACCATATTGGCGCCATCCAGCACTTCATAGAGATCATCCCTGCTTTCCTCGGCCGCTTTCTGGCCTTTGGCGGCATCGCCTCCCACTCCCAATCCCTTGGTAAGCTTGTCCCCGATTCTCAGCCGAATGGACGCCTCCGATTTGAGTAGAGCCTGCGCGTCGGAATTAACTGCGATGAATTCCACGCCGTGAATCTTCTCTTCGATCATTCGATTCACGGCGTTGCAGCCGCCACCTCCTACCCCCACAACCTTGATTTTGGCGAAGTTCTCGACATCCGTGGTCGATGGCATGGTCAGAATCGCTCCTTTCTATACAATTCTCCGATGGATGATTTCTGTTACTGAGGCAATATCTCTCTGGCCCACCCCCAGAACCGGCGAGCCACACCCCCCACATTCTGTCGCCTCTTGATCGCCTTGCCCTCCAGCTCGCCGTACTTAATACCCCAAAGGAGCAACCCAACGCTGGTAGCGTAGGCGGGATTGGTGACGGTGTCCGTGAGCCCGTAAATGCGCTTTGGCGTTCCCACGCGCACTGGCATTTGCAGGAGGTCCCGGGCGAAGGTCTCGATTCCCCTCAGATTGGAGGTGCCGCCGGTCAAGACCAGGCCGGCAGCCAGCAGCCCCTCGTAGCCCGAACGTTTGATCTCGGTGAAGATGAGATCGAGAATCTCCTCGACCCGCCCTTGGATGATCTCGCTGAGGTGACGCCTCAGCACCGGTTGCGACTCCTCCGATCCGAAGGAGTGTACGTCTATCTTCTCGTCCGGATCGATGGTCGAGGGGATGGCATGGCCGTGCTTCGCCTTTATCTCCTCGGCGGTGGCAAACGGCGTCCGCAAGCCGATAGCTATGTCGTTCGTGAGCTGGTAGCCCCCCACCGGCAGCACGCAAGTATGCCAGATGCTGCCCTCGATGAAAACCGCGATGTCTGTGGTGCCGCCGCCAATATCTGCTAAAACCACCCCCATTTCTTTCTCTTCCTCGTTGAGAACCGCCTCGCTGCTGGCGAGCGGCTCCAGCACTAGATCGTCGATGTCTACTCCCACCCTGTTCACGCACTTGGTAAGATTCTGGATAGAGGCCACGCCGCCGGTGACTATATGGGTTTCCACGTCCAAACGGAAACCGTGTATGCCAATGGGGTTGCGAACGCCATCCTGGCCGTCGACCATAAAGGTTCGCGGAAGAACATGAATTATATCCCGATTGCTGGGTATGCTGATCGTCCTCGCCGATTCCACTGCCCGGGCCACATCGTCGGCGGAGATAACCCGCTCTGGATGAGATATGGTGATGATGCCTCTGTTGTTCAAGGAATTGATGTGGTTGCCGGCGATACCCACGTGGGCGGAGATGATCTTGAAGCCGCTGATCCGCTCCGCCTTATCCACCGCAACCTGAATCGAATCGACAGTCTCCTCGATGTTGACGATCACCCCCTTGCGCAGCCCGCGCGACGGGCTAATTCCCGCGCCAATGATGTGCAGGCTACCATCATTATGTACCTCACCTATCAGAGCGCAGACCTTCGTCGTCCCAACATCAATGCCCGCAACAATGTTTTCCCTAGCCACAACCGTCCCCCCCTACTCTCTAACGAGCAGCCTTCTTCTGATTACCGCCAGGTTGTTAAATACCCTGGTGCCAAAGGCCACGATAGCGGCCAAATAAAGCTCCACGCCCAGTCTATCCGCCAGATAGGTCAGCAAAATGGCCAATAGAGTGTTGGTGGCAAAGCCAGAAAGAAAGACGCGATTGTCGAATTTCCTTTCCGTCTCTGCCCTAATGGCTCCGAGCACGGCATCCAGCCCGGCCAGAATCCCCACGGCCACGTAGCGAGCATAGCCGGCAGGAACAGGAAGACCAATGACGGTGCCTACGACAACGCCGACTAGCAGTGCCAGAAAAGGCAACCACATATGTCCGGCCACCTCCTCGCTCGGCCCGAGACCACCTTCCCCCTGCCGAGGCTCTAGCGATAATACGGTCTCCCGCTGAACCGGAGATCGACGAACTCCAGCCTGGCCTTCCGCTCGACTGCTGCGGCAGCTATGGCCTTGAGAGTTGCCACCTCATAACCAAGGTCTTCGAGATCACCAAACCTGGCCTGCCAGCCCTTGTCCGTCGCTACTGCCAGGCCCGTATCCGGCGCGAACTCGAATCGCTTCGGCAAGGCTCCCATCTCCCTTGGCAATATCTGCGTAAGGCTGCGCGCCAGCTCCACCGCCTTCGGTTCGACGCGACTCCCCAGCTTGATGGAATTGCCGACCGTATCGACGATCGTTATCAGTCCCGGCACTGGCGCCGTGCCGATCACCAATCCCTCGTCGTCTATGGTGTACTTGGCATCGCTAACCTGCCAAACCGCCCACGGCTGCCGCTCCTCGATGGTGATTACCAGCTCGTTGGGTAGCTTTCTGGCCACCCGAGCCGACTTCACCAGAGGCATCTGACCGACAGCCTTGGCCACTTCATCGCGGTCTACCGCCAGAATGTTTTGGCCTTCGACGTCCGCCGCCTGCGCCACTTTGTCCGCCGGCAGGCCCACCGCTCCCACCACGGTTATCTGGCTGACCCTAAAGATCGGCGAGATGTAAAACAGCGCGAAGGCCAGGATGAGCGCCACAAACAGGGCAATCGCTTTCGGCAGCCTCGAATGCCCCACTCTAACGGCCTGCTTCGAGCCACGACCAGACGCGGTCCCACCCGCAAAGCTCGCGTATTTCCCCGAGCGCGAAACTTTCCTCCGCATTTCTTTCCCCTTTTCAGGATGGAGGGCGAGCTTACCCTCCTAGCCTCTTATTGGCAGTAGCTGGTCTTATTCCGTCTCTTGTCGGCAAACCGCTCGATGGCCAAGCCGACCAAGCGCTCGATTAGCGTCGAATAGCTTACGCCGCTCTGCTCCCAAAGCTTGGGGTACATGCTAATTGAAGTGAAACCGGGAATGGTATTTATCTCGTTGACAAACAGCTTGCCATCACTCGTTCTGAGGAGAAAATCGACGCGCCCGAGCCCGGCGCAATCGACGGCCTTGAACGCCCGCACCGCCAGTCTGCGAGCCTGCCTGGCCGTTTCAGCGGAAACCTCAGCGGGAATGACCAGGGTGGTGCGGTCGTCCACGTACTTGGCCTCGTAGTCGTAGAACTCATTGCAGGGCACTATCTCGCCAACGCCCGAAGCAACCGGCTTATCGTTGCCCAGAACGGCGCACTCCAGCTCCCGCGCTCCGTCGATGGCCTCCTCGACGATGAGCCGGCGGTCGTACTGGGCCGCATCGTCGATCGCCTGTTCCATCTCCTCGCGCCGGTGCGCCTTCGAGATGCCCACGCTGCTGCCCAGGTTGGCCGGCTTCACGAAGCAGGGATAGCCGAGCCGCTTCTCGACGGTGGCGACGATGCTCGTCCGTTTGGCATCCCATTCGCTACGAAGCACCAACAAGTAATCCGGGATGGGAAGGCGATGCACCCGGAATACATGTTTCATCATGACTTTGTCCATCCCCACGGCGCTGCCCAGAACTCCGGCACCGACATAGGGGATATCCGCCAGGTCGAGCAAGCCCTGCAGGGTCCCGTCTTCGCCATTGGTGCCGTGAACCACCGGAAAGACCACGTCAAGGTGGACAGACGCGCTGGCGCTGGGCAGCGAAGAGAAGGCCGGAACCAGATCCCGCTCGCTATCTTCCTCACACACGCGTAGGGGCGAACGGCCGTTCGCCCCTACCGTATTGTCGAGCGGGTCGGCCAGGAGACTAGAACTGCCATCGGTAGACCCTAGCAACTGCTTTAGCGGATCGCCGGCGAGCAGCCATTTCCCCTCTTTGGTAATGCCAATGGGGACCACGTCGAACTTGTTCTTGTCAATGGCATTCATGATGGAGGTCGCCGACTGCAACGAAATCTCATGTTCGCCGGAGCGACCGCCAAAGACAACCCCAATGCGAATCTTACCCAACTACCAGTCTCCTATTATCTCCTGCTCCAGCTCGAGGCTTACGCCAAACCGGCCGAAAACCCGGTCTCTGGCAAGGTCCATAAGGCCGCGCACATCCCGGGCCGTAGCGTGGCCGCAATTCACGATGAAGTTAGCGTGGACCTCCGAGATCTGGGCATCGCCCCGCTGCTCGCCCTTGAGGCCACACTGCTCGATCAGCCAGCCAGAGCCGACGTACCCCGGCGGATTCTTGAATACGGAGCCGGCGCTGGGGAGCTGCGGCTGGGTGCACCGCCGCCGCTCCTGATACCGGTTCATCCGCTCCTTTATCTCCTCCGCCATCTGATATTGCAGCAGGAAAACGCCTTCGACGATCACTGGCTTGGCTGGCTTGGTGGTCTTCATTCCCTTGAGGATGGTCTGCCGGTAGGCGAAGCCGAGGGCGCTCGCCGGCATCGTCTCGATCTGGCCGTCTGCCAAAACCAGAACCGATTCGAGAACGTCGGCCATCGTAGTGCCATGCGCTCCCGCGTTGTTTACGATCCCGCCAGCTACTGTCCCGGGAATACCGGCCGACCATTCGAGGCCCGATAACCCCAGATCGGCGGTCAGCTTGGCGATGCGCGATAAAGACATTCCGCCCTCGACCCTAACCGCCTCCACGAACCCCTCAGCCCCCTGCCAATCCGACCTGGCGGGCGCCTCTCGCTTTCCCAGGCGTTCCCAGCCTCGCAGCCGGTTCTCGACTACCAGGCCCCTGATCCCCCTGTCGCTCACGAGAAGGTTGGACCCGGCGCCGATCACCAGCACCGGAACCTCGTACTCGACGGCCCGGGTGACAGCGTCTAGCAGCCCTTGGCGGCTATCGACGTGGAGGTAAAGGTCGGCCGGCCCCCCGATGTGGTACGAGGTGTGGCGAGCCATCGGCTCATCGACCTTGACCTGACCCATTGCCTGCAGAGCAACTGCAAGCTCCTGCTTTGTCGCTAGATTAAGCGCCATGATTCATCTTGTCCGCTTCAGGGCTACCGCCGTATTCTATCACTAACTCGCCTACTTTGCCAACGTCGCCAGCGCCCAAAGTGAGGAGAACGTCGTTCTCCTCTAGGCTCCCTATCAGCCACTCGGCGATATCTTTCAGAACGCCAATGTGCCTGACGTTGGGATGGCGCATGGCGGAAATCAGGTCCGCAGAACTTATGCCAAGAGTATCCCTTTCCCTCGATGCGTAGATGTCGGCGATGACCACCAAGTCCGCGTCATCGAAGCATTTGGCGAACTCGTCCAACAAATACTTGGTCCGGCTGTAGGTGTGGGGCTGAAAGACGCAAATCAGCCGGCGCCCCGGAAACCTCTCACGCGCCGCCCGAAGCGTGGCCCGCACCTCGGTGGGGTGGTGGGCATAATCGTCGATCACCGGCGCCCCCCGGAAGTCACCCTTTAACTCGAACCGCCGCCGCGCTCCCCGAAAGCGGTGCAGGGTCCGCCGGGCGGCGTCGAGCGAGACGCCCAGCAGACGCGATGCGGCGATGGCAGCGAGAGCGTTGCTCACGTTATGCCGACCAGGCACTGACAGGGAGAACTCGCCACAGCTCTGGCCGTCGCGCTCCACCTTGAAATCGTGGCCGCCCGCTTCATTCACGGCAATGCCGGATGCCTGCCACAGCGCCTGGCTGTCGAGGCCGTAGGTGATTAGCCGCTTGTCACCCGATCGCTTGTCGACGTAGGACCTCACCACCTCGTCGTCGAGACAGACGACGATGTGGCCATCGGAGGGAACGGAGTCCATGAACTGATAGAAGGCGTCCACGATATTGTCAAAGGACTGATAGAAATCGAGATGGTCGGGCTCGATGTTGGTGACGACGGCGATCTGCGGCCGCAGTTTCAGGAAAGTGCCATCGAACTCGTCGGCTTCGGCCACGAGAGCCCGCCCCTTGCCCGATCGAGCGTTAGTGTCGAGATTGGCCAGCTCCCCTCCCACCAAAATGGTTGGATCGAGACCGGCGTCGAGGGCAATGAGCGATAGCATCGAGCTCGTGGTGGTCTTGCCATGGGTGCCGGCGACGGCAACGCCATACTGCCGGCTTATCAGCCAGGCCAGCACTTCGGCCCTCTTCACCACCGGGAGGCCCCGCCGCAGGCCTTCCTGCAGCTCCGGATTGTCCTGCGGCACGGCGGACGAGTAGACCACCAGTTCGGCGTCACCCACGTTCCCGGCGGCGTGGCCCTCGAAGATTTGAGCTCCCAATGCCGCCAGCTTGCCGGTCAAAGGCGATATCTTGAGGTCGGAGCCGCTGATGGAATATCCCTCCTCCAGGAGTACCTTGGCGATGGCGCTCATGCCAATGCCGCCGATTCCTGTGAAATGTAGCCTCTCAGGTATGGTCATCATCTGGCTTTCCCCAACCAAATCATAACTCGATCATCGCTCTGGCGATTGCGGCAGCGGCGTCCGGTTTAGCCATTAGCCTGGCCCTGTCCGCCATATCCTCCAGTCGCGTCTTGTCCCGCAGTAGCTCGCCGACTATCGCAGTCAGCTCGCTCAGTCGATCGTTCTCGAGCAGGATCGCCGCCCCTCCCTCGGCAAGAACAAGGGCGTTCAGCCGCTGGTGGCCACCCGCATAGGGATAGGGCACGAGCACGCTGGGCAACCCGGCCGCCGGATACTCTCCCATCACCGATGCCCCCGACCGGGAGATCGCCAGGTCGGCCGCCGTCAGAGCAGCGGGCAGCTCATCGTGAAGGTACGGGTACAGATGATAGCGCATCCTCAGTCCTTCGTCCATCGCCTCCCGCACCTCCCGAAGATGTGGCTCATCTTCCCGACCGCAAACGTGAACCAACTGGCAGAGAGTAAGCAACTCTTTTAGGCCCTTTTCAATCGCCAGATTGATGGCATGGGCGCCCCGGCTACCGCCTAGGGCGATAACAGCCGGCAGCTCCTCGCTCAATCCCAGCCGCCGTCGCGCTGTTGCCTTCTCGGTCTGCCCGATCTCTCCTCGCACCGGGTAGCCCATTTCCACCACCTTGCCGGGAGGCAGAAAAGCCTTGGACTTGTCGCTGGTGACGGCGATAGCTCTGGCGAACCGGCTCAGAAAGCGAATGGCCCAGCCGGGACGCACGTCCGGCAAGTAGACGAGACTCGGTACGCCTCTAAGCCAGCCCGCCACGACCACCGGCACACAGACGTATCCTCCGGTAGCGAGGATGGCGCGGGTGCGGTGCTTCCCAAGTAGTCGCCAAGATTCGATCAGGCCGATTCCCAGCCGGACCACGTTTGCCAGGGTTTCCAACATCGACTTCCCCCGCAGCGGACCGGCGCCAATGCCCACGAACCTATAACCCGCTCTCCTCACCAGGTCTCGCTCCATCCCCTTCTTGCTGCCAACGTATACCACGTCCGACTCGCCCCCCCCTTCCACGACAGCCGGCAGCGCGGCGAGCACCGCCAGAGCCGGATAGACGTGGCCCCCCGTTCCGCCTCCGGTGACGACGATCCTCAGATAAGCCACGTTACTGAGGGATAAGCCGGCGGCGCCGATCACTCGCCGACAGGCAATGGTTAGAGATGTTGAGCAGAATGCCCACGGCTGCCAAAGAGACAGCAAGAGAAGAACCTCCATAGCTTATGAACGGCAGGGTAATGCCGGTAAACGGAATCGACCGGGTTATGCCGCCGATGTTTATCATGGCCTGAAAGGCCAGCCATGAAGTTATGCCCGCCGCCATTAGGGCGCCAAACTCGTCCGGCGCGCTGAACACGATCTTGAAACCCCGGTAAGCGATGGCAGCAAACAGGCCGATAACCAGCACGCTCCCGACCAGGCCCAGCTCCTCGCCGATTATGGCGAAGATGGCGTCCGTATGGCTCCCGGGAACGTACGAGAACTTCTGCCGGCTCGAGCCCAGACCAAGCCCCATGATCCCGCCGCTGCCGAGAGCAATGAGCGACTGGATGATATGAAAGCCTTTGCCCTGAGGGTCGCTCCATGGATCGAGAAAGGCCTGCATTCGACTTTGCCGGTAGCCGGCGGCGAGAACCAGGGGCAGGGCGACGATGGCGCCTCCCAAAGCCAGGCCGGCCAGGTGCTTCAAGCTGGCGCCGGCGAGGAAGAACAGCACGGCTGCCACGAATAGGATGACCATCGCCGTGCCGAGGTCCGGCTGGACGAGCACCAAGCCAGCCACGATGGCGGTGATCGCCACAAAAGGAATGACGCCGGATGCGAAATGCCTGACCGCTTCCCGCCTGGTCGCAAGCCAGGACGAGACGTAGATAACCAGCGCCAGCTTGGCCCCTTCGCTTGGCTGAATGGGAGGCAAGCTTCCGATCTGGATCCAGCGGGTCGAGCCGTAAATGCTCTTGCCCAGCCCCGGCAGCAGCACCATGACCAGAGCTGCCAGGGCAGCCAGCATGATCCAGGCGCTCCACACCCGCCAGTGATGGTAGTCCAGCCTCATGAACACAACCAGAGCAACCAAGCCGATGAAGCCGAAGACGATCTGGCGCGTGACGAAATAGTAGACATTGCCATATTCTGTAAGGCCAAGGACGAAGCTGGCGCTGAACAGAGCCTGCAGGCCGATCATCAGAAGGACGGCCACCAGCGCGAGCAACAGGTAATCCGGCCTTCTCGCCGGCAAGGCGTTGCGCGCCGCCGTCGCCAGCTCGTGCCACCTCGTTCCCAAGCGCGGCGACGTCCTACTGGCGCCCGACGCGCCTCCCATGCGCCCTTGAGACATGCCCAGCGTCAAACCGAGAGGATCACGATTGTTTTGCAAGCTCGCCCACCAATCTCCTGAACTCCCTGCCCCGTTCCTCGAAGTCGATGAACGCATCATAGCTAGTGCAAGCCGGGGAGAGGAGGACGACGTCGCCGGCGACAGCCATCTCGCTCGCGATCTGCAACGCGTTGGCCATAGTTCCCGCCCTCACCACGGTTAGATCCCCCGCTCCCCGCTGGCCCGGCCGACGCCCGATGGCCTCACCCAAGAGCGGCGCCGCCTCGCCAAAGAGGATCACGCTCCTGCACTTCCGCTGGATCTTCTCCGCCAGCTCTTCCAACGACAGATGCTTGTCCCGGCCGCCGGCGAGAAGTACGATCGGCTCGTCGAAAGAATCCAGCGCGGCGATCGTCCGGTCGGGAGACGTCGCTATGCTGTCGTTGACATACTGCACACCTCCGATTTCGCCAGCCAGCTCGAGGCGATGCGGCACGCCACGAAAACTGGCAGCGACCGTGGCCATCGCCAGCGCACTCACGCCGCAGGCCAGACCGATGGCGCAAGCCGTGAGAACGTTCTCGACGTTGTGCCAGCCCCGCAGCTTGACCTGACTGACTTCGCAGACGGACTGCTCTCTACCATCCTCTCGTATCGCGATCTGACCATCGCGAATATAGGACCCCCGTTCGATCGAATCCCGCGAGCTAAAGAAAAGGACTTCCCCCGCACATTGGGCGGCTATAGCCCGGCAATGGGAATTGTCGTAGTTCAGGACGGCGAAGTCCGAGGGCTTCTGGAACCTGACGATGTTCTTCTTTGCCTCCAGATAGTGCTCCATATTCGGGTGCCTGTCCAAATGATTTGGCGACAGATTTGTTATGGCAGCCACGTGGGGGCTCTCCTCCATGAGGAGGAGTTGGAAGCTGCTAAGTTCCATGACCGCCCACGTGCTACCGGTTATCTCTCCCAGCCTACCGAGAAGGGGCGAGCCAATATTGCCGCCGACCAGGACGTGGCGGCCGTCGGCCCGCAGCATCTCTCCCACCAGGCTCGTCGTGGTCGTCTTGCCGCTGCTGCCGGTAACCCCGACAATTGGCGCCGGACAGAGGGTCACAAACAGCTTCGTCTCCGACGTGATGGGAACGCCAGCCTGCTGGGCAGCCACAATGGCGGGAATATCGAGGGGTACTCCAGGGCTAATCACTACCAGGTCGGCGCCCACGGTGTCCTCCACCCTGTTTCCGCCCAGCACGTAGTTGATCGGCAGGTCCTTGGCGCGGGACATGTTATCGGCCAACTGCTCTGCCCGTTTGGCATCGCTGACAGTGACGCTCGCCCCCCGCTCGACCATGAAGCGGCTAGCGACCAGCCCTTCTCGCCCGAAGCCGATCACCGTTACTTTCTTCCCTGCGAATTCCATATGTCTCCCAACCCTGATATTCTAGTAACGCGTACGCATTCCCTGAGGCAGGCCCGGACAAGCAACCCCGGACGTCGAGGCTTTAGCCGTTGACGTAAAGTCCAGCCACCGGGTACATCTAGCATTACCGGCTAAAGCCTCAGCCTCCGGGACGCCCTCACCCTAGCCCTCTCCCACTGCGGCAGGAGAGGGGATCCCCACCGCGTCACCACCTTTCCCTCTCCCCGCTGGGAGAGGGTTAGGGTGAGGGTTCCCCACGCGCCAGGGCGAGCGCTACCCCAACCATTGCCGCTACCGCTCCCACTAGCCAGAACCGCGTCGCCACTTGGGTCTCGGACCAGCCGCCTAACTCGAAATGGTGGTGCAGTGGACTCATTCTAAAGATACGTCGTCCCTTCGTCGCTTTGAAATAGGCCACCTGCAGCATAACCGATAGCGCCTCCGCCACGAAGACGATCCCCACGACGACCAACAACAGCCACTGGCCGGACATCAGCGCCACGGTGGCCAAAGTACCACCCAGAGCGAGCGAACCCGTGTCGCCCATGAACACCTGGGCGGGATGGGCGTTGAACCATAGGAAGGCTAGGGTCGCTCCCACGAGCGTGAAGCAGAAGGCCGATAAATAGGCCTGCCCTCCCGTATAGGCAATGACCCCGTAGGCCGTGAAAGCCAGAGCCGAGGTGCCTCCGGCCAGCGTATCCAGGCCATCGGTGAGGTTTACGGCGTTGGCGAAGCCGACGATCAGGATGGCGGCCATGGGAACAAACCACCAACCGATGCTGAAGGTTCCCAGCCAGGGAATCGCGACCCGGTCCATGCCCTCCCGAAACATGAACGCCGCGGCGACGATGGCGATGACTCCCAGCACTACCAGCTTGACCCTCCCCTGCAGTCCCCGGGTCTTGCCGCCCACGAGGTTCAGGATATCGTCGACCGCTCCCAGCAGCCCGGCGCCGGCCGCCACCCCCAGCGGAATCAGAACCAGAGGCTCGCGAGCGAGAATCAGGGCGAGGGTGACTGCTATCGACGTCGCCAGAATGAGGACGCCGCCCATCGTGGGAGTTCCCGCCTTGATCGCGTGGGAGGCGGGCCCCTCTTCTCTTATCTGCTTGCCGACCTTCTTCTGCCGCAAGAAAGCCACGAGCGGCTTTGCCCACAGCATGGCCCCGACGAAGGAGATGGCGCCAAGCAATAATATGAAGGCCATGTCCACTAGCGAGATTCGATCCTTTCCACGATGTCTTCCATCCGCATTCCCCGGGAGCCTTTCACGAGCACGTGGTCCGACGGAGACAGGATAGCGAGCAAGAGTTCTGCGGCCTCCGCGGTGGTAGAGCAAAAGGCCACGTTCTTCAGACCCTGACTTTCGGCTTCCTCGCCAATCATCCTGCCCTTTTCGCCGACGGCGATCAACCGATCGGCAACCTCAGCAGCGCGACGTCCCACCTGTCGGTGTCCCTCCTCCTCGAAGGGGCCAAGCTCGTACATGTCTCCCAGCACCGCGATTTTCCGTCCCGGCGCTCTCGCCAGCGTGTCCAGCGCCGCGATGGTCGATACCGGACTGGCGTTGTACGAGTCGTCGATCACCACGCAGCCGTTGATTCCCGGTGCAACTCTCACCCTTGCCCGGTAAGACTCGCCCTCCAGGCCCGCCACGATGTCGGCAGGGTCGAGACCCTCGGCGAGTCCCACGGCGGCCGCAGCCAGCGCGTTGGCAACGCTGTGCCTTCCCGGCAGTGGCAGTTTCACGTGTGACCTCCGCCCGCTAAGATCAAGGTCGAACTCGACCCTATCGATTCCCGCCGTCTCGACGTTGTCGGCCCGGACATCGCTCGTCCCGGCGCAGCCATAGAGGAGCACCCTGGCCCTCGTCCTGCGGGCCATCAAGCGAACCAGATCGTCGTCGGCGTTCAGCACGGCTACGCCGGACGAGGGCAGGCTTTCGACGATCTCGGCCTTGGCCCGGCAGATGTTCTCCAGGCTGCCCAAACGCTCCATATGGCTCGGCCCGACGTTGGTCACCACCCCAATGGCCGGCTCGGCGATGCGGCAAAGAAGAGCGATATCGCCCAGCGCGTACATCGCCATCTCCAGAACCGCCCGCTGGTGGCCCGGCTCCAGATTCAGCAAGGTCAAGGGGAGACCGATCTCGCTGTTCAAATTGGACTCGTTCTTCAGCACCGTGTAGCGCCGCGATAGGACGGCCGCCACCAGCTCCTTGGTCGAGGTTTTGCCGACGCTGCCGGTTATGCCGATAACCTTGGCGGCGCGCTTCCGTCGCCAGCCGGTGGCTAGCTCCTGGAGGGCTTGAAGAGTATCGTCCACGGCGATGATATCGGCGTCGGGCAGCTCTTCCGCATGATTGGCGTAGTATCCCCGGGTGACCATCAAGACGCTAGCGCCCTTCCCCACGGCATCGGCCAGAAACAGGTGCCCGTCAGTTCGCTCACCTGGAAGAGCGACGAACAGATAGTCCTTTTTGACCTGCCGGGAATCGACGCAGGCGCCGGCAATAGGCCTTCCCCCGCTGGTGGCGGCCGCCGGTCTGAACGTCTTGACGTGGATGCTAGCCAGGATGTCGGTAAGAGTAAGAGTCACCATTTCGCCCTGATTATACCAATTATTGCCCCCGTTTCGTAGGGGCGAAAGATTTTTCGCCCCTACGATCCCTGGGATGAGGGTGAGGACACGGTCGTCACCACGCCGGCTTGCCCACTTTGCCCGGTTCGGTCGGTGGCACCCTCAAGTACAGCAGGGTCTGTTCCATGATATTCTTGAACAGGGGCGCGGCCACAGAGCTTCCCCAGGGAATATCCTTTGGCTCGTCGACCCGCACCAGAATAACGACACGCGGGTCCGCCAGCGGCGCGAAGCCGGCAAAGCCGGCCACGGAGGTATCGCCGGTGTAACCGCCCTTCAGCGAGATCTGGGCCGTGCCAGACTTACCGGCAATGCGGTAGCCCGGCACCGAAGCGAGATTGCCGGTTCCCAGCTCGCCGGAGACGTTCATCATCTTCGTCAGGGTTCGAGCCGTATCCTCCGATAGTACCCGCCGCACGACGACGGGATCGAAATCCCGGGTGCCCCCGCCGTCCACCACCTGGCGAACGACATACGGCCTCATGAGCTTGCCGCCATTGCCGAGCGCCCCGAATGCCGTGACAAGCTGGAGGGGAGTGACGCTGATGCCCTGTCCAAAAGCGTTAGCCGCCAGGTCGATGGCCGCCCAGCCACCGCTCTTGTTCGTTCGCACCTGGCCGGACGCTTCTCCCTCGAGCTCGATGTAGGTGCGTTGGCCAAAGCCAAAGTTTTTGACATACTTGTAGAAGCGATCGGCACCAAGGAGGTCGCCAACCCAGACCGTGCCGATATTGCAGCTATTCTTGAGAACATCCGTCATCGTCTCGTTGCCGTGTGCGGCGCCGTTCCAGTTGCGAATGGCCCAGCCATTCTTGTAGACCACCCCCGTGCACTTGAACGGGGTGGCCGGCGTGACTAGCTTCTCCTCCAGCGCCGCCGCCATGGTGAAGACCTTGAAAATTGAGCCTGGCTCGTACATGTCGGTGATGGAGGCGATCCGGAAGAGGTTGACCTTCGAGTTGTCCTCTAGATTGGGCTTGGTCAGGTCGAAGCTGGGACGGTTGGCGACCGCCAGTATGGCCCCCGTCTTCACTTCCATGACTATCACCGTTGCCGAAGAGGAGTTGTGCTTCTTCATGGCTTTGTCCAGTTCGGTCTCCACCAGGCGCTGGATGAACCGGTCGATGGTCATCACTACATCCGCCCCCTCTTGTGGGCGGGACTCCTCCCGGTAGCCAAGGGGAATCTCCTCTCCGACCGTATCCCTTTCGTACACCAGCGTGCCCGGCTTGCCCATCAGCTCTCGGTTGAAGTCGGCCTCCAGCCCCGTGAGGCCCCGTTGGTCCCGGCCGACAAAGCCGATGAGGGGTGCGGCTAGATTGCCCTCGGGATAGACCCGCTTCGTGACCTTTCTGGCCTCAATGCCCGCCAGTTGCATCTTGGCGATCTGGCTGCCAGTCTCATAGGGCACTTCAGCAGCCAACAGAGCCGGTTTATCCCCTTTGCTTTGAAGCGCGGATCTCACCTGGTCGAGGGGAAGCTTGACGAGAGGGGCGATCAGGCTGGCGGTCTTGGCGATCTTGTCGGGAGTTAGCGAGGCCTTAGGGTCGACGAGAACGTCGAACGTCGTGACCGTGGTGGCAAGGACGTAGCCGTTTCTATCACGAATCGTTCCCCGATGGGGAACGATCTCCTGTTTGCCCCAATGCTCAGCGGCCGCCAGCTTGACAAAGCTGTCATGCTCGACCGTCTGGAGATAGCCCAGCCGCAGCACCAGGCCAACGGCCGAGCCGGCCAGAATGAGGATGATGACCGCTAACCTCCACCTCTCAATCTTTGATTCTCTCGACATGCAGGCACCTCAAGGCCGGTCCTTCTGGCTGCGGGACTCGATAAGGCATAGGGGCGAATCCCTCGGCCGAAGGTTTCGCCCCTACGGGTCCAGCCATCACCTGTCGCGCAGGCCCAAGGCAGATCCTAGCCAATCCAGTAGTTCCTGCGACCAACCGTCATCCCGCCCTACTGTAGGCCTCTTGGTCTGGACGAGAGGGGGATCGCCGTCGCCGGACACTTCGGGGCTCTTCGCCACGCTGACGAAGAGATAATCGGTAGCCGGGACCATGCGCAGTCTGCTCGTCGCCTCTTTCTCGATTCTCGGGAGCGATTTGAGATAGGCGACCTCGGCAGCGAGCTGATAATTCGCCTGCTGCCAGTCCTCTCTTTCCTGCTCTAGCCGCTTCACCTCGTAGCCAGTCGTCGTCATGCCGCTGGTCTGAACCAGAAGGAGCAGGCTTACCGAGCTGACGATGGCCATGGCCACCGGGAGTATGGCCGGCAGGGCGCGCCGCGGTCCTTCTAAGGAAGGACTGGCTTCTTCCCTCGCTACCGTGACCGCATCAGATACCATTCCCCGACTCCAAAGACTACCCTAACTTCTCGCAGGCCCGCAATTTGGCGCTTCGGCTCCGCGGGTTTTTCAATGCCTCATCCCTTGAAGGGGTTACGATCTTTCCGGTAAGGATTCGCGCTCTAGGCTGCCGTCCACAGACGCAGGCCGGCAAGCTAGGCGGGCAGCGACAGCCCTTCGCTTCCTGCCGCATGAATTCCTTTACTGCCCTATCCTCGAGCGAATGGAAGCTAATCACCACCAGCCGGCCCGCGGGAACGAGAATGTCGAGAGCCTGCTCCAGCGCCGTGTAGAGATTGTCTAGCTCCTCGTTGACCGCGATGCGCAGCGCCTGAAAAGTCCTCGTCGCCGGATGGATCTTCCCTCGCCTGCCGCCGACCGCTCTAATGACTACGTTAGCTAGCTCCAGGGTGGTATGTAGCGGCCGGCTCTGGACGATGTGCCGGGCGATCCGCCGGCTCAGCGGCTCCTCGCCATAGCGATAGATCAGGTCTGCCAGTTCCCCTTCCGACCTCGCATTGACGATATCAGCCGCCGTCACCGTTTGCTGGAGACTGAGCCTCATGTCGAGCGGCGCTTCGGCCTGAAAGCTGAACCCTCGCCCCGGGTCGTCCAGTTGCAAGCTCGATAGCCCTAGATCCAACAGAACGCCGTCGGCCGGTTTGAACCGCTGGGCCACGGCCACATCATGTAGGTCCCGGAAGTTCTCGTTGACCAGAACCGCCCGCTGGCCGAACTCTTCTAGACGCCGGGCCGCCACGGCGATGGCCGCCGGGTCGGCATCGAGACCCAGTAAGCTGCCTCCCGGCTGCGACCGTTCGAGAATCGCTCTGGCGTGGCCGCCGCCATCTACCGTGCAATCGATATATTTGCCCCCGGGCTTTACGTCGAGATAGCGTACGGCTTCGTCGAGCAGAACAGGAACGTGCTCACGGTCCATCATTCCGGATACTCGACGCTTTCCCCGATCTGCCAGCCGGTTTCGCGCATGAGAGACTTCTCGTTCTCCCACTGCTCCCTGGCCCAGATTTCAAGGTAGTTGTGGAGGCCTATCACCACCACGTCAACCTTTATCTCGCCGTATTCTCGCAGACTCGCGGGCACGAGCACTCTGCCCTGCTTATCCAGTTCGAGGTCGAAAGCGCCGGAAAACGTGTAGCGGTTGGCCCGTCGGACACTGCTGCGGGTGGGGGGCAGGCTAGCCCTGCTCTCGGCCATGGCCTTCCATTCGTACAGCGGATAAACCAGGATGCACTTGTCGAATCCGCGGGCAAGAACGAGGCCGACGCGGAAAGCCTCTCGGAATCTAGGCGGGATCGCCAGTCGACCTTTCTGGTCCATGACGTATGGATACTCACCGAGAAACATCCGGCTAGCCTGCACTCCAAATTCACCTAACCCCTCTCCACTTCCACCCACTTTGCCCCACCAGCGGCCCCATGATACCACAACGCTCCCCTGTTTTCAAGAGGTTTTCCACAATATTTTTGCTTTGACAAAGAAACTGGCGTGTGTTAACATACCACTGCGTGGACAAACCTCCATTGACATCACTTTTCGAGAAAGGTGCGAGGGCATATAATGACATCTAAGCAGCCATCAATCGATCCCGCAACGCTAGCGGTTCTGGCGAAGGCCGAAGCCGAGAAGATCCCCACAGCCTTCACCCGGGCATTAGATATGAAGCCCTGTCCCATCGGTAGAGAGGGAAGCTGCTGCTCCGTCTGTTACATGGGCCCCTGTCGATTCGTCGGCAAGAACGCCGAGACCATGACCGGCATTTGCGGCGCCACTCATGCGACCATCACGGCCAGAAACCTGGCCCGGGCCATCGCCGCCGGCGCCTCCGCCCACTCCGACCACGGCCGCGACCTCTGCTTTGCGCTGCTGGCCATCGCCAAGGGCGAGGCACAGGGCTACGGCATCAAGGACGAGAGAAAGCTGCGGAAGCTGGCCGGCTGGATGGGCGTCAAGAGCGACGGGCGTTCCAAAGAAGAGGTCGCCGAGGACGTGGCCAAATTGGCCCTCGCCCAATTCGGCCAGCAGACCGGCGAGGTTATCTGCGCCTCCCGCGCCACCAAGAAGCGACAGGAGCTTTGGCGACGGCTTGGCTTGATCCCCCGAGGAGTCGACCGCGAGATCGTGGAAACCCTCCACCGCACGGGGATGGGAACCGATCAGGATCCCGAGCACATCCTTACGCAAGCCCTGCGAACTTCCATGACCGATGGTTGGGGCGGCGCCATGCTCGCCACCGATATCGGCGACGTCATTTTCGGCACACCCAGCCCTCTCCAATCGAACGCCAATCTGGGCGTCCTAAAAGAGGACGAGGTCAACATCGTCGTCCACGGCCACGAGCCCCTGTTATCCGAGATGATCGTGGTGGCGGCTCAGGAGCCCGAGGCCAGCGAATACGCCAAGTCCAAGGGCGCCAAGGGCATCAATCTGGTGGGGATGTGCTGCACGGCCAACGAGATCTTGATGCGCCACGGCATCCCGTCCGCCGGTAACTTTCTCGACCAGGAGTTGGCGATCATTACCGGCTCCGTGGAAGCCATGGTTGTGGATGTTCAATGCATCATGGAGGCTCTGGTTTCGCTGGCCAGTCGCTTCCACACCAAGCTCATCACCACTTCGGCCAAGGCCAAGATCAGCGGCGCCACCCACATTCAATTCGACGAGCATCAGGCCCTTACCAGCGCCAGACTGATCGTGCGAACCGCTATAGACAACTTCCCCAACCGCAAAGCGACCGACATTCCCGACATCCGTAACGAGATGGTCGCCGGTTTCTCCCACGAGTACATCAACTACGCGCTGGGAGGCACCTATCGCGGATCGTTCCGCCCACTCAACGACGCGATCATGGCCGGCCGGATTAGGGGTGCGGCCGGCGTGGTAGGCTGCACCAACGCGCGCTGCGTCCAAGATGAGGGGCACTCCTACATCGTGCGGGAGCTTATCAAGAACGACGTCATCGTCGTCCAAACCGGCTGCGGCGCCCATGCCAACGCCAAATACGGACTGCTCACTCCCGAGGCCATGGACTTCGCCGGGCCAGGACTGAGGGAGATCTGCGAGGCAGTCGGCATTCCGCCGGTTCTCCACCTCGGCTCCTGCGTCGACAACACGCGAATTCTCACCGTGCTAACCCAAATGGCCGAGGAAGGGGGGCTTGGCGAGGACATCGACGACCTACCAGCGGTCGGCATCGCTCCCGAGTGGATGCACGAGAAGGCTCTCGCCATCGGCGCCTACTTCGTGGCCTCTGGCGCCTATGTCCTCTTCGGCGTCGACTCACCAGTGGCCGGAAGCAAGGCCGTGGAGGAGTTGATCAGCGCCGGCTGGGAAGAGAAGGTCGGCGGCAAGCTCGAGTTCGAGCCCGACCCAGTTAAGATCGTGGAGAAAGCCCTCGACCACATCGACAAGAAGCGCCGCGCCCTCAAGCTCGAGGAGTACAAGCCCGACCGGTACGGCCAAAGCGGCGATGCCCGCATGCGCCAGGTGCTGAAAGAGCGGGCCTAACACTTCTCCGCAACGTCCGCTATGATTCGACGAGCCTGGTTTCGGGCGGTGGAGTGAAGTCGCTGGGCCAAACGGTGACGATAGTATGCTTAGCCTCGCCAAGCTTGGCGCCTGCCAGCTTGGCCCGGCTTAGCACGGTGGCGCTTAGATCCGTCTTGCTCAGGTCGGCGTCAGTCAAATCGGCCTTGCTCAGGTCGGCCCTCGTCAGGTTCGCCTCGCTGAGATTGGCTCCGGACAGCTCCGTCCAGCTTAGGTCGGCCCGGCTGAGGTTAGCCTTTCCGAGGTCGGCCCGGCTGAGATCCGCCTTGGATAAGATCGCCCAGATCAGGTTGGCGCTGGTCAGCTTGGCACCCTGAAGCTCGGCCTGGCGCAGGTCTGCCCGAAAGAGGTTGGCTCCACTCAGATTGGCTCCTCGCAAATCGGCCTTGCTCAAGTCAGCCCCGCTCAAGTCGGCTTCGCTCAGGTCGGCGTTAACCAGGCTGGCCTCACTCAAATTGGCCTGATGAAGGCCAGCGCATTTCAAGGAGCCATCTCTCAGCCACGCGCCGCGCCGCGTGGCGTTTAGCAGCCGTACGGCCTCGATGGCAGCCGCGCGATCCGGGCTGCCCATCTGGAGAATGAGCCCTTCCCTCCGCTCCTGGCCCGAGCGCCTGTGGCCCAGGCCGTCGAGGATGAGTACAGTGATGGCCACGCTGATCAGCCCCACGGACACCTGGGCGTAGAGATCCTCTAGCAACTTGCCAAACTCGGGCTGCCAGTGTACCTTCACGCCGAAGCCCACGACCCCAATCAGTACGCCCAGAATGGTGAGAAGCGCCCCGGCGCTTCGGGCAGTGACAAACCGTAGAAAGCGTTCCCACTTCTGCTGCATGACTTCCCCCTTTGCCTGTTCTCCATCGCCAGTGCTAAAGAACCAGTAGTTGGATAAACCCCATGAGCAGTAAGGCGATCATACCCCACCCAGCAGCCAATGTAAAGACCCCTTTTCGGCGATCATACTTTGTAGACGGCCAACATTCAGAACGGTTTCTCCTTGCTGGCCGACTGCTTCCAACCGATCTCCACTACCCGGGCTGGCGAGCAGTAGTCGACGGGGTAGAGACGCCCATTTTCCAGGCCGATGCCGTTTTCGGGGCGATAGCCATCGCCGAGGCCGGCGTGCACGAGGTCTCCTTCCGCTATGAGCCAACCTCATTCAAACACGGAGTCTGGCTGACCGTCTTCTCTCTTCTGCTTATTGTCGGCTTATGCGTCTTGACTTTACTCAAGCCAGCGTGTAATCTACAGCGCATTAGATGGCCTGATCTTTAGGTAAGTTGGCACTCATGAGCAGCATTGCTCCATCTGGTGACAATAGTGCGGCGATGGCCCGGCACAAAGCCGCTCTCGCGGCGCGCCGGAAACCCGACTGGTATTTGCCGCGCACCATTCAAGGCCGACTCCTCAGCCTCATGCTGGTCCTCGTCATCCCGGTCCTCGTGCTCCAGGCGGTGATCTACTACAGCCGGTTCCAAGATCGGTATGCCCTGGAGCTTCAGTCCAACCTCGATCTGGCCCGTTCTGCTGCTGCCGATTTCGAAAACTACATCGTCGGTATCCGGCTGCACATGGAGATAACGGGCATGGCGATCGCCAGATTGCATACTCAGGTTGACGACCAGCTCGACGGGCTTCTCGAAGCAATTGCGGCAGTGGTCCCATCAGTCGATCACTTCCTCTACCTGGATTCCTCCGGGCGGCTTCTCGCCCCCAAGGATCCCCAGCTCGCCAGCCTAGAGAACATCTACCGTCCCTACTTCGAGCGGATCGGCCGGGGCGAGAACCTGGTTGTCAGCGACTTGTGGCAGGAGCCAGGCAGCGGCAAGGAGAGATTTGTCGTAGTGGTGGGCATTCGCGAGGAACAGGGAGTTTTTCAGGGTGTCATGCTGGCGACCGTGGATCCCAGCCGCCTTGGCGCTGAGCTGGCAATTCGGCGGTCGGGGAAAGGGTTCTACTCGATTGTCGACCGACAGGGTCGCAATGTCTATCGCCATCCGGAAGGGTCCAGTGCCCGGACAGGTCAAGACCTCCTGTCGACGCAACCTCAACTGGCTGAAGCGCTAGCTGGCGCCGAATTCGCAGGAACGGTCATCTCGCCAACCGACGGAAAAGAAAGGATAGTCGCCCGCGCCCCTATTCGCTCTGTTGGCTGGGCTGTGGCGGCTGGACGGACGAAGGCTGACGTTATGGCCCCCCTTACCCAAGACCTGGTCCGTGACTTCGGTATACTGTTGCTGGCGTCGATCGTGGCCTTCTTGACTGCGGCCATGCTTGGCTATACGGTGAGCACCCCAATCAAGCAACTGCGAGTGCGAGCCCTCGCCATCGGGCGAAACAAGCTGCTGCCCCCCGGGAAGGCGACCGGAATCGAGGAATTGGACCAGTTAGCCATTGCCATCAACTGGCTGGAGAGTGAGGTTCGGACTCAGAGCGAGCAGCGAGAGAAGTACATCGCCGACCTCGAGAGGGCGGAGGAGCCGGAAAAGCGTGCCCACGACGACCAGGGGACAAGCGCCGGGAGGCAAGACGCCGCACTCGCCGAGGCCGATGAGACGCCGGCGGCGGGGGCGGCCGATGTGACAGAGCGAGAGGAACCGCCGATCCCGGTTCCCACCCACGACCGCCTAACCGGTTTGCCGAATAGACGACTTCTCGAAGATGCCCTTGGCATGTCTATCGCTCGCGCCCGTCAGGGGATGGCGAGCGCCCTCTTGTTCCTCGACCTTGACGACTTCAAATCGGTAAACAACAGGTTCGATCAGGCGGCCGGGGATCAGCTCTTGGTCAGCGTGACCACCCTGCTGCGGAACGAGTTGCGGGCCGGGGATTTGGTGGCTCGACTTGGCGGAGACGAGTTTGCCGTGCTGTTGGAGAGCATAGAGGTCAATCGCGCCCTCGACATAGGGACGAGGCTGAGCCAGTGCGTCCAGAGGTCCAGCTTCGCCGTAGGAGGCCATCGTTTTGACCTGAGCGTTTGCCTAGGCCTAGTTCCCGTCGACGGGAAGCGAGACACGGAAGAGGTAATGTCGCTGGCGGACGCGGCCCTGCACCGGGCCAAGGAACAAGGGCGAAATCAAATCGTCCTTCGCCTCCCAGCCTGAGATTACGCCCCCAGAGCCTCAGTATCCTGCCGCCGCCACCGGCTCTGCGCCAACCCAATAGCCGCTACGACTTTGGAAACCAGTTCTTCGATGTCAAAAGGGGCGACGAGCACTTCGGCCACGTTGGTCTGACCTAGAGCCCGCTGAGCCACCGAGTCTAACGTGGCAATGGCCACTACCGGAAGCTGCGCAGTCACCGGATTCTGCGCCAGACGCTCAAGAATTCCCCAGTAATAGTCGACATGAGGTCTCAAGTCTACGACCAACACGTCCGGAGAACAGGCTTCAATCGCCACCAACGGATCGGCCTTGCGGTCGACGATTTCGACCTCATAGCCAATCGGCTCCAGCAGCAGTCTGGATAGCTCGGCATTGTCGGCGTCATGTTGGAGGATAGCAACCTTCTTCTTCCCTGGCATTTAACAGGTCTCCCTCGGACTATCCTTCCCAGTGAAGCTCCCACAGCTACCATTCTATTCGATTTCTTAGCAACTTGATTGGTTTTTGTAGAGGTTGCGACGAAATTAGCCAAAAAGTACTATCGTGGTGTAGGACATCCAGGCTACTAGACGCCCACAACACGATTTGCCGGGTGAAGCACTGGGTTCGCCGGCGAGTTGATAGTATTAGGAAACGTGGTATGATCTATCTACCACGATACTAAGTACACCGTTTCATAAATAAGGTATCGTATTTTTCCTCCTAGGCGGCTAGAGTGGGCAACGCCCACTGGGACTGGATCTTGTTAAGTAGGGCGTGCAGATCGCGTCGGCTGAAT
>JACPQF010000132.1 GCA_016190625.1 Chloroflexota bacterium | reverse complement strand
GGATAGGGGTCGGGGGATGGGGGACTGTCCCACGACTCCTGTCCCCCGACCCCCAAAACGAGGTGAACCATGAAGGTGATCGAAACCGCTGCTGGTATGAAGCGGGCGCGGCGTCAGGAGTCTGGCTCGGTGGGCCTGGTGCCGACGATGGGGTATCTGCATAAGGGCCATCTATCGCTCGTCAGCCGCGCCCGTCAGGAAAACGATAGGGTAGTGGTGAGTGTCTTTGTCAATCCCACTCAGTTTGGCCCAAGCGAGGACTTTGTTCGCTATCCGCGAGACACCGAACGGGACCTCGCCATGCTGGCAAGGGAAGAGGTCGACGTGGTGTTCATGCCGCCCGTGGAAGAGGTCTACCCCAACGGCTTCAACACGTCGGTGGAGGTAGGGGAGGTAACCGAGCGGCTAGAGGGTGCCTGTCGCCCCGGCCACTTCAGGGGCGTGGCCACCGTCGTGAATAAGCTGTTCAACATTGTTCAGCCAAACCGGGCCTATTTTGGCCAGAAAGATGCTCAGCAGGCCATCGTCATCAAGAGAATGGTGACAGACCTCGACATGAACGTCGAGGTGGTAGTAATGCCGACGATGAGGGAGGAAGACGGCCTGGCTATGAGCAGCCGCAATGTCTACCTCAATGGCGAGGAAAGACATGCGGCATTGGTTCTCTCTCGTTCCCTACAGCAGGCCAGCGACTTGCACAAGAGGGGGGAGCGAAGCGCCGAGGGGGTACGACGGGCGATGACAGCTCTCATCGAGGCCGAGAAGCTGGCCGAGATCGACTACGTGAGCGTGGCCGATGCCAGCACCTTGGCCGAGCTTGACACCATCGCCGGTCCGGCCCTCGTGTCGATTGCCGTGCGGATCGGCAAGACGAGGCTGATCGACAATACTATTCTCGGAACTGACTGATCGGTCGGATCAACCGGATCGGTCTACTCCACCACCATGATCTTGCCGTAGCCCTGTTCGTCGGCGGTGACGAAGTAGGCGCGGCTGCTGCTCGACGTGGCCGCGGCGACGATCGTGTCTTCTTTTTCCTCGGCTAGCACGCGCACGGCCCTGGTCTTGGGATTCACGGCTTCCAGGCGATGGGAGGCTCTGGCGATCTTTACGCTGCCGTCAAAGCTGATGTAGGCCAGCTCGCCGCTGTTGGGAATCCAGCCCACGGGCCAGCCGTTGGGGCCAAGAATGGTCTTGCCCGAGCCGTCGGCGTCCATCACCCCTATCCTTGGCGGCCCACCGAGTCGCTCTCTTTCGATCGCCGCGTAGGCGATTTTCTTCCCGCTGGGCGACCACAACAGATCGGATACTTTGAGGTAGTCGGGCGTCAGGTTCTTCGGATTCCCTCCTCGCCTCTCTACGACGAAGGCGCTTGCCGCATCGCCTCTGCTCATGTTGAAAAGGAGCTTGTCATTGTAAGGTGACCATCTGACATCTCCGGCGAAGGCGCCGATAGTCATAGCGCCCACGCCGCCGTAAAGAGTCTTTAGGTCGCTGCCGTCGGGACGCGTCATCCACAGGGCGTATTCGGTGTTGCCTTCGCCGGGAACCTTGCGAGACCAAAAGGCGATGAATCGACCATCAGGTGACCAGGCGGGAGTCGATACATAGTCATAACCCATGAAGTCTACTATATTATTCATTCCCAGAGCATCCTCAGGCAAGATGCCGACGGACCTCTTCTCGATGCCGGGGTCTAGGGCCAGATAGGCGAGAGAACTGCTATCCGGACCCCATGAAGCCGAGACAATAGGATCGAACTGATAAAGCTGGAGAGGCGTCCCTGTGAAAGCGTTCCTGACGGACACGCTCATCTGGTCGGACCCCGGCTTCGCCGTGCTAACAGTAAGCATCTTCTTGCCGTCGGCAGAGATCGATAGGCTGCCGATGCCATAGACCTCGCGCACGAGTTGCCTTAGTTCACGCGGTCCCGGGAGAAATGGGCCGTCGTCCGGGCCGGGAGCGCAGCCCGGAACGAGCAGCGCCAGTAACAGGCCAGCGGCGACAAGATAGATCAATTTGTGCATCATTGACAAGTACCTCTTCCTCGCAGTCCTAGAGCAGAACGAGGGCTAACGCCGTTCTGAAGACCGCAATAGGATAGCAAATGTTGGCGGCGATGGCAAGATGCGGTGGAACGAGCCCGAATTGGACTACTTGAGTTTGGCTGCGACCTGTAGTATCTTTGATAGACAATGATAGCTTCTGACAGTAAGCGATACTCGTAGCTTCTCACAGAAGGAGGCCTTCGCATGGCTGTTGATCCGAACACTGATCTCGTTACCATTGACGAGGCGGCCAACCTGGTTGGAGTAAGCGCGGTGACCATTGCCCGTTGGCTGAAACAAGGTCGTCTTGCCGGTTATCGCGTTGGACCCCGACGTATTCGCATCCGCCGCGCCGACCTGGCCCGGCTCTTTACGTTGCTACCGGGCGGGAAATCGAATGATTTGGCTGAAGAACAACCGGATCCGGCTGGAATCGTTTTGCCGCCCTTGAGCGCCGAGGAGATAGAACGGCGCCTGCAGGCAAGTAGGGAGGCCAAGGCCCTGAGGGAGGCCGTTATGGAGCGGAGAAGGGGTGAGGTCCTCCCGCCTGCATGGAAGCTGATTAGCCAAGCTAGGCGGAAACGACAACCACGGGCATGAGTCGGCTGGGTCAGCAGTCAATTGGATGCGATGGATAGGGGATTACTGAAACGACGAGATCGAAATATCGGCCGAAGGGGTATTGACAATCGCCGCCCAGGGTGTTATAGTCAAGCAAGTTAATCAACTTACTCAAGAAACCGCGAAACGACACCGGCGCCCGGAGCAGACGATGGATTACTCGGAACAAGAGATACTGAGGGAAGTGCTGGAGGCTATGCGCTCCATCAAGTTTGGCTCGGTCCAGCTCATCTTGCAGGACGGCAAGGTCGTCCAGATCGACAAGGTCGAGAAGGTGCGCTTCGCTCGCCGGGCAGCCACTGGCCCGGCATCCGCTTGAGCAGTAAGCGTTCCTCTCCGGTATGAGGGCGTCGCGGGACAGGGGTCGGGGACCGGCGGCCCCGCCCCTCATGCCCAGTATCGTTGCCCGTCCTCTTGGCCTCACTCCCGTCCCCTGACCCCTGACCCCCTCGTCCGTCTGGTGCATCTTCTCGTCTACCTATGCTATAATTCGCTAACCCCATGAAATGGCGTATTCGGCGTTACCAAGAAATCGCTCGTCAAGGCTAAGGAGGCTCGTTTTGCCGTTTCTGACAAGACTCTTCTCGCTTGTTTTGATCGTGGCGGTCGTCGTCGGGGTGGGGTCATCACGCTCCACTGCTGCCTCTCCCACCGACCCGGCATCTGATGGAGAGAACCGGAAGGCGGAAGATCAGTATGCTCCGCCTCCTGCCATTACGGCCAATTTCGCCGCGGTTGTCGAAGGAGATACCGGTCGAGTTCTCTACGCCAAGGACCTCCACCAGAGGGCCGCTCCCGCCAGCCTCACGAAGATTGTCACTGCCCTGGTTGCCCTCGATAGAGGAAGACTTACGGACATAGTGAAGGTCGACGTAGATAGCAAGAAGATGGAGATTGAGACCAATAGCTCGGTCATGGGCCTGATGCCCGGCGAAGAGATCACCCTCGAAGCGTTGCTTTTCGGCCTTCTACTTCCGTCCGGCAACGATGCCGCCATCGCTATCGCCAAACACATTGCCGGAAGCGAGCAGCAGTTCGTGCAGATGATGAACGACAAGGTTAGGCAGTTGGGATTCACCAACACTCATTTCGTCAACCCGCATGGTCTGGATGCGCCCGATCACTACTCTACGGCTTACGAGATGGCCATGCTCGGCCGCTATGCCATGAATAATCCAACCTTCGCCAAGATCGTCGCCACCAAGGAGATCACTATCGCCGGAAAGCAGCGAAAGTATACGCTGGAGAATGCCAACGCGTTGCTCTGGGATTACGCCGGCGCCGATGGCGTGAAGATAGGCTTCACGGGAAGGGCCAAGCAGGCCATAGTCGCCTCGGCAAAGCGGAATGGCCGGCGGTTGTTCGTCACGCTGATCCGCAGCAACGCTCGGGTTTCGGATTCGCGGGCTCTCTTTGACTACTTCTTCGCCAACGTGGAGATGAGCAGCGCAGCCATACTGCCGGCGACTGCTACCGCCACCGCTAGACCGACGGGCACCCCTGCGCTCAGGCCGGCCCTCACCTTTGCCTGGACTTCGACTCCTGTGCCAACCGCAACCTCCACGCCCTCGGCGACGCCAACCTCCAGCGCTACACCCAGCCCCACGGCGACGGACACGCCCGTCCCTACGCCAGTTCCAGCCGAAACGGACAAGGTGTCCAAGCAAACCAGTTGGCAGGATGCCTTCCTCAGCTTCCCCTGGCGGGTCGTTCAAGTGGCCTTCTCCCTGATCGGCGGTCTCCTCCCGCACTGAGGCGGAACGGTAAAACCCGAAGGCACAAAGAGCTTGGTGACTTTGTGTTTGTCGCGACCCCTAGGCGCAGATCTTGCAAGCAACCCCTTTTGTGATGAAGCTTCATCACAAGAAAGGGTTACGCTAATTCGATGGAAAAAACGGTCTGGTTCAGCAATTTCAAGGGATACAGATTGTCGGGGACCATCCTCGTTCCCGATGGCACGCCGCCGTACCCGGCGGTGATCTTCTCTCATGGTCTGTACAGCGGCAAGTTCAGTCCGCGCAACCTGCAAATAGCCAGAGAGCTCCTCAAGAACGGCATCGCCGCTCTCCTCATCGACTTCACGGGACATGGCGATAGCGAAGGAACCATCGAGGAATCGAGCATCGACCAGCAAGTCGACGATCTGGGGTCAGCCGTCGACTTCCTCGCCGGGCGGGACGATGTCGACGCCCAGCGCCTAGGCGTCAACGGATCGAGCACGGGCGGCACCGTAGCGGTAATTAGGGCGGCGGGTGATCCTCGCATCAAGGCCCTCGTCCTGAGGAGCCCGCGGGCCGACGGCGCCATCAAGGCGGCCTATCTCGTGTCGGCGCCCACCTTGATCATCGCGGGTCAGCGGGATACCGTCGTGGTAGAAGAGTGTAACGCCCTCTATGCGGCGCTCAGCGGCGAGAAGCGATTAGAGATGGTAAAGGGAGCCGGCCACCTTTTCGAGCAACCAGAACAGTTGCGCCAGGCCACGGAGCTAACGATAGGCTGGTTTCAGGAGAAGCTAGGGAAGCGCGTGGCGAGAGCAGCCTAATGAGACCATAGTACTAATTGCCGGGCGACGGATTGACGGGGACGGCCCCAAATAGTATCATGGCGGCAACGCTGCTTGATACGGGAGGGTCGGTTCTGTGCGAAGGTTCGTTCTCCTCGCGTTTGCCTTGGTTCTCCTTTCTCCGCTTCCGCCGACGTCCGTGGCTAATGGGGCGCCGGAATCGCTGCTCGACTTTGGCATTGCCAACGGCCACTTTTACACCCAGGCCAACGGCTCGGCTCTCGGCGCCGATACGCGTGGCTTCGGCATCACCGACGACGACGGCATCCCATTTTGGAGTGAGTTCAGTCGCCTCGGCGGCGTGGATGCCCTTGGCTATCCCGTGTCGCGGCGATTCGTCTGGGCCGGCTACGTGGTACAGGCCACGCAGAAGGTCGTGATGCAGTGGCGGCCCGAGGTGAAGCAGGTCTGGTTCGCCAACGTGTTCGACGCCCTGTCGGCGGCGGGCAAAGATGGCTGGCTCCAGGTGGTAAGACAGACGCCGAAGGCTTTTGACACGTCTCCTGATACCGGACTGCCGTGGAGCCAGGTGGCCGACCGCCATTGGAAGCTGCTGGACGCCAATGATGCGATCAAGAAGCGCTATTGGGCCGATTCGGATCCCCTAAACCACTACGGCCTGCCGATGTCTTACGCGGAGCTGAGCAACGTCTTCGTGGTGCGAGCCCAGCGGGCTGTCTTCCAGTACTGGAAGCAGGACGTCCCCTGGGCGAGGGCGGGGACGGTAACCGTCGCCAATGGCGGAGACGTAGGCAAGGAGGCGGGCCTTTATCCGGCCCTCTCCGTGGTGCTGGAGCGCAATCCCAACGATATACGCGTTCGCTGGGCCTACTACGTCAGCTACGATAAGCGATCGCTGGATTCCCTGAAGGCGAACATCGGCAGACTGGACTACGTGTCTCCCTTCTACTTCGAGGTGGACTCTCAGGGCAACATTCGCGATACTGACGAAGCGACCGTCACCAAGCTGATCAAGGACAATCGGGTCAAGAATCTACCTACCGTGCGGAACGCCCCGACCTACGATGGCTTCCATGCCCTCGTCGCCAACAGCGCCACGCGGGCCAAGATCATCAATCGGATCATGGAGCTCATCGACGCCCACGACTACGACGGTATCAACATCGACTTCGAGGGCATCAGCTATGGCGATCGGTCCAATCTCAGCACCTTCATGTCCGAACTGGCCGCCAGGATGAGGCCAAGGGGCAAGATCGTCTCCATGGCCGTGGCAGCCAAGGACAAGGACCTGCCGATTGGTTGGGCTGCCGGCTACGATTACGCCGCGTTGGGACAGAGCAACGACCTCATTCTCGTCATGGCCTATGGCTTTCGCACGGCCGGCTCGGAGCCGGGCTCGACCGCTCCCATGGATTGGGTGGATAGGTCCATGGGCTACGCCGTCTCCCAGATTGCGGCGAACAAGCTGCTGGTAGGGACAGCCTGGTACGGCTATGACTGGAACAAGTCGGCCGGCCCACCGGCGCGCGCGCTCCGCTATTCGGACGTTCTGGACATATACAGGCAGGTTGGCGTGCCAGTGAGCTACAGCGACCGGGACCAATCCGCCTACTTTGCCTACGTGCAAAGCGGCCAGACCCACGAGGTCTGGTTCGAGGACGTGCGAAGCTTTCGGGCCAAGCTGACTTTCGTGGACAAGTACGGCCTAGCCGGCGCTGGCGGCTGGCGGCTCGGTCAAGAGGACCCCGGCGTTTGGGAGCTCTTCAGGTAGGGACGGTTGGAACCACAGATGGGCGCAGATGGCCCGGGACTCCTGTAAGCTTGATGGCTGGCTATCGGCTCTTGGGCCATGTGTAACAGGCTGATTACACAATCGAGGTAGCTCCCACTATTTGGGCGGTCGGACCAGGAGCTCGCTCTCCAGCTCGGCAAGGGATTCGTCGACGATGCGGACTATCTCGTCGATATCCTGTCTGACGACGCAGAGGGGGGGCGCCAGTTGGACGATCTCGCCGGCCCGCGTCAGTAGCCCGCGCTTGCTCAGACTTCTGGTCAGCCTGGCGCCGATGTCGTCGCTCTCGGCAAACCGCTCCTTCGTCTTCTTGTCCTTCACCAGCTCGAGGGCGCACATGAGGCCGAGACCCCTGACGTCGCCGACGATCTCGTGGCCGCGTAGCGCTTCCAGCGAGTTGAGAAGGTAGGCTCCCATCTCCGCCGAGTTCTCGACCAACTGCTCCGACTCGATGATCTCGATGTTCTTGAGAGCGGCCGCCGCCGCTGCCGGATGACCGCCAAAGGTTATCCCGTGGGCGAAGGCCTCTTTCCTGCCGCCCTTAAAGCGCTCGGCCACCTCTTTTCTGGCCACGGTCGCCGCAATGGGGAGGTAGCCGCTGCTCAAGCCCTTGGCCAGAGTCATGATATCGGGCACGAGGCCGAAATGCTGGCTGCCAAACCATTTCCCCGTCCGGCCGAAGCCGTTGATCACCTCATCGGCGACGAGGAGCACGCCGTACCGGTCGCATATGTCTCGAAGTATCTTCCAGTAATCCCGGGGTGGGATGTGGGTGCCGGCGGCGGTGGAGATGGGCTCGGCGATCAGGGCCGCCACGGTGTCGGGACCCTCGAACTGGATCGTCTGTTCGACCATCTTGGCGCAGAGAACGTCGCAGTTGGCCGGCGACAGGCCGTAGTCGCAGCGGTAGCAGTTGACATTGGGAACGTGGATGGCGCCGGGGACCAGAGGCTCGAAGTAGGGCCGGTAAACCGCCCGCGAGCCGTTGACGCTCAAGGCGCCCAGGGTGGTGCCGTGATAGGAGTGGCGGCGGGCGATGACCTTGTATCGCTTCTGCTGCCCGGCCAGATAGTGATACTGCTTGGCCATCTTCAAGGCCGTCTCCACCGCCTCCGACCCCGAGTTGACGAAGAAGACCTTCGATAGGCTGCCCGGCGTTAGTTCCGCCAGCTTAGTTGCCAGGTCGATGGGCGGTAGACTGGCGTGGGCGAAGGTGTTGACGTAGACCAACTGCTTCATCTGCTCGTAGGCCGCCGCGGCGATCTCCCGGCGTCCGTGGCCCACGTTCACCACCCACAGCCCGCTCAGAGCGTCTATGTAGGAGTTTCCCTCGGCGTCGACCAGGCGGGCGCCACTGCCGTCGACGAACACCTTCAGCCCGTCCTGCTCGGCCAGCTCGTTCCACTGCCGGGTGTGCACCCACAGGTGGGCGAGCGCCCTCTGCCGGTAGTCCTCCCTCTTGTCCAAAGGCAACCTGGTCTGATCAGACATAGACGATCCTCCTCTTTTGCTGACATGAGTTACGCCGTGGCCCTACGGTAAAGCCATAATGGTCCAATCCTGTAGGGGCGAACGGCCGTTCGCCCCTACTCGGACGCCCGCATATCCCTGCCGTCACAAAACCGACCGCGTGAGTCCTATTTCTGAATGATGCGGCATGATCACCGTGTAACCGCGCGCTGGCGTGAGTGCAGAGACTGTGCCATGCGCCCGCCCGGAATGCGTTCGAAGGGAGAGGCACAGGATTCCCGGAGAAACGTTCGCGGCGGCAGCGTCGGCGGGCCCTGAACTGAAAATCGAAGCAGCGGGCAGGCAAAGCGTCTGGCTGAAAGGCCCCGTTCTCGCCGGAGGAGGGCAGTTGCTGCGCCGATCAAGCTGCTATGCTATTGACAGGACTGGCAGACTGCTGTAACATACCACTTGGCCTAGCCAACATCGGCAATTCCTCTGCCGAGCTTGCTCCGGGCGTCGGAGTTCAAGACAGGGCACTGTATGATTGATTGCTACTTACCGGGCGTCAATTCATCGGGTCTCAAGGGTGGTCCTCGGCCTGTTTCCGGTTATCTCTTTGCCCGTTCCGGCTCGGTTGCTCGCCCTTGCGGCTGGGTCGGGGTGCTAAATATGAGTACACAAAGAGAGAAAGACGGGTCAAATGGCCGGAATTGAGAGAGTAAGGTTCTGCTGGTGGTCTTGGTGTCGTCTTTTTGGTGACTTTGTGATTTGCTCTCGTTTTCCCGCTCCAGTGACACGCTCAGTGACACGCGGTCGTTGTATGATGGCACCAGTCGGTCGACGCCGGCCCCTCGGGTGTCCCGGGCTGAATTATTTGTAGACCAGGAGCCTGGTAATGGCAGGATTGGTTGTAGAGGTGAGGAGAGATAGCGTACGCTTTATGGCTAAGTAGGTAGGGTGGTGAAGGGCTCC